>JBEKJO010000122.1:0-18635 GCA_050011195.1 Verrucomicrobiota bacterium | reverse complement strand
GGCACGATTGGTGGCGACAACCACTTCGCCGAGCTGCAGGCGGTCGAGGAGGTGGTGAACGCCCGGGAATTCAGGCAGTTGGGCTTGGGCAAGCAGCAATTGGTTGTTCTGGTCCACAGCGGCTCGCGAGGTCTGGGTGAATCCAGCCTGCGCGCTTATGCGGAGGAGCACCAGGCCAACGGCTCGGATGCCGAGTCCTTTGCAGCTGCGGCCTACCTCCGGGACCATGACCTGGCCGTGCGCTGGGCCGAGACGAATCGTGCGCTTATCGCGCGACGTTTCGTTCAGGCTCTGGGAACCGAAGCGGAATGCCTCTGGGACGGCTGCCACAACAGCATCACCCGTCGAGAGTTCGAGGGGGAGGCTGTCTGGGTTCATCGCAAGGGTGCCGTGGCGACCGAAGGCGAGCCGGTGATAATCCCCGGTTCCCGCGGGTCGCTCAGCTACCTCGTGAAGCCAATCGGCGAGGGCGAAAGCCACGCCTGGTCGCTGGCTCACGGGGCCGGCCGCAAGTGGGCGCGGAGCGAGACCCGTCTGCGCATGCGCGAGCGCTTCAGCACGCACCAGTTGACCCAGACACCGCTGGGTGGCCGGGTTATCTGCGAACGGCGTGAGTTGCTCTACGAAGAGGCTCCCGCCGCCTACAAGAACATCGAGGACGTGGTCCAGGATCTCGTGGATGCCCGACTGGTTTCGGTCATTGCGACGTTCCGACCGCTCCTGACTTACAAGACGCGCGCCCTGCGGCGTTAGCGCGTCCATTACCGCCACGGAGGATCGGATTCCACGGGGTTAAGGCCTGCCCGCGAGCAGCGACCCCGTGTTTTCCTGCCTTCCGCGGCGACCGATTTGTCCGTGAATGCAAAGCAGCTCGAGCCGCCGGCCCTTCAAGCCGACCCTAGCCGGTGCGAGTCCGGCCACGGATGCCATTCTGTCCGCGTAGCTCAGTTAGAATCAGAGCGCCACCGTGCGAAGGTGGAGGTCGCAGGTGCAACTCCTGCCGCGGACGCCAGTTTGCCTCTGTGCCTCGGCAGCCACAGGGCGAGTTCCGTGAACTCGTATTCGTCGGTGCGAGTCCGACCAGAGGCTCCAGCCTTCGCCTGCCAGCTACGGCTTGGCAGGCCAGTTTGATGGTGATTATGATGTAAGAGCAGCATCACGCCCCGTGAAGGCGTTTGTGCCGGTGCGAATCCGGTTGGTCACCCCAATTTCGATGGGCCGAAGTTGATCGTTTATCCTCCGCCAAAGCAAAGGAGGGCGTAGCGTCTCGGGCGACCGTCCGAGCGCTCCGGGTTCGATTCCCGGCATGGAGTGCCTCCGCTCGATCACGCCATTTGTCCATCGAGTTCTTTAGACGGGCCGTTGAGTCTGGGTTATCGGTGAAGTTCCGATGTGTCGTCGATGTGTCGGGACAAGCGGGTTCAAACCCCGCGCCATCAGGCGACTGATGGTATCCCAACTCGCCTCTTGTCCGTCGTCGTTGTTGGGCCGAACGCAGATGGTTATCGTAGTTCAACCGGTAGAACGCCCGGCCTGGACCGGGAAGCAGCAGGTTCGAATCCTGCCGAATCCAAAACCCGTCCGCATCTCCTTGCCCAACGCGTTGGTTTCGACGGGTCGCAGGATTGGGTTATCGTTGATAACGACGCGGTCGCTGGTTCGAGTCCAGCCTTCGGCTCCAGAGGCCGGAGTAGCTCAGTGGCAGAGCACGTAGACTCCCAGTTCGTTTTTATCCGTCGGTTCTTTAGCGGGCCGTAGATTGTGGGTTATCGGGACTCGGCAGCAGCGGTTCGACTCCGCTCCGTCGTGCAAGCGGCGGTGGTGTAACGGCAGCACTCCGGGCAATTCCACAGTCGCCTTCTTGCCCGCTCGCTTTCGATGGGCCGAAGTTGTGGATTATCGCGTGTTGTTGGTTCGAATCCAATCCGCCCCGCCGAACGGGGCGGTAGCTCAATGGCAGAGCAGCCTCCGCGAGGAGTAATTCCATGGCGCCCCTTGCCCATCTGACTTTTCAGCGGGCCGAAGACAGTGGGTTCTCGTGAAATGCAGGGTTGGCGGTTCGAGTCCGCCCTCCGCCACGCAATGGCGGAGTAGCTCAACGGCAGAGCACGCAAAAAAGCCCAAGGTCAGCCCTTGCCCGCTGCTTTCAGCGTCCGTCCATTTGAAACATCGGGGGCAACAACCGGGCGTATTGGGCAATTGCCGGGCGCACCTCGGCCGTCTTCCGATTCCAGACCAGCGATACCTGACGCGACAAAGCTCCCAGAAAGGGCAATGGCACGGTCCGCACGTCCGTTTCCCGGAACGAAGCCGCGGCCAGCTTGGGCATGATCGCCGCGACGCTCAGGCTTTGCACGGCTTGGGCGAGCTGCGGATAGGAACTGAACCGCAGCCGCACATTCAGCTTGATCCCGTTGCGTTGAGCTTCCTGTTCCACTGCCTTGCGAATGCCGGCACTGCCTTCCAACATCGCCAGCGGCAGCGTGCCAAGAATATCCGACTTCACCTTGAGTTTTGGGTTTGCCGGCAACAGGGCGGCCGGTGCGAAAAGGCAAAACTCCAGTTTGCCGAGCGGCGCCGAGGCCAGCAGCCGACTCGGCTCATAACGGCTGACCACGCCGAAATCAACCCCGCCATCGAGCAGCCGATGCAGGATCTCATCGGTCTTGAGGTTCTGGAAGGTGACCGCCAGCCGCGGATGCGCCTCGGCGAGTCCCGGCAGGCGCGGCAGCAACAGCCATTGGATCAGGCTTTCCCCAGCTCCGACCACGAGTTCCACCGGCTGGCCGGCGCAGGTGCTCCGGAATTCTTCCAACGCCCGAAGCGTGTGGCCGATAATCTCGTAAAGCCACTGGCCGGCGTCGGTCAGTTCGGCCGGACCACGTCCGCGCTTGAGCAACTCGACTCCGAAGTAGCGTTCCAGTTCCTTGAGCTGGCGACTGAACTGGCTTTGCCGGTTCGAGTCGTCGCCGGCAGCAGCGGTGATGCCGCCGGCAGCCACGATCTCTCGGAACGTCTTCAAGCGTTCCAGCGATAGCCCTGATTGTGCGAAAAGATTCTCGAACATGACCGGGCAGTCATAATGGTTGTTTTTTCCACCATAAACAAGCCGGCGCAAATGGTTTTAGCTCTGCCTGGTCAATGGGGCGCGAGCCCAAGCGCCAGCAAAACGAAAGGAAATGATGCGAGCAGTGAAAGAACCTCGTAGCAGCGGACGGCGCGATAAACCGCCGTAGGGGCGTGGAGCAACGTTGCCGATAGGCAACCAACTCCACGTTCCCCCTTGTCCGCTCGCGAGGACGGCGGCGCAAGCCGCCCGAGCGATGCAGCGGGCCGATGAATGTGGGTTACCGCATTGATTAATACCTGACTAATGAAGCGGTTTGTTTAACCGCCGTCCGGCTCAAGCCGGGCAAAACAAAATACAGGGCCGCCGCCTTCGTCGCGTGCGGCCCGACCTTTTGAAAAACAGGACCGTCGTAACGCTTTCTGCGGGCCGAAGAACCTGGGTTATCTTCTCGAAAAGGACCAACCCCAGGTTCACCAACTTGTCCGCAGTGCAACCAAATAGATCGTGCCGAAAGTTGGCGGCGCAACATCGAAAGGAGGCCAACACGGCCCTTAACTACGCAAAACTGTTCAACCGCCGCATCACCCCGCAATCGCAGCCCATCCCGGGCTCGACCCAGATGGCCAACTCGGCCGGTGGCTACTCCTGGCAGGTTGATGACTGGACCCGGTTCGACCGGTTCCTGATTCTCGGCGCCGAAGGGGGCACTTATTACATCGGCGAGCGCGACCTGGTGAAGCAGAACCAGGACGCGATTGTCCGTTGCATCAAGGCTGACGGTGTTCGCGCCGTAAACCGCATCGTGGAGATCAGCGACAGCGGCCGCGCGCCCAAGAACGACCCCGCGATCTTTGCGCTGGCCCTCGTGGCGGCTCACGGCAGCCCGGAAGCCAAGGGTCTGGCCCTCCAGAACCTGGCCAAGGTCTGCCGCATCGGCACTCATCTGTTCCACTTCGCCGAGTATGTGAATGCTCTGCGCGGCTGGGGCCGCGGCCTGCGCAATGCCGTTGGCCGCTGGTACCTTGAGCAGGAAGCCGACAAGCTGGCTTACCAGGTGGTGAAGTATCAGCAACGCGACCGCTGGTCGCACGGCGACCTGCTGCGCCTGGCTCACCCGAAGGCTCCTTCGGCTGAGCACGAAGCGGTGTTCCGCTGGATCCTGTCCGGCGCGGAAGGCCTGGGCGAGCGCACGGTCGAGCGTAAGGTAAATGGTGAGGACCGTGTGGCAACCTACGCCGCGGCCGGCAAGCTGCCGGAGATCATCGAAGCATTCGAGAAGGCCAAGAAGGCTTCGAGCAAGGCCGAGATCGTTGCCCTGATCAACGACTGCGATCTGCCGCGTGAGGCGATTCCGACTCAGTGGCTCAACGAGCTCGAGGTTTGGGATGCCCTGCTGCAGCGCATGCCGCTCACGGCCCTGGTGCGTAACCTGGGCAAGATGACCGCCGTCGGCCTGGTCAAGCCGTTCAGTGCGGCGGCTAACCTGGTTATCCGCAAGCTGGGCGACGAAGCCCTGCTCAAGCGCGCTCGCATCCACCCGCTGGCAGTGTTAATCGCCCAGAAGGTGTATGCGCAAGGCCGCGGTGAGAAGGGCGGTCTCACCTGGCAGCCGGTGCCGAAGATCATTGATGCTTTGGACGCGGCGTTTTACGCCACGTTCAAGAACGTGGAACCGTGCGGCAAGCCGGTGCTCCTGGCCCTGGACGTCAGCGGTTCTATGGGTGGCTCGATGATTGCAGGTTCGTGCCTCTCGGCACGAGAGGCGAGCGCTGCGATGGCCCTGGTCACGGCGGCAACCGAACGCGAGTGCCACATCATGGCATTCGCGGACCGGTTCATGCCGTTGAATATCTCGCCGCGCATGCGGCTGGATGGCGTGATCAAGGCACTCAGCAGCCTGCCGTTCATGGGCACCGACTGCTCGCTGCCTTTGCGTTGGGCGTTAGAAAACGACGTGAAGGTTTCGGCGTTCCTAACGTACACCGACAGCGAAACCTGGGCGGGTAACATCCACCCAGCTCAGGCACTGCGTCAGTATCGCAAGGAGTTCGAGTGGGACGCCAAGGCGGTCGTTGTGGGGATGACCTCCAACGGCTTCACCCTGGCCGACCCGAACGACCGCGGAATGCTGGACGTGGTGGGCTTCGACACCAGCGTGCCGGCGGTCATCTCGGACTTCATCAGGTCCTAGCTAACCAGCGACCTTGACGGTTCAAGGACGCCAGAGGCAAACAACGCGGGCGGATGCGCAACCATCCGCCCGCAAGTGGTTTACGTTGTCCGCTATGACGCCATCAGCTCACAGCTAGATTACGATATACAACATTTATGTTGTATATCGTGAATAAATGGCTTATCCATTACACAGTGAAAACCGAGTTTCAGGAAACAGACAGATTACAGAAGGTCGTCGCCAGATTGGTAGCGACCAGTCCGGCTGGAGTTAATTTGCTGCTGATCGGCGGATTCCGGTATCGCTTGCTCGACAACAGCCAGCGCTTCTCAGTGGATATCGATTATCATTGGGGAGGGGATCTGAAGGCAAAACAGCGGGAGCTACTCGGTCTTTGTCGGCGGGTCATTCTGGGCCAGGTCCGTCGGGAACTCGGTTACGAAGGCTCGGTTTCTGCCCGCACTGGGCCTGACGCAGATTCACCCAACGCAAAATTCGTCGATCTTCGATTTTGGAAAGGCGATCTCCACATTGAAATCCCGCTGGAGGTCACCCAAATCATCTGCCTGGATCCGCCAACCATCCGGACAGCGGGCGGAACGGTGCATCCGACGCCTTCCGATGCTGACCTGATCGAAAGCAAAGTCATCGCGGTCCTGAACCGGATCTTCCTCCAGCACCGTGATTTGGTGGACCTCTTTCTTTACAGGGACAAACTGCGCCCGGATTCACCCGCTCGGCTGCAGCAAAAGGTGGCGAAAATGGAACTCCGCCCGGAGACTGTCGCTCGGAGGTTGAAAGACCTGCAGGAAAACCGGGACTACCACGCGGCCGCCATTCAGAAGGTCATCGACGAGCAGATGGATTCAACGGTGGTGCAACAGATGAATGCCGGGGGAGGTGGCAGAGCGGTTCTCGAATCAGCCTTGAATCTGATTGTGCGGGTTTGTCCATCATGAAAACTCTGGAATGGCAAAGCTTTTTCGCTGAACAGGGAGCCCAGCACGGGAAGGTGGTTTTCTCCGTCGCGGAGCTTGCGAACGTGGCACAGACCACGCTCCACGCGGTGAATACCGAACTCGGCCGTTTGGTGCGGCGTGGTATCATCCATCGTTACGCCCACGGGCGGTACGGTCCAAGCCAGGGAGTGCGTCCTGAGGCCATTCTGTCGGCGGTCGATCCAGGGGCCTACATCACGGGCTTTTACGCGCTGTTTCGGTGCCACCTCGTCACTCAGGTGCCGACGGAAATCACCTGCTTCACCCATCGCCGCCATAACCGGAAGTCCGATCGCATCACCCCGGCCGGTAAACTGAGGTTCATCTGCGTCCCCGCCAGCGTTTATGCCAAGCCTGCGGACCAGGTGATCGCGCCCGTTGAGCAGGCGCTCTGTGATTTTGCCTGGCTGAACCTTCGTGACGGCCTTGATCCGCAGTCCCTGGTTACATTTCAGAACCTGGATACGTTGAGCCGCCGGCGATTGAATAAAACCTTGCGACGCTATCCCGAGAAAGTCTGGAGCACGGTCGGCAGGATCACCGGATTCGCAACAGGCACCAATTCTCACCCGTAAAATCCGCGGTCATCCATGCAATTGGCGTCCGAAGTTGCGCCTGACGTAGTTACTCTCGGCGGGCAGACTGCAGGCATTCCACGGGCGCTTGGTATGCCCGGTCCCGACCGGCAAGGCCGACTCGGCTCCTGAGGTCCCAGCCTGAAGTTGAATACAACGCGTGCGGGCGGGAAAACTCCCGCCCCCTCCTCAGGAGGATTCCAAGCTCTCCGCGCCACAATCCGAATTTACGTGTCCCGTTGGCCGAGCAGCTCAGGCAGCGGTCTGCAAAACCGTTCAGATGGGTGCAACTCCCTTACGGGACTCCATTTCTTCGAGCATAGGTGTTGAGAGATACACGCCGGTCTTCCAAACCGGAATACAGGGCGCAATACCCTGATGCTCGACCATTTCCCCCAGTTGAGCCTGGTGTGCCGGCAGAAACCTCGCACGGTCGAAGAAATGGCCGGATGCCGGGTTCAGTGCGCTGGGGAGTCTACCAGAGCGTAGCCTAAAAGTGAGGCGCTTGCTTCGGGAGCAAGAGCAAGCGGGAGCGTTACCCGCCACTCTGACCATTTCACGCGACGCGAACACCGGTGCCAGTCAGGACTTCACAGACCTGACTGTGGCGGTTCAACTCCGCCTTCGTGTCGCGATTGGGTTGCAAGCATTGCCGCGATGCAGCGGTTTCTTAAACCGCAGAGCACGGGGCAGCACTGTGGCAACCCACCATTTCTTGCCAACGTGGCTCAGCAGCGACAGCAGCAGTTTCGTAAACTGCCGGGCGATCCGCCCCACGGGAGTGCGAGTCTCCCCGTCGGCCCCATTTCATGCTCCCGTAGCTCAAATTATCAGAGCGGGCGGCTTCGAACCGCCGGGTTGCAGGTGAGAGTCCTGCCGGGAGTGCCATTTTCACTGGGCATGTGGTTCAACCCGAATAGCAGAGGGTCCAGATTCAGAATCTGGCAGCCTTGGGGGTGCAAGTCCCGGGGCGCCGACCGGCGTGTGGTTAACTGGGAACAGCAGACCGGTTCGGCTCAAACCCGAACAGCCTTGGGCGTGCAAGTCTCCCCACGCCGACCATTTTCAGGAATGCCAACCGGGCAAGCGAACCGGGCCTGTTTGCTAAACAGTGCGTGCCTTCGGGCAAGTGGTGCAAGCCCACGGCATTCCGCCATTTTCTGCGCGCGTAGTTCAAAGCAGAACCGTCAGTCTTATAAACTGAGTCGCACTAGATGAGTGCCTGGATCCGGAGCGTTACCGGACGCGCGTACCATTTCGAACCCCTGAACGCGAAGCAGCTCGAGCGGCCCAGCCCTTTCCTTCTTGAATAGGGCTTTGAGAAAGCGCTGGGTGTGAGCTGGTGGAAGAGACCATCCGGGGGTTCGATCCCTTGTCCCCATAGCTCAAAGCACAGAGCGGGAGTGTCCTAAACTCCAGGTTGCTGGTGAGAGTCCGGCTGGGGACACCATTTCACGCGGGTGTGGTTCAACAGTGAGAATACGGCTTTGCCAAGGCTGAGACGACGGTGCGACTCCGTTCACCCGCTCCATTTTCGGGGACGTAGCTCATCAGCAGAGCGCTCGTTTGACATGCGAGAGGCAAAGAGGGCAGCACTCTTCTTCCCCACCATTTTGAGGGCATAGCTCAGCCAGCCAGAGCGGATGCGTCACATGCATCAGGTCAAAGGTGCAACTCCTTTTGCCCTCACCATCTTTTTGTCCCTGTGGTGTAGTCCAGCCAACATGCCTGCCTCTCATGCAGGAGATCACCGGAGCGAAGCCGGTCAGGGACGCCAATTTCTCGGCGTGTGGTTTACGGGGAATAGCAGACCCACCTGGCTTAGAACCAGGCAGCCTTGGACGTGCAAGTCGTCTCGCGCCGACCATTTTCAGCGCCCCCAAAGCATTTTAAGCGATGCGCTTGCTCGGTAGGCAAGGGAACTCGGTGCAACTCCGGGTGGGGGCCCCATTCTTCTTTATCCGTCAGCGTCGCAGTCGAGCCAGCGCTCAGGCAGGTTTCATAAGCCCGCTGTGCCCAGGGCAGCACTGGGGATTGCGACCACTTCGCCTCCTTGCGGCAGCCCGCAGGCTTCCTTTGTAAGAAAGTCAGGCCGGGGCAGCACCGGCAGGAGGCTCCATCCATTTCGCTCTCGTAGTCCAACAGCAGAGACACGACGTCGAGAGCGTCGCCAGTGCGGGTGCGAATCCTGCCGCGAGCACCATTTCGGCCTGCAAGCATTAAAGTGATGCAACGGACTTTTAATCCGTTGAACAGGGAGCGTTACCCTGGCGGGCCACCAAATTCAATGCCGGGTCGTCTAAACAGCAGGACATCGCCCTTTGAAGGCGAGCGTGGTGGTGCGAGTCCATCCCCGGCAGCCATCTTTTGCGTATCAATCCCCGCCCGCCGGATACAGGTTCGGGAAGTAATGGCCGGCCGCGTCCGCAGGGAAGCCCAGTCGCAATGGCCCTTTCGGCGAACCGGAGGTGACCAACCGTTGTGAGAGCAGTTCGCCGGTGACCTTCTGGGCCGTACGCGGCGATGCGCCGATGATTCGCGCCACGTCGCCGCGCGCGATTTCTCCGCGGAGAAAGATGTCCCTGAGCACCAGGGCAGAACCACGGGGAAGCTCCTTCGCAAACTCTCTGCGTTTAGCATAACCGGTGATGCGATCCAGCATTCCCTCGAGAGCCAGGAGTTCCTGCATGAATTCGACCTGGTCGCTGGCGGTACCCAGAAAGAACTGGCAGAATTCGCCGAGATAGCGCTGCGAAAGATAGCCGCGGCCGTCGTAATCGTTCACCCGCTTCTCATCGGCATTGGCCAGTGCGGCTTGATATTCCGCCTTCCGCCGGGCCAGGCCGCGCGAGATCGTCCAGAGCCCGTCACTGTCCACCCCCGCGTTCGCAAACCAGGCGTGGGTGAACAATCGGGCCACGCGGCCATTGCCATCCAGGAACGGATGTATCCACGTCAGGCGGTGATGGGCGGCCGCAGCCGCAATCAGACTGCCTGGATCGGTCGTCACCAGCGGACCGTAAAACTCTGCGAAGCGCTTGAGGAATTCCCTGAGCCTCTTGCTGGATGGCGCCATGTGTCGGCCCACGCTGACCTCGCCTTGGCGAAAGGCGCCTGGCTGGACTTCATGGGCCTTTCCCTTTTCGTCTTCCACCTTGCGGAATTCTTCCGGCAGCCGCCGATAGAATCCCTCGTGCAGCCAGCAGAGAAATTCAGTCGAGCAGATAGCGCCGGCAGCCATCGCTGGCAACCTGGCTTCCATCTCCGCCTGAACTTCCATGTGGGCGACATGCTGGATCTGAAGGGACCGTCGGGCGGGGTCGGCGGAAAAATCCTTCCTGATTGCCGCGTCAATGTCTCTCGGGCGCGTGCGATGACCTTCGATGAGGTTCGAGTAGTAGCTGTTCATCGAGCACACCAAGTCCGCCACCAGTTTGCGGGTGGTCGGATGGAGCGAAGTGCGGAGCCGTTCGGCGCCGCGTATCAGCGCCAAAGCCAGGCTCGACGACTTGCTGTCACCATCACCAGGCAGAAGCGGCTCCATGTCCGATGGGTGATCGAACAGTGTCTTAATGGCTGCTTGTCTCGTCATTTGTGCCGATATTATTGCCGATCTAATAGAGCATAAGCAACGCCAGTTTACAAGCATATTGTCAATGTATGCAACATGATTGGCCAACAGATTGCCGATATTATTGCCGATCTTTTCCGCTCGGTGGTGAAATAGTATCACGTCTGGCCTACACCCAGAAATCGGAGGGGCAGAACCTTCCCGGGCGACCATTTGCCTCGTGGCGTAATCCGCAGCGTGCCGGTCTCTGACACCGGAGGTCCTGGTGCGATTCCAGGCGAGGCAGCCAACGGTAAGTCCGAAATCCGAAATCCGAAGGCCGAAATCGCTCAGACGCCGTTCAACAAAGAACAAACACCCAAGAACATTTATGAGCAACATACTGACGAAAGCGACCGTGCTGGTGCTGAACCGCAACTGGCAGGCCATCAACGTGCGCACGCCTCAGGAGGCGTTCTGCATGATGGCCACCAATGTTGCCACCGGCCTGGAGATCGAGGGCGAGGACCATATCCACCCAGTCACCTGGGAAGAGTGGATTACTCTGCCGATTCGCGACCAGGACGATGCGGTGCATACCGTGCGCGGTCAGATTCGCGTGCCGACCGTCATCGTGGCGGTCAACTACGCCAAGGTGCCCAAGAAGCGCCCGAAGCTCTGCGCCCGCGCGATCCGGGAGCGCGATGGCAACCGCTGCCAGTATACCGGCCGGGTTCTGCACCCGGACGAGGGCAGTCTCGACCACGTTGTTCCGCGCTCGCGCGGCGGCAAGGACGCCTGGGAAAACCTCGTCTGGTCGGCCAAGGAGGTGAACCAGCGCAAGGCTGACCGCCTGCCGCACGAAGCCGGACTGAAGCTCCTGTCCATCCCCCGGGCGCCGAAGGACCTGCCGGCGATGGCGTTCATTCGCAACTTGCACGCCATCGCGGACTGGAGGTTGTTTGTGGAGGACTGAAGAGTGTTGGGCCGCCAGAAATGGCGGCCCAAAATCGGGATCAAAATGTTGCTCGTCCTACCATCCGATTCTTGCGAGAATTGGCCGTCGTACAGTTCAGGGCTTGCCTGATGCTGCTGACTGAATTATGTCCGAAGAAATCGCACAGAAAGGGCCCGTGATGGCGTGGTTCGGCAAACGACCGGTTTATGCTGACGAAACCCGGCACATCGCAGACGTCACAACGGAATGCCAGCCTCAAGCTTGGAAGCCTGCCAACGTCGCAGCTCAGAAACTATTCCGATGTATGGAGTCCCTGCGCGATCTTGAGGTACTAATTGCGACTGCCGGACGCACCAAGAGCAAAGTGAAAAAGCGCAGGAAGTTGAAAATCCTCCTCACGCCTTTGCATTCTCTTGTTGAAGCCGTTCGCGATTTGGCGAATGACTTAGAGAACAATCCAGACACCTTTTGCCAATTACCTGACCATGCACGCTCAGTTATTCCCCAGCTCCGTCTCCAACTGCTGCAGATCTCAGCAATCGGAAAAGGCACGTTGTTATCATCCGCACGGAACAAGATTTCTGCGCATGTCGACACGGCACTTTCTCCGGAAGAAATGACAGTGCTGTTGGGCCAAGCAGAGCCCTCCCGCGTCGGCCTTTGGTTGCATACGTGTATCGTTGTGCTGGCCGACCTTGTGAAGCTGCCTGTCTATTTTTGGTCTTGCGAACCAAATGGCGAAGGTAGCATTCGCTTCATGTTTAGGGAGCCGTTTGTCGTTACTCTTGGTTTGGATTCAGCGGGCAGGGCAAATCGCTTCCTCGACGTTCATATGATGCCAAGACCACCGCGTCGTGACGTGCTGGAGCTAATGATGCGCCTGGTCAAGAGTTCGCGGTGGATGTTTGGAGCAACGGACCCTCGTATTGTGAAGTTTGTTGAGGATCAGCCCGGTGAGTCTTGGGCAAAGTCATTGAAGTGGCTACCTCGGTTGAGCGGGTCGGCTTGCAAAGAAAGCGGGGTTTCAGTTGTGCCACGCTTCGCGATGGATTCGGGGTCCTTTCTCTTAATACCTGGAAACGTAGCTTTCTTTGTCAAACAGTCGGTTCAACGAATTACCAAGCTGGAGGATTTGCTGTGGTGACCTGAGTGCCACTCGCCGACCTTCGGTCTCCATTTGTGAACAGTAAGGACTTTGTTCGTCTCGGCGTACCGCTGGGGGAAGCGACCCGGCGAGCAACGGATTTCATCAGCAGATTCATCCTCGCCGGCGGTGACAAAACCCGTTTGGAAGAGGAAGTGAAGGCGATCATCGCCAATCCTTCAGCCTTCACCGAGGACAGCTTGCGGGGCGAATTGGCCAAAGCCTTGCTGAACGCCCCGCCACCGCCACGCTCCGAGCCGATCAAATACCGGCAGTGGGGCGAAAGGCTTGAGCATGAAGCTGTCATGCAGATGGAAAAGGCCTGCCTGCTGCCGGTGGCTGTGGCGGGGGCCCTGATGCCCGATGCCCACGTCGGCTACGGTCTCCCGATCGGCGGGGTGCTGGCCACTGAAAATACGGTGATCCCCTACGCGGTGGGCGTGGACATCGCCTGCCGCATGAAGATGACGGTGCTGGATATTCCCGCCCGGGACCTGGAGCACCACCAGGACCGCCTGACGCAGGCCATCGAGGCCGAGACGCGCTTTGGAATCGGCGCCTCGTTCAAGCACCGCCGCCAGCATGAGGTTTTGGACGCGGATTGGAACATCAGCCCGGTCACCAAGCAGAACAAGGACCGGGCCTGGTCGCAACTCGGCACCAGCGGCAGCGGCAATCATTTCGTCGAGTTCGGCCTGTTCACTGCTCATGGGGAAATTCATGGACTTGCGCCGGGAACTTATGTGGCACTGCTCTCCCACAGCGGAAGCCGCGGCACGGGTGCCGCCGTGTGCGATCATTACAGCAAGATTGCCTTCAGCCAGTTCCCGGACCTGCCGAGCGAGTTCAAGCGGCTGGCCTGGTTGTCACTGGATTCCCAGGATGGCCAGGAATACTGGGCGGCGATGGAGTTGATGGGCCGTTACGCCGCCGCGAACCATGCGCTCATCCATAAGCACGTCGCCGCGAATCTTGGGGCCGAGGTGCTGCTGGACCTGGAGAACCATCACAACTTCGCCTGGAAGGAGCGGCACGTCATCAACGGTGTCGAAAAGGAAGTCATTGTTCACCGCAAAGGAGCGACGCCTGCTGGCCAGGGTGTGCTGGGCATCATTCCCGGTTCGATGGCCTCGCCGGGCTTCGTCGTGAGCGGCAAAGGCAACCCGGAATCGCTCAACTCGGCCTCCCATGGCGCCGGCCGGGTGATGAGCCGAACGCAGGCGACCAAGACCTTCGAGTGGAAGAAAGTGAATGCGTTCCTGCGGGAGAAGGGCGTGACGCTGATCTCCGCTGGTTTGGACGAAGTGCCGATGGTCTATAAGAACATCCACGAGGTGATGGCGGCTCAACACGACCTGGTGACCATCCTTGGCCAATTCGATCCCAAGCTGGTCAAGATGGCGCCGCACGGCGAGCGGGCGGAAGACTGACGTGATGATCGCCATTGATGGGTCAGAAGGCGAGGGTGGCGGCCAGATCCTGCGCACGTCCTTGGCGCTGTCGCTGGTCACGGGCCAACCGTTTCGCATGGAGCGCATCCGAGCCAGGCGCCAGAAGCCGGGGCTGCTGCGGCAGCACCTGACTGCCGTCGAGGCGGCCCGGACAGTCGGTTGCGCCGAGGTCATTGGAGCCACGCTGAGCTCGCAGGTGCTGGAGTTCCGCCCGGGGCCGGTGACGCCGGGCAATTACAGATTTGCCGTGGGCACAGCCGGCAGCGCCACGTTGGTGCTGCAGACGGTGCTTCCCTCACTGTTGACTGCCTCCGGCCCCAGCACGCTCACCTTGGAAGGCGGGACGCACAACCCTCTGGCACCCTCGTTTGATTTCCTGGCCAAGTGTTTCATGCCCTTGATTCACCGGATGGGGCCGACGGTAGAGCTGGAATTGAAGCGCCCGGGATTCTTCCCGGCAGGTGGCGGGCAATTTCACGCTCGGGTGCAACCGGCAACGAAATTGTCCCCGATCGATTTGCTGGAGCGGGGTTCGATTCGAAGCCAGCATGCCCGCATTTGGACCTCCAAGCTCCCCGAGCACGTGGCCGAAAGGGAACTGGCGGTTGTGCGGGAGGAACTGAAATGGCGGGCCGATGAATGCAGCGTCGAGAATGTTCCGCGCCCTGTGGGGCCCGGCAACGCCGTCGTCCTGGAAATCGAAGCTGAGCACGTGACCGCGGTCTTCACCGGCTTTGGCGAGCGTGGCCGGCCCGCAGAGGAAGTCGCCAAATCGGCAGTCAAAGCCGCCAAGGCATGGCTCGATGCGAACGTGCCGGTGGACGAACATCTGGCTGACCAGTTGTTGCTCCCCATGGCATTGGCAGGGAGAGGCTCTTTCCAAACGACCAAACCCTCGCTGCACACGACCACGAATGCCGAGATTATCCGGCGGTTTTTGCCCGTACCCATCCGCATCGAGCCGGAAAGCGAACTGGTATGGCGGGTAACGGTGGGAACTGGCTGAAGAAACGACCTTAATGCGCCTCCACATCCTCAGCGATTTGCACCTGGAATTTGCGCCCTTCACGCCACCGGCAGTGGAGGCGGATGTGGTCATTCTTGCCGGGGACGTTGGCACTGGGCGCAATGGCTTGAAATGGGCCCTGAAGGCATTTCCTGACCGGCCCGTCATTTACGTGCTCGGCAATCACGAATTCTACGGCCAGAAGCTTCAGAAGCTCATCAAGGAACTCCAGGAATTGGCTGACGGCACCAATATCCGTCTGCTGGAAAACGAGCAGTGCAGCATCGGGGAGGTAGTCTTTCTCGGGGCAACGTTGTGGACCGATTTCGGGTTGAATGGGAATCCGGTGCTGTCGGAAGTCGTGGCTCAGACGGGCATGAATGATTACCGCCGGATCCGGACCCTGCCGCGATACAGCCGATTGAGACCGTCCGACACACGCCGGCTTCACATGCAATCTCGGCAGTGGCTCGCGGACCAGGTGTTCAGTCTCAAAGGCCGGAAGGTGGTTGTGGTCACTCACCATGCGCCGAGCAGAGAGTCCATTCCGCCAGCGTTCGATGGGGATGCCTGCAATCCGGCCTTCGCATCCGACCTGAGCCGTTTCATCGTCGAAAGCGAAGCCCGATTATGGGTCCATGGCCACATCCACTGCTGCTGCGATTACGCGGTTGGCAAAACCCGCGTCATCGCCAATCCGCGGGGTTACCCGACCGAACCCCGAACCGGATTTGATCCCGGCCTGATAGTGGAGGTCTGATGCCATGGAAATGGTGTTGTTCATCGGCATCCAAGCTACCGAAAAATCGAGCTTCTATTTGGAACGTTTCTTTCGGACGCATGTTCGGGTCAATCTGGACATGCTGAAACCCCACCACCGGGAGGACTTGCTGGTGAAGGCTTGCCTGGAGGGAAAGACCCCGTTTGTCGTGGACAAGATGAACCTGACGAGAGCGGACCGCGCCGCTTACATCGGCCCTGCGAAAGCGGCCGGCGCGGTGTCCTGCCGTTTTTCGACTTAACTTGAGCGGATCACCTCCCGGCTGTAGATGTTGAGTATGCCACTATTGAAACTCGAAACGACAGTGGTCCTCTCCGAGGACAAACGGAAAGCCCTGCTGGCTTCGCTCTCAAAAGCGGTCGCCGGAACTATCGGGAAGCCCGAGCAATACGTCATGGTCACCATCGGCCAAGCCGCCATCCTGATGTCCGGCAAGCCAGGTGACGCGGCCTTCGTGGACATCCGCAGCATCGGCGGTGTGACCGACGAGGTGAATCGGAAGCTTTCGCAGCAAGTGTGTAAATTGCTCAACGATTCCCTTGGGATCCCGCCGGACCGTGTTTACCTGAACTTCACCGATATGGGAGCCGGCAATTGGGGCTGGAACGGGAGCACCTTCGGCTGAGGCGCATGGAATTGCCTGAGGCCACAGGCACCTATGTCCTGATCGCCTTCGCCGGCCAAATGAAGCGGTTGGAGATTGGCCGGCTGGGAACCTTCGCTATTGTTCCCGGGTTTTACGCTTACGTCGGCAGCGCTTTTGGTTCTGGAGGGCTCCGTGCGCGGATTGGTCACCACTTGGAATCAACTGCCGCGCCACACTGGCATATTGACTATTTGCTCCGGGTGGCCGACCCGGTCGAGGTCTGGTACACTACAGCGAGCCAGAAACTCGAGTATCACTGGGCGGAGCTTTTCGGAAAAACGCCACGATTTCGTGTGCCGATTCCTCGGTTTGGGTCGTCGGATTATCACCGAAGCCGGTCGAGCCATCTCTTTTACGCCAAACGCCAGCCCGCCTTTCGGTGGTTTGAGCAAGCACTTTGGGAACAGTGCGGAGGAGTGCGGGCGGAGCGATACAGGATATCCGAATAGCCTGCGGCGAACGTTTCCTGTGTCTTGAAGCCGATCAATTGCAATGAAAGAATCGCACGACATCGTTGATATCGGCGTGAATCTGGCGCACCGCTCGTTCCAAGCGGATCGAAAGCAAATCGTTGAACGCGCTTTTGCTGCTGGAGTGCGGACGATGGTCATCACCGGCACTAGTGTGGTGGGAAGCCAGGAAGGGGTGCGGATTGCTCGGGAATATCCCGGGCAGCATTTCGCGACCGCCGGGGTTCATCCTCATGACAGCCGGAACTGCACGGAGGCCACCATTTCGGAACTGCGCCGCCTCGCGACGCACCGGGAGGTGGTGGCGATCGGCGAATGCGGTCTGGATTTCAATCGAGATTTCTCCCCACGGCCGCAGCAGGAAAAGTGGTACGAGGCACAGGTAGCGCTGGCAGAGGAATTGCAAAAGCCGCTCTTTTTGCATGAGCGCGATGCGCGAAAGCGATTCTGCGAAATCCTGGCCGCGGTGAGGAAGAGCGTTCCGGCTGTGCTTCACTGCTTCACGGGCACACGCGAAGAACTGAAGAGATACCTGGACATGGGGTTGCACCTCGGCATCACCGGCTGGATTTGCGACGAGCGCCGGGGAACGCACCTGCGCGAGCTGGTCCGGGAGATTCCACTGGACCGCCTGATGATCGAAACGGACGCGCCGTTCCTTGTTCCGCGAACGATGCCGACAAAACCGAAGGATGGCCGGAATGAACCCGCCTTTCTGCCCTATGTCCTGCAGGCGGTCGCGGATTGTCTTGGGAAACCTGTCCCGATGGTGGCGGAGGCCACTACGAAAACGGCGCGAGAATTCTTTGGGCTCTGAACCCCGTTCAGAGAAAAGCGGCCTGCTATTTGTCTCTGATTGCTGATGGAGTCTCTTCCCCGTAAACCTTCATCTGCCCGCTGTGGCTCGACCAGCGCCGCGTCCAGGAATGCCGCCAAACACGAATGGCGATATGGGCAAAAGAAAAAGTCGACCTGGAGCGCGGCAGCCGTCCGAACCATTGGGTGAGGGCCTCGCCCGCGAGGGCCAGAAGATCTACGCGTGTCTTCGGCTCAAGGGGAAGCTCACCTGGCGTAATACCGGAACGAACCAGTTGGCCCAAGCCCGCAAGTGGAAGGAGACATGGGCCAGCAAACAGCGGAACGAAACCGACGGCATCGCGTCAAAAGGCCGCACGCTGCGGCAGCCGCGCGTGACAGTGGATGAACTGATTGACGATTATCTCCAGTCCGGTTGCCCCATCATCCGAAAACGGTCGCTCGAACCGAAATCCCCGCGCACAATCCAGAATGAAAGATACTGCTTGCGCCCGGTGCGGGAGTTTTTTGGCCGCAGGCTGGCCTCGCGCCTGACCTTGGACGACTGCGACCGCTACTTCGCTTGGCGGGCCTCCGGCGGCTACGTCCCGACTTTTAAGGTGCGAAGCAAGCAAGTCACCAAACGGACTCGAGGCGGAGACCGGGCGGTTGACCTTGAGTTGACGGCATTGTCAAACGCCCTGGCGTTGGCCGCGCGCCGCAGCCGCCTCAAGACGAACCCGATTCGTGAGCGCGGTGCCTATAGCGACAAATCCCGGATCCGCCATTGGCGCGAGATGGCTCCGACTCCACCTGAACTGGCGCGGATCGTGGATTGGATGGAGAAGTCTGGGCGCCAGCAGCCGGCGGACCTGACCCAATATCTTGCCTATACCGGGGCGCGGATCGGCGAGGCGTTAAAGGCGAGGTGGAAGGCGGTGAACTGGGCGGAGAATATGATTCATGTCAAGCGCTCGAAGAAGGGCCTGATGCCCTGGGTGCCCATTCTGCCCGAGAT
>JBEKJO010000121.1:0-22096 GCA_050011195.1 Verrucomicrobiota bacterium | reverse complement strand
GGGTGCGTCAGGTGAAGGGCAAGCGCAGTGGCACCCCGGAAATTTTGTAGCAAAACCGTAGCAAAAACTGAGGGGGTATGCGTTTTCCTCAGGAAAACATGGAGCGAGCGAAGGGATTCGAACCCTCGACATTCACCTTGGCAAGGTGACGCTCTACCAGACTGAGCTACGCTCGCTTTCTCGCAGGCGGGGACAAACTAAAGGAATCCTGCCGGAATGCAAGTCCTGTTTTGATCAACTCGGCCAGGGCGCGTTGACTCACGGGAAAACCTTACCCAAGCGGGAAAGAGGGAGTTAACGCAGTTCGCGGTAATGACGCCGAGGCTGCGTGGGCTTATTCCCGCCGGTGGCCGTTGGGGCAGCCTTTCCCGGCACGCCCGGCGCATTACACGTTCCAGGGACCGCGTTTGGGACGATCCAGCCATTGGTTCGCTTCTTTGTCACCCACGAACCTTTCTTTGGCCGGGTCCCAGCGCAAATGCCGATGGTGCCAGTAAGCGAGGTTGCCGAGGTGGCAGACGGTCACCGAACGGCAGCCGATCTCCACGTCGCAAATCGGTTTCTTGCGGCTGCGCAGGCAGTCCAGGAAGTCCTTGGTGTGGCTGTAGCTCTTGTAGAGGCGAATCGCGTTGTCACCGAGCGGCTCTTCGGCCAGCGACGCCGGCGTGGCCTCGAACTTGCCGCGGTTGACCAGAATCTTGCCTTCGGTGCCGATGAACAGCACCCCGCCGCTGTCGCCGTGGATCATCTCCACGCCATTGGCGTAGAGATAGCGCACACCCCGGGTCGCTTTGGGGTCTTCCGGAGGGATGATCTCGACCGGCCCGCTCTCGTCCATGCCCAGTCCCCACTGGGCGATGTCAAAGTGGTGCGCGCCCCAATCCGTCATCGCGCCGCCGGAGTATTCGCGGTAGTTCCGCCAGTCAGGGAAGTGCTGATGCACGCCGCGCGGGCTGAGCACCGAGTTGTAGGGCCGCTGCGGCGCCGGCCCCAGCCACAGGTCCCAGTTCAGGCCCGGTTCCATTGGCTCTTCCGGCAAATCGCACGGCACCGAAGGCGGCCCCACATCGACGATGACCTGTTTGACCTTGCCAATGCGTCCATTGCGGACCAATTCGCACGCTTGGCGAAACTCATTCGACGACCGCTGCATCGAGCCGGTCTGGAACACCCGGTCATATTTCCGGGCCGCCTGCACCATGGCGCGGGCTTCGTGGATGGTTAAGGAGAGCGGCTTCTCGCAATAAACGTCTTTGCCCGCTTCACAGGCTGCGATGGCGATGTAGGCATGCCAGTGGTCGGGCACGGCAATCACGACCGCGTCGATATCCCGGCGCGCGAGCAAGTCGCGAAAATCCTTGTAGCCCGTGCAGCCCTTGAATTCCGTGTTTCCCTTAATGGTATAGAACTCATCGGCCATCTTCCGGTGGTGATCCCGCCGCGTGGTGTCAACGTCGCAGACTGCCACCACTTGGGTATCGGGCATCGCCAGAAAGTTGTTCGTAAGCCCACGCCCCTGCGTGCCGGTGCCAATGACGCCAAGGGTGATGCGGTCATTGGGACCTTTCCGGGCAGAGGCACCGCGGGCGGGATGGAGAAGGAGCGGTGCCGTCAGCGCGGCGAGCGAGGTTGCTTTGAGGAATTGACGCCGATTCAGTTGGTTTTGCATGGTCTTGCGCAGTGTTTGCCTGATGTGTGCGGCAGCTACTGCTTGGGCGGCGGCGCAGGCGCCGGAGCCAGTGGGATGGCGATGGGCAGATTCGTGTCCTCCACCGGCGGCGGCACGATTCTCAGGGTGTTTGTGCCGGGGACTGCGGCCTGCTTGGGGGCCGGTGTCTGCGGCGATGTCAGCGGGGTGGACGGGGGCGGGCCCGGTGTCGCGGGGATAAGCGGCGCAGGGCTGCTTTGCTGGAGCTTCTGCTCGAACACGCTGGTGGTCCGGGTGTGATAAGTGCGTTGCATTAGGGAGAGCACCACTGCCAGCGCGAAGAAGGTCGTCGCCGCATATTTGGTGATCTTCGTCAGGACATTGCCCGAACCCGCGCCAAACAGGGCGTCGGTCGCGCCGCCGCCGAACGCCAGGCCGGCGCCCGCGTCTTTCTTGGGAAGCTGAATCAGCACCAGAAACATCAGGACCAGGCAGTCCACCACCATCACTACCGTGAAAAGGCCAATTAGAAAACCCATATACTCTTTCTAGATCGAATTCTTAATGATGTCAGCAAAACTGCGCGTTTCAAGCGAGGCTCCGCCCACCAGGGCGCCATCCACGTCCGCCTGGCTCATCAGCTCGCGGGCGTTGGACGGCTTGACACTCCCACCATATTGGATGCGGACGCGCCGGGCAACAGCTTCGTCGAACATTCTTCCCAGCACCCCGCGGATGAACGCGTGGGCCTCTTGGGCTTGCGCGGTCGTGGCGGTCTTACCGGTGCCGATGGCCCAGACCGGCTCATAAGCGACGATGGTTTCGGCCATCTGCTCCTTGTTCAACCCGGCTAGGCTTCCGCGCACCTGGGTTTCCAACAATCGGCTTGAGCGAGGCGGCGTGGACCGCCAGGGCTTTCCGGGCGATCAGCGCGTCCGGTTCCTTCTGGTATTGCCGCCGCTCGGAGTGGCCGAGAATGACGTAGCGCACCGAGAATTCCTTGAGCATGACGGCGGCGATTTCGCCGGTGTAGGCGCCGACGTTGTGCTCGCTCATGTTTTGCGCGCCCAGCCGGAGGTTGGAATCGAGGACCGCTTTCGAGACCTCGCCCAGGGCGGTGAACGGCGGGCAGACCACGATGTCCACCTCTTTGACGTTGGCCAGATCGATCTTGAGGCTGCGCACCAGGTCGAGCGCCTCGGCGACCGTCTTGTTCATCTTCCAGTTCCCGGCAATAATCAGTTTCCGCTCTTTGTTCATGAGGAGTTAGTGATTGGTAATCGGTGATTGGTGATTGGTGATCAATTGTCGGTCGCTGTCATTTGTCGCTCAGGGCAGCCACGCCGGGGAGGGCCTGGCCTTCGAGGAATTCCAGGCTCGCGCCGCCGCCGGTGCTCATGAAGGTCACTTTGTCGCCCAGCTTGGCCTTGTTCAGCGCCTTTACGCTGTCGCCGCCGCCGATGATGCTCTTGGCGCCGCCTTTCTGCGTTACCTCGGCGACCGCGCGGGCGACGGCGAATGTGCCTTCGGCAAATCGTTTGTCCTCGAAGAGGCCCATCGGGCCGTTCCAGAGGATAGTCCTGGCCTTGGCCACTTCGTCGCAGTACGCTTTTACCGTGGCCGGGCCGATGTCGAGGCCGGCGGCGTCATCCGGGCAGTTCATGTTGGTGTTGACGCGCAGGTTCTATGACCGGCTTGCCCTTCTTGTCCAGTTTGTCGGTTTTGACCGGCACTGCGACCACATCATCCACGGGCAGCAGGAATTTCACCCCGCGCTGTTTGGCCTTGGCCAGGGCCGCCTTCGCGATATCGGTTTTATCCGGTTCGACAAGCGATTTGCCCGTCTTGAAGCCCTGCGCCAGGCGGAACGTGTAGGCCATCGCGCCGCCAATGAGCAGCGCATCGGCCTTTTCCAGCAAGCGGTCAATGACCTGAATCTTATCCGAGACCTTGGCTCCGCCGAGGATGACGACGAACGGGCGGGCCGGCTTTTCCAGCTCCTCGCCCAGAAACTTCAGCTCGCGCTCCATCAACAGGCCCGCGGCGCACTGGCCGCCGCGTTTGGCCACCACGCGGGCCACGCCTTCGGTCGAGGCATGAGCGCGATGGGCCGCGCCGAAGGCGTCGTTGACATACACGTCGGCCACCTTGGCCAGCTTTTCGGCAAACGCCGGGTCGTTGGCCTCTTCCTCTTTGTAATAGCGGACGTTTTCCAGCAGGAGCACGTCACCCGGCTTCATCACGCTGACGGTCTGCTCGACCTTCGGGCCGATGCAGTCGTCCGCGAAGGCCACGGGGCAACCGAGCAGGTCCGCCAGCTTGGCCGCCACCGGGCGCAGGGACATGGACGGCTCGCGCTTGCCTTTGGGCCGGCCCAAGTGGGCCGCCAGAATCAGCTTGGCGCCCTGCCCGATGAGCAGCCGCAGGGTGGGCAGCGTCTCGACGATGCGGGTCGCATCGGTGATGACCATCTGGCCGTCTTTTTCTTCCAGCGGCACGTTGTAATCCACGCGCATAAAGACGCGTTTGCCGCGCACGTTCAAATCTCTAACTGTCAGTTTTGCCATAAAAGCTCTGCTTCCGGATTCGGGGCGCAGAGCATACCCAAGCGGTGGGGCGAGTCAAATCCATTTCCGATTTCCAGATTTCCAGAAGCGCCCGGCGTGACGTTTTTCTGATTGAGCGGTTCCGCAGGCTCAGGCTAACCTCTTCTTCCACATGCCGACGGTGTTCATCCAGAATGGCTATCGGGTCAGTTTTTACAGCTACGACCTGGCCGAGAGGATTCATGTGCATGTCTTTAAGGCTGGGCACGAGTGCAAGCTTTGGCTGGATGACCTCACCCTTGCATTCAATCACGGCTTCAACCCCAGCGAGGTCACCGACATCCGCCGCATGGTGACGGAACGGCGCGCGGAGATCGTCGAGCGGTGGCTTGAACATGGCCGCCATTCGAGCTAAAGTCCTCTATAAACATGCAAACGCCGCCACTCATTTCCAAAGTGCTGTTGAACGATGAAGTGCTTGGGCTGCGTCTGGAAGACGGGCGGTTCATTAGCGTGCCGATCTCCTTCTACCCGACGCTCGCCCTCGCAACGCCGGAGGAGCGCAACCGCTTCGAGATCAGCGGCTCGTCAGTGTATTGGCCGGAATTGGACGCGGACATCGGCGTCGAGGGGCTGCTGGCCGGCGCTCGGGAGCATCATCACTACGCGCGCAAAGCCGTCGAACGCGCCGTGCGCCTGGGCCGCCTGCCCAAGACCGCTCTGGAAAAGACGCCCGCTGCCATTCTGCACCCTGCCTGACGACTCCACTGCTGCGTCAGCAGCAACTACTGGGAGGGGGGCTTGACGCTCGCGGAGGGGCTGAGGGGTTTCATGGTCAGCGGGTCGCGCAAGGGCAAGTCGGTCAACCGGCCGCCGGCCAGTTCCGTCAGCTTGACGGGGTGATCGGGGTGGCCGAGGAGGATCTGGTCCTTTTGGCCGACGACGAGGATGACGAGTTTGTCGGGGGTCAGGTATTTCTGCGCGACGCGCAGGACGTCGTCCGGGCCGACGGCTTCGAGGCGGGAGCGGTAGGTTTTCCAGTAGTCGGGCTGTTTGGCGTAGCGACCGGTGAATTCGTCTTGGGCAAAGGTGTTCGCGATTTGGGACTTGGTGGCGAAGGTGCGCGGGAAGCGGTCAATAAACCCACGCTTGGAGACCTGCAACTCTTTGTCCGTCACGGGCGCGGACGTGATCTTCTTCATCTCGTCCAGCACGAGCGAGGCCGCATAGGCGACGGTGCGCGACTTGGATTGGAAGCCGGCGGTGAACGTCAGCGGGTAGTAGATGCCGCCCTGGAAAATCGAATGGGCGTCGTAAGCCAGGCCCTCGTCGGAGCGCACGCGGTTCATGATGCGAGAGGTGAAGCCGCCGCCGCCGAGAATGTCGTTCATGACGACCACGGCGAAGTAATCCGGGTTGTCGCGCAGGATGCCGGGGAGCATCATCGCCACGCGGCCCTGGTTGACGTCCTTATCCACGAGGTAAACGCCGGTCGCGGCGAAAGTGGTATTGGTCGGAATGGGGGGCGGCGCGGCGCCCGCGAACGGCCAGTTCGCGAAGAGGGCTTCGAGCTTTTGCACCATAAGGTCGCGGTCGAAATCGCCGCTGGCGGCGACGATAAAGTTGGCAGGATGAAACCATTGGCGGTGGAACTGCTCGAGGTCGGCGCGCTGGAGGGAGTCCACGGAGGCGGCGGTCGAGTGGTGATTGGCCCAGAACGGCTCGCCGAAGGCCAGAAAGCCCCGCTCGCGTTCTTCGATGGCCTCGGACTCGTCATTGCGCTCCTTCATCGCCTGGAGCAGTTGCTGTTTGCGCAGGGCGATCTTGTCGTCCTGAAACCGGGGCGCGGTCAAGACCTCGCGCAGGAGGGCGAGGCCCTCGTCGAGGTCTTTCGAGAGCAGGTTCAGGCTGACGCTGCCTTGGTTTTCGCCGATGCCGGAGTTGAGTTGGGCGGCCAGAAACGCCAGGCGCTCCTCGAGGTCCTCGGCGGTCCTGGGTTTTGTGCCGCCCCGGGCCAGCAGGTAGCCGGTGAGGTCGGCCAGGCCCTCTTTGCCGGCAGGCTCAAGATACGAGCCGGCGCGGGCATAGACGACAATGTTAACCAGCGGCAGCTCGCGGTCCGGCACCACATAGGCCACCGGGCTGTTCTTGAGCTGGACGCGGAATCTCTCCGGCGCCGGCGGCTCATAGACCAGCGGGGGATAGGTGAGTTTTTCGGGACGGTCGGGGATGGCGGACTGGGCCGGAAGAGGAGCGGGATGGAAAGTGGCAAACAGCGCAGCCGCACCAAGTGCGGCGCGAAAGGCCCGAAATCCGAAGCCCGAAACCCGAAGGAAGCCCGAAATCCGAAATTCGAATGGCCACGCGGCGTGTTGGGCAGGGTTTGTGTTCGGAGTTCGGCCCTCGGATTTCCTTCGGGTTTCGGGTTTCGGGTTTCGGATTTCCACAAGCGCCTCGTTCATTGCCTCTCCTGTGCAGGTTCCTTCTGCGTGGACGTGCCGGGCTTGCGCGTGTAGATGGCTACGGCCCGGTTTTCTTTGGTGAAATACTTGGTGGCCACGCGTTGGACGTCAGCCGCCGTCACGGCCTGAATCTTCGGACCGGCCTCGTTGATCTCGCGCCAATCGCCTTCGCCGTCATTTTGAATCAGGTGCATGAGGATGGGGTAATTGGACGAGAGCCGGCGATACTCCGCAGCGGCGAAATTGTTCTTCACCTTCTGTAATTCTTCGGGCGGCACCAGCACCTGTTTCAGCTTCTCGAGGTTGTCGTAAATGCCCTGCTCGACTTCCTGGGGGCTGTGCCCCTCTTTGGCCTCGCCGCCGGCGTCGAAGAAGCCATCCCATTTCATTGAGGATTGCTCGGCATACGTTTCGGTGGCCACTCCGCTGCCCAACACCAGCCCTTTGTAGAGCCGTCCGGTACGCGTGGCCAGAAGCTCGCTCAGGATGTCCAGCGCATACGAGTCGCGATGCCGGAACGGCACGGTATGCCAGAGGATGTCCACCTGCGGGTTGGTTTCGGCCTCGGCCACCATGCGCTTCTCGGCAAGCTGCTTGACTTCGAGCGTCGCCACGTCCGGGGGAGTTTTCGGGCCGCGCGGGATGCGCTCGAAATACTGCCGGGCCTGCGCCTCGGCTTTGGCGGGGTCAAAGTCGCCAACGAGAATCAGTGTGATGTTCTGCGGCGAGTAATAAATCCCGTAGAACTCGTCCGCCTGCGCTTTGGAGATGGCCGGGATGTCGGAGGGCCAGCCCAGAGTCGGCCAGGCGTAGGGGGAGGATTCCCAGAACATGGCCACGAACTCCTCCTGGAACTTGCCCAGCGGGGTGGAATCGGTCCGCATCCGCCGTTCCTCGAAGACCACGTCGCGTTCGGCATAGAACTCGCGGAAGACCGGGTGCAGGATGCGTTCGGATTCCATCCACATCCACAGCTCGAGTTTGTTGGCGGGCACAGTGACGAAATAAGCCGTCATGTCCTCGGAGGTGAAGGCGTTCATGCCCGAACCACCCGCCCCGCTGTAAATCCGGTCGAACTCGTTCTTGACTAGGATGTCGCGCTGCTCGGTGATGAGCCGGTTGAACTCCCTTTCCAACTCGCGATAGCGCGCGGTCTTGTTCTCCGGCTTGAGCAGGTCGTCAATGGCGCCCCGGCGATACTCGGCGCGCGTCTTGCGTTCTTCGAGGCGCATTTCATCGCGGATGCGTTCCTGCGCGGCGATGATTTCCCGGTCTTTCTGGTAATCCTTGGTGCCGATGGCCGGGGTCCCCTTGAACATCATGTGCTCGAAGAGGTGCGCGATGCCGGTGATGCCCAGCCGTTCGTTCGAGCTGCCGACGTGGGCGACCCACCCGCCCGCGACGGTCGGCTCATCGTGCCGCTCGACCAGCAGCAGCCGCATCCCGTTGGCCAAGTCTTGCTCGACGACCGGGACCTTCTGTGCCGGCAGGGGGAGCGCCCAGTGCAGGAGAAAAACCAGGGCAAACAATCTCCGCCCGCATCCAGTGCGCGTCCTGACCCGCGAGGTCTTTTCCAGGTATGCCATGCTCGTGAGACAATCTTACGCCGGACCCGTTCAACTGCCAAATCAAAAGCGGCCCTGAGTTTCTGCTGTTGTTAGTGGACCGGACGCGTATATTCCCGCAACCTTTGTCACATGAAGACATTTGCATTAAAGGCGCGGCTCCCGGCGGCGCAAGGCGCGTTGAAGTTTTGGGGGGTTCTCTCCCTGGCCGTGCTGGCGGGCAGCGCGGCGGTCGCTCAGGCGCCTGCCGGCGGGGCGCCGCTCAGTATTAACACGGCGTTCGTAAAACTCTTCGGAACCGCCGGGGCCTTTACCGCCAAAGTCGAGGCACGGGCGTTCGACCAGTCCGAGAAGGAGACGGTGCGAATGCCGATGGATTTTGCTCTCCTCGAGGGCAAGGTCCGCATTGAGATCAACGTGGCCCAAGTGCAGGCCAAGAACCTGCCGGCCAGCGCCGTTGCCAAGCTGAAGCAAGCGGGCATGGACCATGTCATCAGTGTTTTCCGCCCCGACAAAGGGACCACGTATGTCCTCTATCCCGGCACTCAGAGTTACCTGAGCATGCCCCTTTCCAAAGGGGAGGGGGAGACGATCGAAAAAGGGCTGACGCTGGAGAAGAACGCGCTGGGCAAGGAAACCATCGAGGGCCATGCTTGCGTCAAAAACAAGGTGGTGGTTAAGAACGACCAGTGGCCGGTCCTCCGAGCCATCACCTGGAACGCCGCTGACCTCAAAGACTTCCCGCTCCAAATCGAGATCAAGGAGAAGCAAAGCACGGTGCGGATGCGCTTCACCCAGGTCCGGTTCGCCAAACCCGACGCCCAGCAGTTTGACTTGCCGGCCACCTATAGCCTGCTGAAATGAGGATCATCAATCTGAACCCGGACACGGCCATTGGCGCCACCGCCTGGTTCGTCGAAATGGAGGGACATCGGCTCCTGTTGGACGCCGGCACGCATCCCCGGATCGAGGGCCGGGGCGGTTTGCCGCGCTATGACTTGATTAAGAACGAGGAGTTGGACGCCATTGCCATCTCCCATTGCCATCACGATCACGTCGGGTCGCTGCCGGTCGCCTTGCGCTATTTCCCCCAGGCTCATGTCCTGATGACCGAGCTGAGCTATTTTCTTGTGGAACGCGTGCTGCACAACTCCGTCAACGTCATGAAGCGCCAGCGCGACGAGCTGGGCCTCAAAGAGTATCCCCTCTACAGCCACGACGAAGTCGATGCGCTCCTCCCGCGCTTCCAAGGGTTCAAATACAACCGCGAGGTGGATTGGGCCTCCTTTCACAAAACCCGGGCCGGCTTCCTCTCGCCCACCCTGGAATTCTACGACGCCGGCCACGCCCTCGGCTCCGCCGGAATCATGGTCCGCGGCCGGAAGGAAACCCTTTTCTACAGCGGGGATGTCTGTTTCCATGACCAGACCATCCTGCGAGGCGCCCGGTTCGAAGACGTGAAAGCGGACGTGCTGATCATGGAAACGACGCGCGGCAACCGCGAACTCGCGCCCGGTTTCTCGCGGGCAGGGGAAATCGAACGCCTCAGCAACGCCATCCTGCGCGTGCTCCAGCGCCGCGGCTCTGTCCTCATTCCCGCCTTTGCCCTGGGCCGCACTCAGGAAATCCTGGCGCTGCTCGCCATCATGATAGGCGAAGGTAAACTCAAGCCGCAGCCCATTCATATTGGCGGCCTGGGCCGTGTTTTCACCGAAATCTACGACCTGGAATCCCACCGCACCCACCGCCAGCTTCCCAACCTTCAATTGCACGACGCGCTGAACCTCGTCGTGCTGGATCAGAGCCAGGTCGAGAAAATGAAACTCACTGGCGCCCGCCTCTTCGTCATCACCGCCGGCATGATGAGCGAGCACACCGCTTCCTACAACCTCGCGCAGCGCATGATCGGCGACGAACGCCACGCCATCTTCTTCGTCGGCTACGCCGACCCCGACACCCCGGGCGGCCGCCTCAAAGCCTCCCGGCCGGGCGAACCCTTCCTCCTCGGCCCCGGCGCCGGCAAAGTCGCTCGCCGGTGCGAAGTCGAGGACTTCGATCTCACCGCCCACGCCAACCGCTACGACCTGCTGGATTTCGTCGGTGAAGTCGAGCCGCGCGTCGTCCTCCTCAGCCACGGCGAGGACGATTCGCGCCATTGGTTCGCTGCGCAGATCAAGGCCCGCCACCCGAAGATTAAGATCATCCAGCCCAAACCGGGAGAAGCGGTAGAAGTTTAGCCCTTTCACCCCCTTCGCACCTTTCACCCACTTTCTGCTCCGTATCCGTCCGTGTTAGTCCGTGTCCGTCCTCCTGCCGCTCTCCTCATTCATCCCATTTAACTTCTTCAGTTGCGGTTTTGCCCCGCCGCGCCCATTGCCCCCGCCCGCCCGCTTTACATCCCAAACTCCTTCTGGTGCCCCAGCTTCTTCTTGGATTCCGGCGCCTTCTTGAACGTCTCGTCCAGAGCGGCCACATTCGACGGGCGCTCGATGCCCTTCCCCACCATCAATTCCTTCACCGTCCGCAATTGCAGCCGGGGATACCGCTGCTCGTTCATCTTGTGCGTGTAGAACTCCGTGCTGGCGGCTTTGGCCACCATGTTGGTTCCCGCTATGGCACGCTCTTCCTAGTACGCGATTTTCGCAGACCCTGTTTCGCACGGTAGGGAGGCGAGGTTTCCTGCAATGCCCCGGCGGCGACGTGGTCGGCCGATACCGAATGAAGCTGAATTTGGAAATCGGCCTTTGAGAAGAGAGACGTGTTTTCGTTCATCAGCCGTGAAGCAGCCATGCGGCAGTACTCGGTGTCGAGCTCGACCCCGATGCTGTTGCGGCCGGTCTTGAGCGCTGCGACCATTGTCGTGCCGGTTCCGCAGAACGGGTCCAGCACCGTGTCTCCGACGAAGGAGAACATCTGGACAAGACGGGAGGCCAACTCCAGAGGGAACGGCGCCGGGTGGTCCTTGGTTGAAGCGCCTGAGAGATTCCAGAACTGCTGGAACCAGCGATCAAATTTCTCCTTCGGAATCATGCTCAGGCGGCGCTGCTCCTCCGTGGGCTGCCGGTAACCGCCGCTCTTGCGCTCCATCAAGATAAACTCGATGTCGTTCTTGATGATCGCGTTCGGCTCATAAGGTTTGCCGAGGAACTTCGAGCCGTTTTCGACTTCGTAAGAGGCATTCGAGATTTTGTGCCAGATGATCGGGTTAAGGTTATCAAACCCGAGCCTGCGGCAGATGACGCAGATGTCGGCATGAAGCGGGACAACTCGATGGCGTCCGGTTTCCTTGCGCGACAGGCATACGTCGCCCACCACGCAGACCAAGCGTCCGCCAGGGACCAGCACGCGAAAAACCTCGCGCCAAACCCTTTCCAAGTCCTTGAGGAACTGTTCGTAATCCGCCACATGACCGAGCTGTCCCTCGGTCTCATTGTACCGCTTGAGGGTCCAGTAAGGGGGTGAAGTGACCGCGAGATGTACCGACGCGTCCGGAATGAAAGAGAGGTTGCGTGCGTCGCCTTGGATCAGCTTGTGGCTCGTCGGTCGGTGCTCAAGGGACAGCCCGCGGGGCTGGGTGGCGGTGGTGGTGTAATTCATAACTGTTTGATTCGCCCGGAATAGGCAGCCACATGCCCGGCGAGCGAGTTCGCGAGCTTCTGGAAGCTGAGGTCCGCTGCCGGCTCCGAGTATTCCCCCTCGAGGCCCGCGACAGCTTCCGACATCAGAAAGCTTGAGCAGTCGTAGTGACGCTCAAGCATCAGCCGCCGGCAGAAAAGCTCGTAACGTCTCGCATAGGAGGCGTTCCTGAATTCAGGAAAGACATTGAAATGCGGCTCCTGCACCCCCACCCCAGCCCTCGACTTCGGGCAGTCCTCGAGCAGAAAGATATACCCCAGCCAGGGGCGCGTCCCGGTGCCAAACGCTTTCTCTCGGTAGGCTGTCCAGAGATCGAGTGCACTGCCCATGGCCTCCTCCGTCCGATTGTTGAAGTTGTTTCCAAAGGACGGGCCAACTTGGGATTTGGCCTCCAATGCAGCAACAAGCTGCTGCCTGACGACTACCAGGAAATCCCACTTTTTCGTTGGCCGAAAGTAGCCTGGCAGTTCCAGCGCCTGCTGATAGAACACGTTGGTTTTGTCAACTCCCGCCTCGACCACAAGATTGGTGAGAAGTCCGATGAACCCATCCATCTGCGCACCGCCGGCCACCGCCGACCGCGCCCCCTGGTCTCTTCCGCCTGCACTCTGTTGGCGTTCGAGTTGATGGGTACGCGTGCGCCAATAAAACCTCACTGCTTCACGAACATGGGTGTTCAGGTCAGATAGAAGGCTCGATGTTTGGGCCATGGGAAGTAGAACTTAGAGGCAAACGCTCAGTGCTGTCAACGCGTGAATCTGGCTGGCGGCCTCCGTGCCGTCCTTCTCGTGGAAGAAGGCGTTGTAGGTCTGGGCGGAGTTGAACGGCGGGTCCAGATAGACGAGGTCCACCGTCTCGTCCTTGAAATAACGCCGGAGGATGTCGAGATTGTCGCCGTAGTAGAGGGTGCCCATGCGCCGAGCGTAGCCGGGGTCTGCGGGGGAATCAATGCTCACATCACCCGTAAGTTGCTCTATGCCAGCCTGCCCGCGTCCGTAATTTCGTCTTTGCCCCGCTCGGTCGCACGATGTGGACAACGGACCACACCCGTCATTACGCATAGTGCTTCGAGCACACATTGGCCGGTGGGTCACTCCGCTGTCGCACCCCTTGTTGGGGTGCCAGCCGCCCGGGGCCAGCAGGGGGTGCGACTATTCTAATGAGCACGGCAGCAGCGCAGACGGCGGTTACGGGGGCAGTTCTTCCAGATGAACAGACGGCGCGCAGGGGACTGCACGCTACCACGGAGCGAGGGCCGGATCACCTCCGGTTCGCGGGGGTCGGTGCCGGGTGGACCTCCGGCGGGGCGGCTTCCGGGAGCGGGCCGGCCGGGGTCAGCGCGACAAAGACCCTATAGTTTCGCATAGTATGGCAGGCCTTCCGCAAGAAGTCAAGGCCGAAAATGAAAAAAGTTTCAGCGACGGTAGCGCGAGTCAGGGCCTGATTCTTCGCTTGGCAGCTTTTGCCGAAAGCGGGTATTTAGAGGGCGCGAAATGAAGAGAGTTTTGGCCAACCTGTGGTGGGCTTTGCTCGCGGTGGCGGGGGCGTGGGCTTACGCGACGCTGGCCTTCCATCGCGGCGAGCAACTCAACTCGGCTTATATCCTCATCGCCGCGCTGTGCAGTTACGCCATTGGATACCGGTTTTACTCGAAGTGGCTGGCGGCGCGGGTGCTGGCCCTCAACGACCGGCGGGCGACACCATGCGAAGTCCATGATGACGGCAAGGACTTCGTGAAGACGAACAAGTGGATCGTCTTTGGGCAGCACTTCGCCGCGATTTCCGGCCCCGGCCCGCTGGTGGGGCCGGTGCTGGCCGCGCAGTTCGGCTACCTGCCGGGGACGCTGTGGATATTGATCGGCGTGACGCTGGGCGGGGCGGTGCAGGACTTCGTCGTGTTGTTCGCGTCGCTGCGCCGCGACGGCAAATCCCTCGGCCAGATGGTGAAGGAGGAGTTGAACGCGACAGCGGGCTACCTCGCTCTGTTCGCCATCCTGGCGATCATCATTATTATGCTGGCGGTGATGGCGCTGGTGGTGGTGAAGGCGCTGGCGGAAAGCCCGTGGGGGTTGTTCACGGTCGGCGCGACGATTCCGATTGCGCTGTTCATGGGCTGCTACCTGCGCTTCGGGCGGGTGGGCAAAGTCAGGGAGGCCTCGGTCATCGGGGTGGTTTGCCTGTTGCTGGCGGTCTGGGGCGGAAAGCTGATTCACGAGAGTCCGGAGCTGAGCAAGGTGTTCGGGTTGCGCGACCTCACGCTGGCGTGGGCGATCATTCTCTACGGCCTGGCGGCGAGCGTGTTGCCGGTGTGGCTGCTGCTGGCGCCCCGCGGATACCTGAGCACGTTCATGAAGCTCGGCACGATCTTCGCCCTGGCGTTTGGGATATTCATCGTGCTGCCGAATCTGAAGATGCCGGCCATCAGCCGGTTTGTGGACGGCTCCGGGCTGGTCATCGCCGGCAAGGTTTTTCCCTTTTGCTTCATCACCATTGCCTGCGGAGCCATTTCCGGCTTCCACACCCTGATCGCCAGCGGCACCACGCCCAAAATGCTGACCCGCGAATCGTATGCGCGGCCGGTAGGCTATGGTGCGATGTGCCTCGAGTCGCTGGTGGCGATCATGGCGCTCATTGCCGCCTGCACGATGGAGCCGGGCGTCTATTTCGGCATGAACGTCCCGAGCACCGGCGCCAATTCCGCCGCCCGGGCCGCCAGCATCACTCAAAGGCTGCAGGCCACCGGGTCGAGCCTGGTTGTGAGCGCCGACGCCATGGATCGCCTGGCGACCGAGGTTAAGGAAAAGACCCTTTTTAGCCGCACGGGCGGGGCCACCACGCTGGCGGCGGGCATGGCCACCATATTCTCCAAGGTGACGCGAGGCCGCTGGCTGGACCTGTGGTATCACTTCGCGATCATGTTCGAGGCGCTGTTCATCCTGACCATGATCGATGCCGGCACGCGCGCGGGGCGCTACCTGCTCCAGGATGCTATGGGCGCCCTGTGGAAGCCGCTGGGCGAAACGAAGAATACGGGCGCCAACGTGCTGGCCAGCGTGCTCTTGGTAAGCGGTTGGGGGTATTTTCTGATTCAAGGTGTGCGCGATCCGCTGGGCGGCGTCAATTCGCTGTGGCCGCTGTTCGGCATCGCCAACCAAATGCTGGCGGCGATCGGTCTTTGTCTCGGGACGACGATTATATTGAAGATGGCGCTGCAGCCAGTGTCGAGGGCCGGCGGACTTGAGACCGTCTCAGAATCCAAACCAGGGAGGGCGAGCGTCCTCGCGAGCCCAAATGTTTCCGGAAATCAGGGCTCGCGAGGACGCTCGCCCTCCCAAACCGGCAGCCTAGAGACAATCTCACCTGCGTTCGCGCTCATCACACTGATACCGCTGGCGTGGCTGCTGGCGGTGACGGTAACGGCAGGCGCGCAGAAGATTTGGCATCCGGACCCGCGCATTGGATTTCTCGCACAGGCGAATGTCCTGAGCGGGAAGACGCCTTCGCTGGAGCAAGCGTTGGCCGAATCAAAGGCAGCCGGAGAGCCTGGGGCCGTCGAGCGGGCCGAGAAAGCACTTCACACGAATGAAGTCCTTCGCTTTAATAATCTTCTCGATGCAGCCGCGGCCGCGGGGTTTTTGCTGTTGGTCGCGGCGATTGTTTTGTTCAGCGTGCGCGAGTGGGTCCTGTTGCTGGCCCGCCGCAAGCCGGCGGTGTTGTGCGAGACCGAGCCCGTTTGGCTCCCGGAGTATGCCGTAGCCGAATCCCGGCCGCTCCACCTTGCCGGCGTAGTGACGGTGGCGTTTGCCCTCGCGAAAGAGCTGTCGGGCGAGGCGGAGATGGAACGAGCCCGCCAGGCGGCGATACTGTGCGAGTGCGAGCACGGGCCAGGGGCGCGACCGGCGGAAATGAACGGAAGCCAGTCGCGCCAGGCGAGCGCGCGGATTTACGTCGAGGTGGCCGAGAAACGATTCAAGGGCATCAAGCAGTGCTGTTGAGTCAGCAACCAAAACACACAATGCAGCGCATAGGTCTATTTGGCGGTTCGTTTGATCCGGTCCATTTGGGTCATCTGCTGGTGGCGCAGGCGGCGCGGGAGGAACTGGAGCTGGCACGGCTGGTCTTCATTCCGGCGGCGCAATCGCCATTCAAGCCGGACAGCCAGCCAACCCCGGCCCCGGAGCGTTTGCGCCTGCTGCGACTGGCGCTGGCGGGCAAGACGTGGTGCGACCTCGACGAGCAGGAAATCCAACGCGGCGGCGTTTCGTACACTATCGACACCGTGCGCGATTACGCGAGCCGCTTTCCCGAGGCGCGGCTCTTCTACTTGATTGGCGCGGATCACCTGTCCCAGTTGCCGAAGTGGCGCGCGGCGGAAGAACTGGCGCGGCTGGTCGAGTTTGTAGTGATTCCCCGGCCCGGAGAGGCGGAGGCGCCGTTTCCCGCGCCCTTTCGCGGGCGATGGCTGGCCGGCTTCCCGCTGGGCGTTGCTTCGTCGCAGATTCGCGCGCGAGTAAAAGCCGGCTTGCCGATTGACCATCTGGTCCCGGACAGCGTGGCCGAGGCGATTTGCAATAATCGGCTTTATCTTTGAACCGGCCCGGGCCATTATTGCACTAGATGGATTCAAGAAAACTGGCGTTGCTCTGCCGCGAGCTGGCAGACAATAAAAAGGCGGAAGACATCGTTATCCTTGATGTTCGTGAGTTGTCGTCGGTCACGGACTACTTCGTAATCGCGGCCGGCGCGAGCGAGCCACATCTGCGGGCGATTGTCGATGAAATCACGGACCGGTTGCGTGAGGACCACCATCTGCGACCCCAGGCGATCGATGGGACATTGAAGGCGGCCTGGATCGTGCTCGACTACTTCGATGTGATCGTGCACGTGATGCGCCAGGACGTGCGGGAACGCTACGATTTGGAAACGCTTTGGGGCGATGCGCCCCGCGTCAAGGCGAGAAAGCGCGCCCCCGCCAGGGCGTGAGGAGCCATTCACACTTCCACCCCCCGGAAGACGAAGGCCGCTCCCTTGCGAGCGCGACAAACCCCCGCGGAAATTCTACTCCGCTTTGGGCGGGGTTTCGATGGCGGCTTTAACCATTTCGTCCAGGAGCTTTCTGAAATCTTCCAGACCTGGCGCGGGGATAATGATGGTATCGCGCCGGCCTCCGACGTCTTCGGTGATGCGAAGGAAGCGACCGCGCAAATTCTCCTTCAGGGCGAGCACAAAGGTTTTCCGCTCGATCTGGATCTTGGCCGACTTCAGGGTCTCTTCATTGACCGGCGGCCTGGGAGCACGGGAAGCACGGTCGTCGTGAGGACGGTTGCCATAAGGCGGTGGACGGTCATTCGAAATCATATACTTTCTCACTGCGGGCTTCCCTCAAGGCAGCCCAATTTAATAACCTAACGCTAAATATAAGGTGGGCGACAATAACCGATTGTCAACCCCCCCTCCAAGCTTCACCGCGTCGTAAACTTTACCGCACTCACGAAGCGGGTCGGATCAGAAGGATTGGCGGCGCGCCACAAATAGGCGGCGAGCCCGCCGACCAGCAGCAGGTTTACCACCTGGGACACCCCATGCCAAGCCCTAAAGGATCGATCGGCGGCTTCGCGAATCTCAGGCCGGGTGTTGACCCCATATTTGGTGGCATGCAAGGCTTGCAACCGGGGCTGGAGCCAATAGCCGCCAAGGAGGGCGGCTGAACACAGCCCGATCAACAGCCCGACCTGGAGTTTCTGCGGGAATTTGCCGAGATAAAGCCATTCCGCAACCAGGTGCAGGACCGCAACCAGGCTGCAGGCGAGCTGAAAATGAAAGTAGCGCGCGATAAGGATCTGGGCGATGGCACCGGAGAAATAAGGGTAATTCTTCGGGCCCAGCAGGGTCTTCATCTCCTGGGAAAAGGGGGCCAGGCCGGCTCCGAAAGTGAAAAAAATCGCGGCGCCAAACCACACCGCCGCATTCAAAATGCCCACTAATCTCAAGAACCCTATCACACGGCCACAGTAAGAAAAAGTGCGAGGGATGCCAAGTCCGGAGTTGGTGACCCAACACCAGACTGCTGCATCCGCTCTCAAGATTGCGGGCTCATCCGGCATTTCGTGTGGAGCCGGGAATATCCGGGTTGGCGGGGGTTGGCAGTTTTCCGTAACTGGTCAGTCACGGCGGACGGAGCGCGGACATTCCTGTCCGCAGCAACGGCCTTCGGGCGACCCGGCGGCGAATCCGAGGCCGGCTGGCTTTCGCAAGCGGCAGCGGACAGGAATGTCCGCGCTCCGCCGACTCCGCCCGCCTTCACTGAGGAATTACAGTTTTCCAAAGAATTCTTGAGCAATTTGTGCCGCGCTGGCGTATAATGAAGGTGAACGTTAACAGACTATGAAAACACGCAAACCCTTGCTCGTGGCGGTTCTGTTCGTCGCCCTTTGCGCGGCGGCTTCGACCGCCGTCGCCGGCGATACGAACACCGTGAAACTTAAGCCTTACACGCTCAAGACCTGTGTTGTGTCCGGCGACAAACTCGGCGAAATGGGCGAGCCGTTCGTCTATGCCTACAAGGGGCGTGAGATCAAGTTTTGCTGCAAAGGGTGCCTCAAAGACTTCAATAAGGACCCGGCCAAGTACCTCAAGATGATTGACGAGGCCGAAGCAAAGGCCAAAAAGGCCAAATCTTAGACGCTGCCCGGCCCGGTAACTGCTTCAAAACAAGTGTGAAACGGCTGTTGGCCATTCTGTTCAGTGTGACGCTGGTTTGGGCGCAAAGCGCCCCATCCGTCTGTGCGCAGGTGGCCCCGGCCGCAGCAGGCCGCTCGGCCTGCTCGTGCTGTCATTGCGGCAAAGCGAATTGCTGCATGTGCAAAACGGCGCCTCGTCCACAGCCACTCCCGACCGCGCCGGCTGCCCGGGCGGCGCATTCGCTCCAGTTCCTTCTATTTGCCCCCGCCAGCCTGGCGTTCGTGCTGCCCCAACCCGCCACGGCAGCGTTCTCCCCTCCGGCATCATTGTCACGCCGCGCCGCGGCACCCCCTCTCTATCAGCAGAACTGCACGCTTCTGATCTGATCTTTTTCCCGCCACGCCCGTAGTGTGTACCGTGCAGGCGCATTGCGGCCGCTTTCTGCCGTAACTGCACTCAATGAATTCCCTTAGCTATGAAGACATTTGTGATATTGATTTTGCTCGTGCTGTTGGCCGGCTGCAAAGGCACGCTCACCCAGGGCGAGAAAGAAGCGCGGCGCCAGGTCCAGGCGGTCGCCGGCTCTTACCGGCCCGAGGGCCGAAAGCCCGAGCTGCCGGCGCTGACGACCAGCTCCAGCCTCGGCGATTTCCTCACCTATGCCCTGCTGAACCAGCCGCAGGTCGAGGCAGCGTATTTTGACTGGCTGGCCTCCGTCGAGCGGATCACGGTGGCGCGCTCGCGGCCGGACCCCCAACTGACTTTCCAAATGGACATCCAGCAAGTCGTCACGTCGCTCATGCCGGGCTTGATGATGAGTTTTCCGGGCGCGGGCAAGCTGCGGGCCGCCGGCGCCGTGGCCGCCGCCGAGAGCCAGGCGCAATACTTTGCGTTCAGAACCGCCTGCCTCCAAAGCGCCTACGCCGTCGAGCGCGCTTACTACCAGCTTTACTTCCTGCAAGAGAAAATCCGCGTCAACCGGGAGACCCTCACCTTGCTCACCGACTTGGCGAAACTCGCCCGGGCACAGAACGAAGTCGGCAAAGTGACCTTGCAGGACGTGTTGCGCGCCCAAATCGAGCAAGACCGGGTGGAAACCGACATCGCCAGCCTCGAAGACTCCCGCGGTGCGTTGCTGGCCCAGTTCAAAGCCGCCCTGGGCCTCGGCGCCGATCAAGCCGCGCCACCCGTCCCGCAGCGCCTCGAGTCCACGCCATTGGATGTGACCTCCGACAAACTGCTCGAACTGGCCCTGGCGCAGAACACGCGCCTCAAAGGCATGGCAGCCGACGTGCGTGCCGCGGACGCCGCCATTGCCCAGGCCTACAAGGCGCGCCTGCCCGATGCCAGCGTGGGGCTGATGGCGGATGCGAAGATGAGTCCGACGCTCTATCGTCCGTGGAGCACGGTCGCGATTCCCCTCTGGCGCGACAAGCTGGCGGCGGAAGTCGCCCAGGCGCAGGCCAATAAACGCGCAGGCGAGGCGCGTCTCTCGGCAGAGCAGATCACGCTGGCGGTGGTCGTCGCCGAGAAAGCCTTCCTATACCGCGAAGCGAGCCGCACCCTGCAACTGCTACAAGACCAGTTGCTCCCCAAGCAGCGCTCCTCCCTGGAAGTGGCCCGCTCCGGCTATCTCGCCGGCCAGATCGACTTTTTCAATCTCACCGATGCCGAACAGACCCTGTTACGCTTCGGCCTCGACCTCGTCGAGGCCCGCACCCAACGCGAGCTTTCCCGCGCCGAACTCTCGCTCATCGTCCAAGGGATGCCGCCGTCCGGCGCGGGGATGGGCGCGATGGCCGTGCCGGCCACGGCCCCAACCGGAGACATGGGGGCGAATGGAATGCTTCCCGGCGGTTCGTCCGCGTCCCGGAGGACTAAGGGAGGCATGTGAGAGAGGGGAAACCCGAACCGTGAAATCCGAAACCAATGCGAGAAGCTGAGTTATGAAATTGCAGAGAAAAGGCATCAAACTTATTGCACTCCTCGGGCTGCTGCTGGCCGTTGCGGGCGGCGCAGCTCTTTTTTTGACCGGTTGCGGCGGCGAGCCGGGCCCCGCTGCCGGGGCGAAAGAGGATCAGCTCTACACGTGCGGGATGCACCCGCAGGTTATCGAACACAAGCCCGGCAACTGCCCGATCTGCGGCATGAAGCTGACGCCCGTCCGCAAACAGGCCGCCACGAAGGCCCCCGCGGCCGAACGCAAAGCCAAATACTACAAGTCCACCATGAACCCGGGCGAAGTCAGTCCTGGCCCGGCCAAGGACAGCATGGGGATGGACATGGCGCCGGTGTATGAGGACGAAGCCGCCACGGCGGAGTCCTCCGCCATTACGATTGACCCGGTCACGATGCAGAACATGGACCTGCGCACTGGGCTGGTGACGCGCGGCCCGTTGCGGCGAGCCGTGCGAACGGTGGGGGTGGTGGATTTCGACGAAACTGCGCTCACAGATGTCACCACCAAGTTCAAGGGCTGGGTGGAGAAACTCTATGTGGATTCAACCGGCCAGCAGGTGCATCGCGGCGACCAGCTCTTCGATATTTATTCGCCGGAGCTTTACAGCGCCCAGGTCGAGTACCTGCTGGCGCTCCATCAGCCCACCAATCTGGCTGGGGCTGGCGCCCAGGCGCTCCAGTCCAGCGCGCTGGCCAAACTCAAATTCCTCGACGTTCCCGACGAGCAAATCACTCAGATCAGGCAGGACGGCCAGGCGAAAAAGACGCTCCGCATCAACGCACCGCGCGATGGCATTGTCGTCGAGAAGATGGTCGTGGAGGGGCAGATGGTCGAGGCCGGGATGAACCTCTACCGGCTGGCCGACCTGGGCACCGTTTGGGTGCAATCGCAGATTTACGAGCAGGACCTGCCATTTGTCCGGCTCGGACAGGGAGCCACCGTGAGCCTCTCCTATCTGGCGGACCGCAGGTTTCGGGGCCGCGTCACCTACGTCTATCCGACCGTGGATGAGAAGACGCGCACGGCCAAAGTGCGGATGGAGTTCCACAACCCCGGCTATTTCCTCAAGCCGGGCATGTTCACCACGGTCGAACTCACCGCCGAATGGTTGCCGTCCGCGTTGCTGGTGCCGGACGCAGCCGTATTGCGCAGCGGCGAAAACAACACCGTTTTCGTCGCGCTGGAGGGGGGGAAGTTTGAACCGCGCACGGTCGCGCTCGGTTTGCGCGCGGAAGGCAACCTCTACCAGGTGTTGAGCGGGCTGAGCGAAGGCGAACGCGTGGTGGTTTCCGGGCAGTTCATGCTCGATTCGGAAAGCCAGTTGCGGGAGGCGATCCAAAAGATGCTCCAGCCCAAGGCACCCGCGAAACCAGCGGAGCACGCGGCTCAGGGTCCCATCCTGGTGGCAACGAATCCAGCGCCAGCCGCGGCGGAGGTCGTCTATATCTGCCCCATGCCGGAGCATGTCGCCCTGGAATACGATCACCCGGGCAAATGCCCCCTCTGCGGCATGACGCTCGTGCCCGTAACCCGCGAGACGCTCTCCAAGATTCAGCCCGGCGGGCGTGTGGAGTATTACACCTGTCCGATGCCCGAGC
>JBEKJO010000120.1:0-18849 GCA_050011195.1 Verrucomicrobiota bacterium | reverse complement strand
ATCTTCTATGGCAACACGTCGAGCCAGGTCGTGGCCTCGCCGCAGCCGCTTCCGCTCAACCAGTGGGTGCACCTGGCGGCCACCTTTCAGGCCAATACGGGGATCCTCTACGTCAACGGTTTTCCGATGGCTACCAACGCCGCGATGCCGGCGCCCAACCCGGTTAGCCGGACCAACAATTACATCGCCCATAGCAATTGGCCCGGCGACCCGAACGTGAATGCGGTCATTGACGACGTGCGCATCTGGAACGTGGCGCGCAGCCCGGCGGACATCGCGGTGCACATGAGCTATCCGCTCACCGGCACCGAAGCGAACCTGCTGGCCTACTGGAAGTTCGACGAGGGCGCCGGCACCAATGTGCTGGACGCCACGACCAACGGCTACAACGGAACCCTGGTCAACGGCCCTCAATGGGTGCCCTCGACCATTCCGCTCTGGGGCAACGCCCTCTCGCTCAACGGCACGAATCAGTATGTGCTCGTGCCGACCAACACCTGGTTCGGCAGCCAATTCACCATCGAATCCTGGGTGTATGTGCGGAGCTACAGCATTTCGTCCCAGGTGATTGATTTCGGCAACGGCGCGCCTTCGGACAACGTCGTCTTGTGGCTTTCTGCTGGAGCCACCGAGGTTCCTGGCCTGGGCGTTTATCGCGGCGCGACTCAACAGGTCATTGGATCACCGAATCCCCTTCCGCTGAACCAATGGGCGCATCTGGCGGCCACGCTCGCCAACAGCACGGCGACCCTCTACGTCAACGGCGTGGCGGTGGTTTCGGGCACGATGACAGCCCCCAACGCCGTAAACCGGACCGACAATTATATTGGCCGCAGCGACTGGTCCCTTGACCCTTACGCCAATGCCATCTTCGACGACCTGCGCATTTGGAACGTCGCTCGCACCGCCGGCCAGATTCAGGACGGCATGTGCCATCCGTTCAGCGGCACGGAATCCAACCTGGTGGCCTACTGGAAGTTTGACGAGGTCGCGGGCAACATCGCCTATGACGCCACGACCAACCACCTGAACGGCACGCTCGTCAACGGCCCCGTCTGGACCAACTCCACTATACCCCCCTTCGTCAGCTTGAACACCGGCCTGCCAGTGGTTGATTACATGTTTTTTCACGCTACAGCAGCCTGGGGCGATTATGACAACGATGGCCGGCTCGACCTCCTCCTGACGGGCTTCACAACCGCAGGCATGATTGCCCAGGTCTGGCGGAACAACGGAGACGGAACTTTCACCAACATCAATGCCGGGCTGCCGGTTCTGTATGGGAGTTCAGTCGCCTGGGGGGATTACGACAACGACGGACGGTTGGACATCCTCCTGTCGGGCTACCCTGCTTCCCCAACAGCTCCCATTACCCAAATTTGGCGGAACAACGGAGCCGGAACTTTCACCAACATCAATGCCGGGCTGCCGGGTGTGTCCTTCGGTTCAGTCGCCTGGGGCGATTATGACAACGACGGGCGGCTGGACGTCTTGCTCAGCGGCATCGATTCGACCGGGACGAATTACATTACGCAGGTTTGGCGGAACAACGGAGACGGAACTTTCAGCAACATCAATGCCGGGCTGCCGGGAGTTGCCTACGGTTCAGTCGCCTGGGGCGATTATGACAACGATGGGTGGCTGGACATCCTGCTGACGGGCGAGACCGCCAACGGTGCCTTCATCTCCCAAGTGTGGCATAACAACGGGAATGGCACGTTCAGCAACATCAATGCCGGGCTGCCGGGAGTTGCCTACGGTTCAGTCGCCTGGGGCGATTATGACAACGATGGGTGGTTAGACATCCTCCTCAGCGGCGCGCCAGATAACACCGGGATGGATTACATTACCCAGGTTTGGCGGAACCTGGGAGACGGAACTTTCACCAACATTAACGCCGGGCTGACCGGAGTTATTGACGGCCCGGTCGCCTGGGGCGATTACGACAACGACGGCAAGCTGGACATCCTGGTGTCGGGCATAAATGTCACCGGCACGCCTAGCTCTCCTAATTATAACGCGTTGGACCAGATTTGGCGGAATAACGGGGATGGCACGTTCACCAACATCAACGCCGGTCTGCCACAAATTGGTGAATTCGGGGCAGCGGCTTGGGGTGATTTTGACAACGACGGGCGGTTGGATTTGTTTCTCTCAGGCTGGAACTCAGGCAGCCCGATGTCCTCGATTTGCCGGAACATCGGCGCCAGCACCAACACTCCGCCGACACCTCCGACAAACCTGGCGGCCAACGTGGCTCGACAGGGCGTAAGCCTGAGCTGGAGCGCCGGCAGTGACATCAAGACCCCCGCGACCGGGTTGAGTTATAACATACGCGTTGGCAGCGCCCCGGGCGCTCGCGACATCGTCTCGCCGCCAGCCAACCTCACTAATGGCTTCCGCCGTCTGCCGGCACGGGGCAATGCGCAGGCCGCCTGCATCGCTTTTGTGCAGAACCTGCCTTACGCGATCTACTACTGGAGCGTGCAGGCGGTGGACACCGCCTTCGCCGGCTCGCCTTTCGCTGCCGAGCAGCGCTTCGCGGTCGCGGCCCAGACCATGCCCGCCACTTCAGTTGGCCTCACCACCGCCACCTTCAACGGAACAAACTATCCTCTCGGACTGACCAACATGAGCTGGTGGTTCGAGTGGGGCGCCACCACCAACTACGGCCAGGCCACACCGGCAGTGCCGGTCACTGGAACCAACCCGGTGCCGGTGAGCGCCGTGGTCACCGGACTGGTGCTCTTTACCTATCACTACCGGCTGGTGTCCGCCAGCGAACTGGGCCTGGACCCTGGGTCCGACATCGCAGTCGCGATGCAACTCGCGCCGCCGCAGGTCCTCACCCAGCCCGCGGCGAACTCAGCCCCCACCAGCACGACCTTGCAAGGGACGGTCAATCCCAGCCAGCGCGATACCTTCGCCTGGTTTGAGTATGGCCTGGACACGGCCTATGGCCAGCTCAGCTCGGCGGTGGACGTCGGCGGCGGTCCTAATTTCGTGCCGGTTGCCATCACCGTGTCCGCAAATCTGCTGCCTTGGATGACGTATCATTTCGCGGCAGTAGCCTCAAATAGTGTGGGTGTCACGGTGGGCGGCGATGCTACCGTCACTCTCCCTGGACCTTCCGTGACCGCACCCAGCCTGTCCGCGCTGCCGAATGTCACCCTCGCCCAGGGCGGCAGCACCTCCGTCTGGTTCACGGTCTCGCCGCCGTCACTCGACGTCCAGGTCCGTTGCAGCAACCCGGTTCTGCTCCCGGCTGCCGGGCTGACGCTGGGCGGCTCCGGCACGAGCAGCCGCAGCCTCGCGATCGTGCCGGCAGCCGCACAATCCGGCTCCGCCCAGGTGACCGTGACAGCCAGCGACGGCAGCAGTTCGGTCAGCAGCATGTTCAACCTGACGGTGACCCCGTCGGCAGAGTCCCTCAGTTCGTTGCTCTACCTGACCAATGCGCAGGTGGTCTCCACCCAAGCCTGGCGGTTCCGCCTGGTGGATGCCGGCACGGGCTCCACCAATTACGCCGTCCAATACCGGTCGGACCTCTCCCCGGCCACTGCCTGGATGCCGGCGACCAACGTCACCGCCCTGGGCGGCGGCCTCTTCCAGGTCGCTACCGGGCCGCCGCAGCATGGCCTGGGCTTCTACCGGGCCGAAGGTTTCCTTCTGCTGATGGCTAACCTTAATTCTGCTGCTCTCACGGTCGAGAAGGGCGCGGGGCCGGCCGGGCCGGTCCTGGTGTTCAACGGCGTTTACACCGGCACCGTGACGTGCATCTGGACCGACCAGCAAGGCACAAACTGGACCAACTACGTCCAGGTCAACGGCACCACCGCCGTCATCCCCATCCCGGCCTCCTATTTGACCGACGATGCCACCATCGGCCAATTGGAATACCTCACCCTCCAGTTGCAAGGCGGCACGGGCTTCGCCCTGGGCGCGACCACCCAAAGCACGGTCGTGATCCAGGACAACAATGTGGAGTGGCAGGGGGTGCTCCAAACTCCGGGTGGCGCGCTGGACTTCGGCCTCACGATGATACAGACCAGCAGCAGCCTCCAGGGCCAAATCCAGAGCGATGGGTTTGGCTTCTTCCCGACCAATGCCCTGGTGCAGCTCAACTTTACGGAAAGCGCCTTCACGGCGGTGGCCACGAATATTCCCCTGCCGACCCTGGCGGCTTACCCGCCGCTGGGCTTCACCAACTACCTGGACTTCAGGCTCGACGCCACCAATGGCCCCGGCGTGACCAACGTCAGCCCCACCCAAATTTTGGGCGCCGCCACGCTTGTCAGCAGGGTGCCCAACGCCCGCTACCTGGACGCTGCCGTTTACGGCACCTTCCAACTGTTGAAACCGGCCCCGGCGCCTCCGACGAACCAAGTGCCGCTTACCCCCGCGCCGTAAGACAGAAAGGAGACATGACTATGACAACCTTCAACATCGAAGCGAATATGAAGACCCAAAATCAGTTCAGCGCGCGAACGAACCCGACTAGCCGGAGCGCCGATTTCCAATCGGCTTTCACCGAACTGCCTATCCCTAAGCCAGCTACAAGCCGGCGCTGCGTAGCACCTGGACCGGCGCCTCTCATTAACACCCCGCTTCAGCGGGGTGTTACGACGCGCCAGAGGGGTCTTAACCGCTTCAGCGGTTTCCCCGGGCGCACCGGATTCTGTGAGGCGTCAGAAACCGCTGAAGCGGTTCCGCGTTCGAGCCGGCACGGAAGCACTCCGCTCAAGCGGGGTGTTAATGAGATCCGAACCGCGGCTACGGCCTTGCTGTCCCTGCTGCTGTGGGCGGCCTGGCTCGCCCTGCCGGGCACGGTTTCTGCCCAGCCGGCGGACTACACCAACGACACAGACGTTGCGACCTACGTCGAGGGCATGCTCTACTGGCCCGACGCCGCTCCCACCAACCAAAACATCGCCGCCTTCCGTTACAAGCAGTTGCTTTACGCCAACACCGGCGTCGTGGCGCCCCAGCTCACCAACATGGCGAACCTCTACGGCAATAACGAACGCACCCGCGCCGCCCTCGCCGAGTCCTATCTGCAGGCTGGATTGACCAACAATCCCGCCAGCAACCTGCTCGCCGGTCTGCTGCTCGACCTTTATTACGACCGCACCGCCGCCGAATTCATCCTGGCGGCCAATTCCTTGAGCAGCGCCGACCTGGCCCGGATGGGACCGCCCACCGTGGCGACCGGGTTCGTCATTGATGACGAAATCAATGTCTATCAGTCGGCGCTGGCGGCCTACCGTTCCGCGCTCATGGCCTACTTCTCCCTCCTCAGCGATAACCTGGGCCTGACCAATGTGCCCCCGGCCGGCTACCAGTGGTTCCAGCAGTTGGCCCCCTCCCGCAGCCTGGCGCCGGCCAGTTACCTCAGCAACGGTGTGCCGACTTCGGTGACCGGCAACACCAATGCCCTGTTCACCGGCTACAAGGACCTCGTGCTCCTCTTCAACGGCTTGCGCGACTACAGCCGCGCCACCGTCCCCCTGGCCCGGCTGCAGTGGGCGCGGAACAACCCGGGTGACCTTGCCGCCGCCCAAAGGCTGATCGCCGACAGCCAGAGATTCCTCTTTCTCGAATCCAGCACGCTCCTGGCCATTTTCCCGGGGCTGGACCCAACCGATACCAACGTCGTGGACGCCGCCTCCGGCCTGGCCCAAGCCGTGGCCGGTGTGACCGAAAGCCAGGGCGAGTTGGAAACGATGCGCCAGACCATCCTGAGCGGCGCCAGTTTGCTCGGATTCGCCAACGACTTCCTCATGCTCATGCAGCAGTTCCCCGGGCAATCGGGGACCATCTATGACTCGTTTGATTCCTTCCAATTGCAGCTCGCCCCGGGCAACCTCTCCAGCCCCCTGGCTTACGCCCTGGATTTGCTCACCGACGAGATCAGTTCCTATGACGAGTACATGGGCGCGCAGGATCAACTGAACGAGCAACTTGAAAACGTCACCGACTCGGCCAACGACCGCCTCTTCCAGATCGTCGGCGCTTATCCCGGCACGCCGGCATACGCCACTCCGCAGAACAACGTCGGCAGCGAAATCTGGCAGCAGGTTCAGAGCATCCAGGTGGCGCAGTTGCGCATCAAGAACAACCAGGTCCAAATGGACGACCTCAACCAGGAAGTCCAGATTGAGATTGCCAGCGCCGCCCAGGTTGAGAACGTGACGATCCATTACGCCAACGAAGACGCGAAGCTGACGACGGAGATCGGCGCCATCAACGCCGTGCAGGCGGCCGCCAGTGCCGCAGCCGACGCGGTCAGCGACTGGGACCAACCGTGGAGCGCAGGAGCGGATGCCGTTAATGGCGCCATTCAAGCCGGCTGCGAAGTAGCCAAGGGCCTGCTCGAAGCCCAAAAGGAAAGAGACGCTGGCCTCGAGCAGGCCACGATCACAGGCATCAACACCGCGGCGGACGTCAAGACCAAGCTGCTGGGCATGAACACCCTGGTCGTGGACTCACAAGAAGACGCCGTGCTGCTCGGGCAGGAAATGGGCCGCTTGGTGGCGCTGTTGAGCGAGAAGGCCAACCTCGAGGCCACCCTGGCCGAAAGCCAGCAGGACATCCAGGGGCGCTACTTCGCCGATCCGATCCATCACCTCCGCTACCAGGACGCCACCATGCTGGCCAACCTCTCGTTCGACGAGGCCCAGAAATGGCTCTATTTCATGGCCCGCGCCCTGGAATACAAGTGGAACACGCCCTTCCAGAACTATTCCTACCTCGGCCGGCTCTGGGACACCGGCATGCTCTACAAACTCCGCAATGCCGACGAACTCGAACAGTTCTACAACGCTATGGTCAGCTTCAACAGCCTCGTCCAGTTGCCCGAAAACGCCTACTGGGACGGCTACTCGCTCCGGGAGGACTTCTTCGGCTACAAGCAGTATGACGCCACCGGCACCAACCTCCTCTATTATCCTGATCCCGCCAATCCGAGCGGCCCCACCAATCTCACCGCCATCCAGGCCTTTCAGCAGAAGCTCAAGGGCCTGACCAATTCCGTCGGCGACATCACGCTCAACTTCAGCACCGTCCAGCAACTCCCGGGCGGCACGTTCTTCCTCGGCCCGCGGTTTGATGCCAACGAAAACGTGCTCAGCCCCGGCCTCTGCCTGGACAAGATCCAATGGATCTGGATCAACCTGCCGGGCAATCACACCCTGGGCCTCAGCACCTTGGCCGGCCAACTTACCTACGGCGGCACCAGTTTCATCCGCAACATCAACGTCGGCACGTTCGTGCCCGGCCAGCCCAATCTCATCACCAACGAAATGACCGCCTACAGCACCCGCTACTGGTACTTCGATCCGACGATCGCCTCCTGGCGCTTCAGCGAAGCCCTCCAATCCGCGGTCACGATGACGCTTACCAATATCGCCATCAATTCCGTCACATCGTCGAGTGTGCCGATTACGGACCAGATTGACGTCTTCGGGGAACGCAGTGTCGCCACCACCGGCTGGGTCCTCAGCATCCCCACCCAGGACCTGGGCGTGCCCGTCCTCGACATTGATGAGCTGGACGACGTCCAACTCTATTTCTTCCACTACGCCGTCTCGCGCCAGATGCCCGAGGATTAGGCTGGCCCGGTTCTCACCGGGCACATCTTAGCCAACTATGCAGTTCGTTTCGGGGAGCACACGCGCCCTCGCGTGTTCCGACGGGCGCCCTCGCCGGTCGGAACCGGGCTGGCACCGGTCATCAAACGGTGAGCCGTGGAAGCCCCGCCTGTTTCCCGCGAGGGCGCGGAAAACGGCATGCGAGGGCGCGTGCGCTCCCCATTTCCTACTGCATGGATACGGCGAATCTGTCCAATTTTAGGACACCACCACCCCCGTAAGGGGCAAGCAGCCGTCGAAGTCCGGGGGAAGGCCGGTGGAAGGCCGGCGACACTCCCATGTGCATCACTTATTTTATCTGCTTCCAACCCTGTCATCGTCCACTTTCTCGACACTATTCCCCCATTTTCGCAATAATGAGAAACGAGAGGCCCAAGGATTCTGGCTCTCAGGCACAAGAGCCTGCCGGGTAAATCAATTAGATTTCCATCAACATCTGATACCCACTGCGGCTGGTAACCGCGCCCGTGGCTGCCGTCGTCTCTCCCCGATCCGATGGGGAGAAAGCTGGGGCGCGGTGTCCCCACCGCGCCCTGCCGCCGACCGGTTTGCGCAAGCCACCCCGAAACCGACCACCGCCGTCGACTGACCCGTTTAACTATAACAGCTTATTGCTTGCAGATCAGAAAACATAAAGCAACCCCTGAAAAGATGTGGGCAATGCCAAGAACTGAAGTTGGGTGTTAATGAGAGCAGAGCCCAGCCAGAGGAAAGGTGAAAGGTGAAGGCAGAATGATGAAGGCAGGAGTCTGACGGCTCGGCCACTTGGGGTGATCAATTGGGGAGGCTTCCCAAGCCCCGCGAGTCCAATTGCGGCATCGTTTCGAGCATTGCCGGGCGGGGGGGGGTGGGCTAGAATTGCGGCATGAAGCGTTTGACGGCAATCATTTATCCCGGCGAGACCGGGCGGTGGCTGGTGGCGTTCAATCCGGAGACGGGCACCACAAGCCAGGGGCGGACGGTGGAGCAGGCGGTGCAGAACCCGGCCACGGAGCTTTATTTGGAGGAGAAATGTCCATTGCCCACCAATTTGAGTATGTAAAGCCCGGCACGCTGCGCGAGGCGGTGAGGATACTGGCGCGGTATAGCGCGCGCGCGCGGGCGCTGGCGGGCGGCACGGACCTGGTCGGCCTGATTAGCGACGGGATGGCTACACCAGAGGTCGTGGTGGATATTAAGGGCATCCCGGGGCTGGACCGGATCGAGTTCAAGAACGGGGTCCTATCCATCGGCGCCTTGGCCACGTTCAGCGACCTGCGGGAATCGCGGATCATTGCCGGGAAGTTTCCCGTGATCCGGGAGATGACGGGCTGGGTGGCGTCGGTGGGGATTCGGAACCGGGCGACGATGGTGGGCAATCTCTGCTCGGCGGTGCCATGCTGTGACAGCGGGGCCGTGCTGCTGGTCTATGATGCGGCGGTGCTGATTGCCGGCCCGGCGGGCAAGCGCAAGGTGCCATTGCGCGAGTGGTTTCTGGGTCCGCGCAAGACCGTCTTGAAGCGCGGCGAGATCGCGACGGGGGTCACGGTGGCTTTGCCGAAGCAGAAACACGGGGCCTGCTTCGTCAAGCTGCGCCGTTACGAGGGCGAGGACCTCGCCCAGGCCAGCGTCACCGTGCTCGCGCTGGCCGGCAACAGTTACCGCATCTCCTTTGGAGCGGTAGCACCTCGGCCCATAGCCGGGGAACGAATCGAAGCTCTGTTGGAAGGCCAGCCGCTGTCGGATGACTTGATTCAGAAGGCCGTGCGGCTTGTGCCGGAGGAGATTGCGCCGATCACGGATATCCGGGCGACCAAGGAATACCGGCTGCAGATGGTCGGCGTGATGCTCGAACGCGGCTTGCGGGCTGCGGTCGCCAGACTGGCTGGTACAGGGCCGGAGTACGGGACGAGCTTGATTTAGGAGGCGGGCATGAACAAACGAATCACCTTAACAGAGCAGACGGGAGGACAGACTACGCAGCGCGACCCCTCACCCCGGCCCTCTCCCCATCGGATGGGGAGAGGGAGAGCCACCACAGGTGCCGAGTGTAGCGTATCCTACGAACTCCGCTTTAAGCTCAACGGGGAGACGCGGTCCGCGGAGGTTGAGCCTAGCGACATCCTCCTTGACGTGCTTAGGGACAAACTCGGCGTTAAAAGCCCGAAGATCGGCTGCGAGCGGGGCGACTGCGGGGCCTGCACGGTGCTGCTCGACGGCAAGTCGGTGCGGACCTGCCTCATCCTCGCTATCGAGGTGGACGGCTGCGAGATCACGACGGTCGAGGGGTTGAGCCGCGCCGGGCTGACGCCCGTGCAGCAGTCGTTTCTCGAGCACGACTCTTTCCAGTGCGGGTTTTGCGCGCCGGGCATCGTGCTTTCGGCGACGGAGTTGCTGGGGAAGAATCCGCATCCTTCCGAGGCGGAGGTCAAGGAGGTGATTGCCGGCAACCTCTGCCGGTGCACGGGCTACAAGCCGATCATTGAGGCCATCCTTGCCCTCGAACTCTCCACCGCGGGCGAGACGGACCCCTCACCCCGGCCCTCTCCCCTTCAGAAGGGGAGAGGGGGAATCATCGGTAGCTCTCTGGCGAATCAAGGTTCAGGGGCAGGAGGGAAGAGCGTATGAGCCAGCTCAAGGTTGTAGGCAGTTCGCCCAGCCGCATTGACGGGCTGGATAAAGTGACCGGGGCCGCCACCTACGTGGATGACCTCGCGTTCGGCCCTGATTTGCTGCACGCGGAGATCGTCGAAAGCCCGCACGCGCACGCCCTTATTGAGCGCATTGATACTTCCGCGGCGGAGAAGGTTCCCGGCGTGGTGCGTGTGGTCACCGGCAAGGACTTCCCTTATCGGTTCGGGTTGTACATGCAGGACCGGTTCATATTCCCGACCGACCGGGTGCGATTTGTCGGGGAGCAGGTGGCGGCGGTGGTGGCGCGCGATCCGAAGACCGCCAAGCGCGCGGCGAAGCTGGCGAAGGTGGTCTATAAAGAACTCAAGCCGGTGCTCGACCTCACCGAAGCGTTGCGGGAGGATGCGGTGCTGGTTCACCCCGACCTTGGCAAGTATCCGCGCTGTCCGTGGTTCTTCCCACAGGCCGGAACGAACATCGCGCACTTTCGCAAGACCCGAAAGGGCGACATCGAACAGGGGTTCAAGGAAGCTGACGTCATCCTGGAAGACACCTATACCGTTCCGCGCTACGCGCATTGCGCGATTGAGCCTCATGCGATTGTCGGCCTCTACGACCTCGCCGGACGGTTGACGCTCTGGTCGGCTTCGCAGTCGCCCTACACGCAGCGACACGTGTTTGCGCAGGCGCTGGCGCCGCTGGGCCTGGCGCACAAGGATATCCGAGTCGTGACGCCCTACGTTGGCGGCGGCTTTGGCGGCAAAGCGGGGGTGTCCATGGAGATCATCGGCGCCGCCCTGGCGATCATGGTCAAGGGCCACCCCGTGAAAGTGCGCTGGTCACGGGCGCAGGAGTTCTACAACACCTACCAGCGGCAAGGCGTGATCGCGCGGATTAAGCTCGGCGCGAAGAAGGACGGCACGATCACGGCCATCGAGCATTCGCTGCACTGGGATGCCGGCGGCTACGTCGAGTATGGCGCGAACGTGGTCAATGCCGTTGGTCTTTCCGCCACGGGGCCGTACCGGGTGCCGAATGTCAAGATTGACTCGGTCTGCGTCTATACGAACCTGCCGCCGGGCGGGCCTTACCGCGGGTTCGGTTACTCGGAGTTTCATTTCGGGCTGGAATCTCATATAGACAGGCTGGCCCGGAAGCTGGGGATGGACCCGGTCGAGTTCAGGAAGAAGAATGCGATCCGCGAAGGCGACATGCTGGCTTACGGGGCGAAGATGAACCCGAGCGGGTTGCACGAGGCCATTGACCGGGTGGCCGCGGAAATTCGCTGGGGGCAGCGGGAGAGTTCCAAAGACCCCAACAAGGCCATCGGCAAAGGGTTTGCCTGCTTCTGGAAAGCGCCCGCCATGCCGCCCAATGCCGCGTCCTCCGCGTTCATCAAGTTTAACGAGGACGGCAGCCTGAACATCAGCGCCTCGGGCATGGAAATCGGCCAGGGCTACCTGACGGTGATGGCCCAGATTGCGGCGGAGATTCTCACGGTGCCGGTCAGCCGGATACGGATTGAGCCGCCGGACACCGACCGCAATGCCTACGAGTGGCAGACCGTCGGCTCGCACGTGACGTGGGGCTGCGGCAACGCCGTCAAAGCCGCTGCGCTGGACGTGCGCGGGAAGATGTTCGAGGTGGTAGAGCGCGCGCTGGGCCTCGCCCGCGACTCGCTATACCTGGAAGACGAGAAGGTCAAATGCCGCGCCCGCCCGGACTTCGAGTTGCCCTTCAAGAACTTCGTCATCAGCGGCATCCAGACGCCGCACGGCAATTTCATCGGCGGCCCCATCCTCGGCAGCGGGGTGTTCATGCCGGAGTTCACGTCCGCCTTGAGCGACCCGGAGACGAGCCAGGGCGGGCATCCCAACGTCCATTACACGGTCGGCGCCGCCGCCGCGGTGTTGGAAGTGGATAAACAGACCGGCCGAATGCGCGTCCTCAAGGCAGTGCTCGCCGTGGATGCCGGCAAGGCAATCCATCCCGGTCTGGTGAAAGGCCAAGTGGTGGGCGGGTTGGTGCAGGGCCTGGCGACGGTCCTCTACGAGGACATCCGCTATGACCTGAAGGGAAAGCTGCTCAACGCCAACTTCACCGACTACAAGATTCCGACCGCGGAAGACCTGCCGGATGAGATCGTGCCGATCATCATCGAGGTGGCGCAGCCGGATGGGCCGTTCGGCGCGCGCGGGATCGGCGAACATACGATGATTCCGGCTGCCGCCATGATTGCCAACGCGGTTGAGGACGCCGTCGGCCTGAGAGTCAAGCGGCTGCCCATCACGGCGGAGAAGGTGGCCCTGGAGCTGCATGGGATTCGCTATGACGACGTGAAGGGATCATACATGGGGCTTTGTTTCGCCGGCCAGCCGGAGTCCTACGGGTTTCGCACAACGGGGAAGAAGACGTAATCTGCACACTACGCTCATGCCCACTCACCATACCGCCAACCGCTCACCGTCTGCACAACCGGAGCGCGGACATTCCTGTCCGCCTGACCGCCCTGCGGACAGGAATGTCCGCGCTCCGGCCCCCGTCGCGCTCGGTTTCTCGATGCCGGCGGAATGGGAGCGACACGAGGCGACCTGGCTAATCTGGCCGCATAATCCAGCCGACTGGCCCGACAAGGTGGATACCATCCGTTGGGCTTATGGGGAGATCGTTCGCAAGGTTTGTCCGGGCGAAGTTGTGCGCATCCTCGTCAACAGCAGGGCCGACGAGAAACTGGCGCGCCACTACCTCGCTCGCGCGGGCGCCGACCTGAGCCGCGTCGAATACATTCTCCATCCCACCAATCGTGGCTGGACGCGCGACACCGGACCGATCTTTGTGAGAAGGAAGAAGGGGGAGACGGCGATTGTGCACTTCCACTTCAACGCATGGGCCAAGCACGACGACTGGCAAAAGGACCGCCGCGTGCCGGAGACCGCGGCCAGGCTGCTCGGCAAGCGGTTGTTTAATGCGGAGTGCAACGGCAAAGACTTCGTGATCGAAGGCGGCGGCATCGAGGTGAACGGACGGGGCACGCTATTGACCACCGAGCAATGTTACCTCGACCCCAAGGTCCAGGTGCGCAATCCCGGCCTGGGGCGGCGGGAGATCGAAGAGACGCTGAAGCGCTATCTCGGCGTGACCAATGTCTTCTGGCTGGCGGCGGGGCCGGTGGGCGACGACACGCACGGCCACATAGACGACATCTGCCGGTTCGTGAACCCGAAGACGGTCGTGCTGATCAAGGAAACCAACCGCAGGGACATCAATTACCGTCCGCTGGCCGAGAACTGGGAACGCATTCAGGATTTGCGGCTGGAGGACGGCTCCCGACCCGAAGTTGTGCCCTTGCCAATGCCGGCGCCGCTGTATTTCGCCGGCAACCGCCTGCCGGCCAGCTATGCGAACTTCTACATCGCCAACGCGGCGGTGCTCGTGCCAACGTTCAATGATCCGAATGACCGGATCGCGCTGGGCACGCTGGGGGAACTATTCAAAGACCGGCCTGTGATCGGCCTCCACGCCGTGGACCTCGTGCTGGGCCGCGGCACGGTGCATTGTCTGACCCAGCAGCAGCCGGGTTAAACCTGAAAAACGCGGTTGAACCAACGCGAAGGCGCCAAGAGGCAAAGACGCAGCCGAAGCAGTTAAAGGAGTTAAAGGAGTTAAACCTACTTTCAGCGATAGCGGTTACAGCCGCCGCAACCGAGTGAGTTCCGCCTCCTCGCTGAAATCCAGGCTCGCCCAGCCCTGCCGGAGGATGAACCCGTGCGGGTTCTCCGCGATTTCCCGCAGCGTCTCAATGTCGCCGCTGTCGTTGGCCCGATTGATTGCGGCGGTACGCTTCTCGTAAGTTTCGAGCTTCTCCGAGGACAAGTGGAGTGAACCGAGCGCAGTTCTGGGTCAATAAACAACAAACAGAACAAACCCCGCAGGCGCGAAAGTTCAGTCGAACAATTCGGCCTCGCCTGATTGTGGGAGCGTGACGCGCGCGCCATGGGAAATTGGATACGACAGTGTGTGCTTGAGAACTTCATCCAAGATACCATCGCGGGTGATTCGTCCCACAAGCCATCGCTTCCGCCAAAACTCCACAAGCCGTTGAGTGGAATCACCTGGGCTTCGGAGCGGCATAAAGTACCGTGGTTTCGCATCCAGGCCGAGAAGGACTTCACGAAAGTTTTCGGCAAGCGGCACACCGTAAACCACGCGAGCGTTGCCATGCTTAAGCAGATCATCGCTGGGCAGACCGACTTCCGCCAAGCCGTCGCGGAGCTTTCGCATGAGCGGGTTTACGCCTTCGCCGAAGATGCTGTTGACTTTCCGGCCGTCGCCGGAACGGCCCAAGAGTGTTTCCAAGTAGTCAACCGACGCCTGACTAAAATGGTATGAACCGTAGCCCCGGCTTAAGCCGAGTTCGACATACTCCAGCCGATGCCCGGCTCTCCCGCCGACCTCTTCCAGCGGTACTCGGAGCCGGTTGTATTGGCTTGAACCAACACCATAGAGACTTGTCGTTGCGAGAAGCACAAGATTGGGCGGACGTACGATAGGCGCGCCTCTCATCGACGAGGCAATGATACTGGCCTGCTCTCCGTAGCGTTTGCGGTAAAACGCGACAACTTCCGGGCTGGTTAGCAGTAGACACACGAGCTTTCCACCTAACAGAATGTTGTAAGGAGCGACGGCACCGCAGATGATGATATCCATCATATTCACGCCGACGTGTTCAGCCTTAACAAACCGGACGAGTTGCCGCACCGCATTGCGCCCGACCGGGTTCGCAAGCACGGCTTTCAGCGAAGCTGAGGAGTTGGCATCGTGTCCCGCGGCTCTCAGTCCCGCGCGGATTCCAAGAAGCCGAGCGAGCGTCTTGGCGCGCTTGGAGCGAAAGAGCGGGGTCCTCGACTGTTTCTCCCAATCCACTTCGGCCTGAGCGTTCGTGTTGGTTTTGTGGTTCGCCGCGTCGGGGTCCAAACGGTGGAAGTTAGCCGCCCGTTCCCCATCTCGCAGTAGGCGGCTGATTGCGCGGTCAGTTGGTGACTTCAGTTCGCGCCGTTCGATGATTCCGTCCGCCAAAAGGTCGGCGGCGTAGATGCCGCCAATCAATCGTTCAACCGATTCGTGGACCCAGCGGCACATGCGCGCCGTGGGCTTTGCCGTCAATTGCTCCAGAAACCTGTCCGAGTCCCAGCCAATCCACTGGTCGCGTTGCGTCTGTTGCGCCATTGAACTTCCGAGCGCGGCGATTCCGATGATGGGATGGAATGGAGCGGCAGCGTCGCGCACTAGAATCATCATGGAACGCCCCGGCAGCGACTTATAGGTGCTGATCCAAGTGTGACGGAAGTAGCGCCAGATGTCTGTGAGTTTCAGCCCCGTGAACTCACAGGTTGCGCCGGACTCGACGAGTTGTAGGTAAGGGGCGATGGCATCACCAAGAAATTCCTGCCGGAGTTCAGGTTGCTGTTCGGCGGAAGCCGCCTTAAGCTTCCGCCCGAGTTCACGCCCGTCGCGCATGAGGGAGAAGATGGACACCCAACCCTGCGGGCCGAGCCGCCGTTGTTCCATGCTCTTGATGAACTCACGAACGGATGCCTCGCGCAGTTGGGCGTCCCGTTCGAGCAAATGCCCCTCGCGGATGCGCCGCTTCACTTCATCGGGCGACGCGCCTTCAGGGCTTGGGGAGCGAAGTTCGACTTCCGCCTTGCCAACCGAGAGTTGCCAACCTTGTGCCACCACGTCCACCACCGCGCTACACGCGAATTTCAGGCCCACTTCCGCTTTCGTCGCCACACCGTTCGACATCGCTTGAATTGTCTCTCTCGCCTCTTCTAAAGCAAGATGACGCCCCGCCGCGTCGGTCACTTTTACGAGCTTGCTCAACAAGCGGCAAAACTCTACTCAGACGCGAAGCAGCGGCTCCATCAAAGCATCTCGAATCTCCTCGGTGAGTTCTGTTGCTCGAAGGAGCAGCCAGCATTGCGAGAGAGTAAGATAGCGGTAGCCGACTCCCATCGGGTAACCCCACTCCAGTGCTCGGCCATAGGTTTTGAACGGAAGTTCCACCGGCACTTCGACAAGGTTGTCCATGATGAACAGCGAGCGAACGCCGTGTTGCGAATCCCAAAACTCGTCGAATTCCGTTTTGGACGGTGGGTTCAGTGTTAAACCCCGGAACGCAGTCCAAACGCGCTCGCGCTCGGAAATGCGCTCGTCGGCATCCGCCGTCGGCTTATAACCGGTCACATACTGAATCCCGCGAAACGCCCCCAGCAGGCGAAGATTCTTATCCGAGTGGATGAACACTGGTGCGCCATTCGGCAGTGCCGGTGGCGAGTCGTAGAGGAGAAACGCGAGCGGTTGTCGCCGCGCCTTCCAATTTTGCCAGAAGTAGTCAGCAAATACGCCGTCGCATTTCGTCCACAATCCGAATGGTGCGTCGAGAGCAAAGTCACGTCCGGCGAGGATGCGCTGCAAGGAGCAGTCGAGAACACGCTCGTCGGCAGGGCTGAGCAACCGGATGGTCTGCAACGATTGACCGATGCTTGCGCCAAACTTGATTGGCTTGCCCGTCTCAAATTCCAGTGCGCGGAGTAGGCCATCGGCTGGAAATCTCCTTCTGAGGTCAAGACTCCGGTCGCGCTCGCCAACAATCGCGAACTCGCCAAAGCTCCGAGCAAGGTTGGTCTCCGGCTGGTTGCGGCGCAGTTCGCGCACTCGTAGAACAGCAACGAAGTAATGCTGACTGTCCTCAGGACACCGCGATACTAACCACAAATGGTTACCGACACCGACGTTGTGGAGCCGCTCCTGGCGCGAGTTGAAGGCGAGCGGGTCGTCGAGGAAGAACCCACAGCCACCAAAGCCGGTTTTGTAGCTGTCCCACTGAATGAAGGCGATACCGTCAGGCATAAGCCTCTTGCCACCCTTCAAAGTGAACCAGCTCGACCGCGCACAGCTCGTTTGATGTGAGTATCGTCACAGCAGTCTCACGGATCAGCCTGCAATCCATCGCGTCATAAGCCGGGGCTCCGCATGCGCTTGCGAGGGCATCAAGTTGGAGTGACAGCGCCACCCCTTTATCCGCCGCGTCTGCATCCGCCTCCGCGAATGTGCCGACGCAGATTTCCCGCTGCCGGCGCCGGAGTGAGCGGCGGTAGTTGAGGAGGCTGCCGCGCGCGGAACGCGCAGCAAAGTGTTCGACAAGACCTTTTGTCGCGTCGAAACGCTCCAGCGCGGTCAGAACAGCAGCGACCCCTTCTTGGAAATAATCCTCGCGCAGACTCAGATCAGTGCCTGCCAGCCGAGCCGAAAGACCACGGAGCATCGGATCGAGTTGTTGAAGCAGTTTCTCTGCGCACAGCTTGCCAAGCCGTGGCGAGCCGCCGGGGGTGGTGCAGCGAGAGGAATTAGTGGCAGGACTGCCGAATTTCCGGGAAGCAATGCAGTGCATAAATTGTCGAACTCATCTTCATCATTTCTTGGTGCGAGTTCGCCACTGGTTGCAATTCTTGGAGCATATTTGGCCCCACCGGTGCAAACCGCGCACGTTGGTCTTAATTCCGCAATCCCCTGGCCGGCGTCAACACTGATTTTCGCCGGCCACGAGAAGGCTCAAGAGATAATTACCGTTAGCCTCAGAAAAATTAAGAGAGCGCCTAAAAAGGTCTTCCACCCTTCTAGCGGCATGATCACATTCTCACGATGCTCTGGCCGTGCCGATGCAACAGCTAGGTCAGGCAGCACGCGACCGTGCCGACGCAGAATGATTCGCCGAAGCCCTCGCACGACTTGGCGCTCAACCAGCCGGAGCATACGGGATTGCCTCGGCGTGTTGCCAGACCTTTCTTGCTTCCTCCTTGGCAGCGGCAGTCCTTCAACCCGCAGGCCCGTTGTTCCAGCCTGAACCCACCTTTCCAGCCACTCGGCCAAGGTTGCCCGCCAAGGCTCAAACACCAGTCCCCAATCCCCAGTCACCAATCACCCCTCATCACCAATCGGCATTTGGCATTTGACAATTTCAATTCCTCGTTCCATCTTCTGCCCCATGTAAGACAATTTGAGCTTAGATTTGAACCGCCCCTCAGAAGGCTGCCATGATCATCCACTACAACTACGATCCCCGCGTCACCCGCCGCGCCCTGCCTAGCGTCCGCCTCAAGGGCTGCCCCCTCGTCTGGTACCACGCCCCCGTTGGCCGCTGGGCCGTCTATGGCCGCGCCTACGTCATCCCCCGCAACCCCCGCACCCCGCCCCAAGTCCGCATGAGGCACCTCTTCGGCGCCCTCGCCAAAGACTGGTTCGCCCGCCTCACCCAGCCTCAGCGCGACGCCTGGAACCTCTACACCCGCCGCATCCACCGCCGCTGGCGCCCCGGCCGCCGCACCCTCACCGGCCAGCAAGCCTACGTCAAACTCAACAGCGTCCTGGGCCGCATCGGACGCCCCCCATTGCTCTGGCCCCCGCCCCAGCCCGCCCCCTTTCGCCCCAACCCGGTGCAGGAATTGCGCCTCCGCTGGGACGCCGGACGCCTCCGCCTCGAAGTGCTCGTCGCCCCCCGCCCCAAAGGCGACTTCCTCGTCTATGC
>JBEKJO010000119.1:0-18866 GCA_050011195.1 Verrucomicrobiota bacterium | reverse complement strand
CCCGCCGCTATTTAGATTCCTACCGACGCTGGCTTGGGAGTGCATTTTGGGGGCTGGTGACTGGGGAAGGGGATTGGGGGAGGGTTGGATTGGAAGCGCCGCGCCGGTGCCAGGGACTTTGGGGAGATTTGGAAAAAGAGCGGCTCAGTCGTTTAACCCATTTAACCCATAACCCACTTGACTGCTTTGCCTGCGCCTTTGCCGGTCCCTGCCTAAAATAAGTTTGAGCTATCTTCCCCGATACCCGCTACTCTCTCGTCATGGCGAAGAGATTGTTCCTGCTGGATGGGATGGCGCTGGTCTATCGGGCGCACTTCGCCTTTATCAGCCGCCCGATTCTCACCTCCAAGGGCCTGAACACCTCGGCCCTCTACGGCTTTACCCAGACGCTGCTCGACATCCTCAAGAACCAGCAGCCCACCCATCTGGCCGTCGCCTTCGACACCGAGGCGCCCACGCAGCGGCACGCCGAGTTCGCCCAATACAAGGCAAACCGGCAGGAGATGCCCGAGGACCTCAGCGCCGCCCTGCCCCACGTCCGCCGCATGGTCGAGGCGCTCAACATCCCCGCCCTCACCTGCGACGGCTTCGAGGCCGACGACATCATCGGCACGCTAGTGCGGCGCGCGCAGCAGGAAGGCTTCACCTCTTACATGGTCACATCCGACAAAGACTTCGGCCAGCTCGTCACCGCCAACACCTTCATCTACAAACCCTCGCGGAGCGGGGAGGGGGTGGAGATCATCGGCCTGCCGGAGATTCAGAGCCGCTGGGGCGTGCAGCGTCCCGAACAGGTGGCCGACGTGCTCGCGCTGATGGGCGACGCGTCGGACAACATCCCCGGCGTGCCCGGCATCGGGGAGAAGACGGCGATGAAGCTCATTGCCCAGTATGGCGCCGTGGAGAACCTGCTGGCCCACGCGGGCGAACTGGCCGGGCGCGTCAAGCAAACGCTGGACACCAACCGGGAACAGGCGCTGCTCTCCAAACGGCTGGCCACCATCATTTGCGACGCCCCCTGTGCGGTGGAGTTGGACGCGCTGAAGGTGCAGCCGCCCGACGAGGAGAAGCTCAAGGGTTTGCTGGTCGAGTTCGAGTTCAACTCCATTGGCCGGCGCTTGTTCGGCGAGGACTTCAAAGGGGGAAGGCAGAAGGCAGAAGGAAGAATGCAGAAACCCCCTGCGCCTGTGGCGGGTGAAAAGAGGGGCGAGCAGTTGGTGCTGGTGTCGGAAACGGAGGGAGTTACAGCGGCAACGAAGGCGGAGCCGGCGGCGGCGAACCTGAAGACCATTGCCGACGTCCCACACCAATATCATTTAGTGGCCTCGCCTGCCGAGCGGGCGAAGCTCATTCAAAGCTTGCAGGGCCTGAGGTGCTTTTGCTTCGACACCGAGACCACCAGCCTCGATCCCAAAGAAGCGCGCCTGGTGGGCCTGGCGTTCTCGTTTGCCCCTCACACAGGCTATTACGTCCCACTGCTGCCGGACAGCTCCCCGGAACCTCAGACTTCGGACTTCGGACGTCGGACTTCCTCAGTCTTGGCCGAGTTCCGGCCCGTGCTCGAATCGGACCGCATCGAGAAGGTCGGGCACAACCTCAAGTTCGATCTGAGCGTGCTCAGGTGGCACGGCGTTTCGGTGGGCGGCAAGCTCTTTGACACCATGGTGGCGCACAGCCTTCTCGAGCCGGAGATGCGGCACGGCATGGATTACCTGTCCGAGGTTTATTTGGGCTACACGCCGGTGCCGATCAGCCAACTGATTGGTGACGCCAAGGGGAGCCAGCTCAACATGGCCGATGTGCCGGTGACGAAAGTTGCCGAGTACTCCGCCGAGGACGCCGACGTCACCTGGCAACTCCGCGCCGCGCTCGAACCGCTGCTCAAACAGAAAGGGCAGGAGAGAGTGTTCTATGAGATTGAGTCACCGCTGATTCCCGTGCTGGTGGACATGGAGTTCGAGGGCATCAGAGTGGACGCGGCGGCGCTGGCGGACTTCGCCGCCCAACTCTCAAAGGAGATGGACGAGTCGGAGAAAGCGGTTTACCGGCTGGCGGGGACTGCGTTCAATCTGAATTCGCCCCGGCAATTGGGCCAGATTCTGTTCGACATTCTGAAGATCGGTGACGCGCCGAAGAAAACCAAGACCGGCCAGTACGCGACCGACGAGCAAACCCTGGCCGCGCTGGCGGCGGACCACGAAATCGTCCAGCGCCTGCTCGAATACCGCACGGCCTCGAAGCTCAAATCAACCTACGCCGACGCCTTGCCCGAGGCGATCTGGCCGAAAACGGGCCGCGTCCACACCACCTACAATCAGGTGATGACCACCACGGGGCGGCTGAACTCGCAGAATCCGAATCTGCAGAACATCCCCATCCGCACCGAGCGCGGCCAGGAAATCCGCAAGGCGTTCGTCCCCCGCAGTGGCGAGTATCGGCTATTGTCGGCGGATTACTCGCAAATCGAGTTGCGCATCATCGCCGCCCTCAGCCGCGAAGGGGCCATGTTCGAGGCCTTTAAAGCCGGCGTGGACGTCCACACCGCCACGGCGGCCCGGGTCTTTGGCGTCTTGCCCGACGTGGTGACGCCCGAAATGCGGCGCAAGGCGAAGATGGTGAATTTCGGCATCGCCTACGGCATCTCGGCCTTCGGCCTGTCGCAGCGCCTCGGCATCCCGCGCAAGGAAGCGGGCGACATCATTGCCCAGTACTTCAAGCAATTCCCCGGCATCCGCCGGTACATGGACGACACCATCGCCTTCGCCCGAACGCACGGCTACGTGGAAACCGTCACGGGGCGCCGCCGCTATATCCGGGACATTCGCTCCGCCAACAATACTGTCCGCGGCGCGGCGGAGCGCAACGCCATCAACGCCCCCATTCAGGGCACTGCCGCTGACATGATCAAGATTGCGATGATTAACATCCATCGCGAGCTGGCGCGCCGGAATCTCAAGACCCGCATGTTGCTCCAGGTCCACGATGAACTGGTGTTCGACCTCTACCAACCGGAGCAGCAGGAAGTCCTGCCGATGGTCGAGGAGAGAATGAAGACCGCCATCCCGCTCGATGTGCCGATAGCCGTGGAAATGGGCGTCGGCGAGAACTGGCTCGAGGCGCATTGAGGGTGATTGGTGATCGGTAAAAGGTGATCGGTGATTGGTGATGGTAACTTATTTCGTCTGCCCGGTCCCTTTTGGGCCGGCAGTCTTGAAGACCACGTACACCGGCTCAAGTGGCACGCCCTGCTCGCTGGCGAAGCCTTCGTAAGTCTCGGAGTTGAGCATGAACTCGTAAATCCAATCCGGCTTGAGCTTGACCGTCACGGTCCAGGTCTTGCGTTGGGCATCATAATGGGCGTCTTTGCCGATCTTTGGATAATGGGGACCGTCGCCCACAAATGCCCAGGATTTGTCGGCCATGGGCCGATCAAAGACCACCTGGATGGCGGTCAAGGCTGGATCAACGTCTTGCGCCCCGTTGGCGGGAATCATGGAAACAACTTTGGGCCGCTGGCCGGCCAAATCAGTCTGCGTCTTGGGGAAATTCTTCGCGGTCTCGGCAAAGAATGCGACCAGGCGCGGCGAGAACTCCTCTAGCGTTGGATACTGCTCGCGGTGCGCCTCATACTCGCCCAGCAGGTCCGACATCTCCGGCATCCAGAGAAAACCGTTCCGTTTCTCCGCCTGAATGGCGCGCCGGGCGGCCTCCTCCCCTTCATACTGGCGCACATAACGGACGACGCAGACGCGGACGAGTGACTCTTTCAACATCGTCTGCCCGTTGCCATAGGCCTGAGAGCGCATCCGTCCGGCAACGTGCTCAAAGAGGGCATCGCCTGACGCCTGAAGTTCGGCCAGGTGACGCTCGATGAGTGGATTGGCATAGGAATGACAGAATTCGTGGACGACCGTGCCCAGCATGTTGCGCGTAAATTCGGGCAACCCCTCCTTATCGGTCTGCCACACGCCGAGAACGCAATAGAATTCTTCGTGGCCGTCCGCCGCCCGCAAATGCGGGCCGTAGGACCCCCCGCCGCCACTGAGCAATCCCAGCGCAACGGTGAAGTTGGCTTGCGGTCGCGGGCCAAAATAGCCGTCAAACCACTCGAGATGGGCTTCCTTCTCCATGAGCGTCTGCATCCGCGCCACCGTGGTTTGGTAGAGCGGACGGTGCTGCTCGATAAACTCTTGGAAGGAGCTGTCTTTGACAAACTGCTGCGCCGCCGCCAGGAAATTGCTCACCTCGGGAGCTGGCCAGCGTTGGTCCAGGCCCTCAGGCCAGGGTTCGAGCGGGAGCTTAAGCTTGACCTGCTCGGCATCGGTCAAATGGATCGCCATGCTCATGACGGCATCATAGGAAACGCCGTGGGTGTTGCGCAGCTTCTGGGCCAGCTTGACCACCGCATGGCCGCGAAACTTCCCAAACTGCTTCTCCGCGTCCTCGGCGTAGGACTTCACCCTCCCCTCGCTGTACTCCGGGTTGCCAGCCAGGCGAAAGATCAGGCTCAAGAGTTCGACGCGCGGATCGACCACCACCCGCAGCGAGTGCGCGGGGCCTGGGGCCACTGGGCCGGTGGCGCGGTTGGTGGATTCGGCAGCCATCACATGCGATTGAGCCAACCCGCCTGCCGCTGCGATGACGATGGCAAGGAGAGGTATTGATTTCATAGGGTTGGTTTCGGGCCTACACCAACCCCTGGTCCAGCATCGCCTCGCCCACTTTGCGGAAGCCGGCGGTGTTGGCGCCATCCACGTAGTTGGTGTAGCCATCCCGCTCGCCGAAGCGCACGCACTGGTTGTGGATGGCCTTCATGATGTCGTGTAGGCGCTTGTCCACCTCGTCGTTGGTCCACTGCAACCGCATGCTGTTCTGCGTCATTTCCAGCCCGCTCACCGACACGCCGCCGGCGTTGGCCGCCTTGCCGGGGCCGAACAGAATCTTCTTGCCGAGGAAGACTTCCACCGCCTCGGGCGTGGAGGGCATATTGGCGCCTTCACCCACACAGACGCAGCCGTTGCCGACCAGGGTCTGGGCGTCGCTGCCGCTGACCTCGTTCTGTGTCGCGGACGGCAGCGCAATCTGGCACGGCACGCCCCAGGGCCGTTTACCCTCGAAATACTCGCACTTGAACTGCCTGGCGTACTCCTGAATGCGCCCGCGCCTAACGTTCTTAAGTTCCTTGACGAACGCCAGCCGCTCGGCATCGACGCCTTGCGGGTCATGGACGAACCCGTTGGAGTCCGAGAACGTCACGACCTTCGCGCCCATCATCATGGCCTTCTCCGCGGCGAACTGCGCGACGTTGCCCGAGCCGGAGATGGCCACCACTTTGCCGCTCATCGAATTGCCTTTGGTCCGCAGCATTTCTTCGACGAAATAGACCAGGCCGTAGCCGGTGGCCTCCTCGCGGATGCGGCTGCCGCTCCAGTTGATGCCTTTGCCGGTGAGCACGCCGGTGAATTCATTCCGCAGCTTCTTGTATTGGCCGAACAGGAAGCCGATCTCCCGCCCGCCCACGCCAATATCGCCCGCCGGCACGTCGGTGTCCGGTCCGATGTGCCGGTAAAGCTCGCTCATGAAGGCCTGGCAAAACCGCATCACCTCTTCGTCGCTCTTGCCTTTCGGATCGAAATCGGACCCGCCCTTGCCGCCGCCCATCGGCAGGGTGGTGAGCGCGTTCTTGAACACCTGCTCGAACGCCAGAAACTTGAGCGTGCCGAGCGTGACGGACGGGTGGAAACGCAGACCGCCCTTGTAAGGCCCGATGGCGCTGTTCATCTGGACGCGGTAGCCGCGGTTGACCTGCACCTCGCCGTGGCGGTCGGTCCAGGTGACCCGAAACATGATGACCCGTTCCGGCTCGGCCATGCGCTCGAGGATTTTGGCCTTCTGGTATTTCGGGTTCTTCTCGACGAATGGCCAAACCGACTTGGCGACCTCCGTCACCGCTTGATGAAACTCCGTCTCAGAGGGATAACGCTTCTTGAGCGCGGTCAGGAAACTGGATAGTTCGTTAGACATAAATCAATTGGGGTAGTTGCGTTGAAAGGTGAAGGAAAGTCATTGCGGCTCACGTCCATAATTGCCGGTCCAGCGAGCGATACTGAATGGCTTCGGAGATGTGTTCGCTGGCGATGCTCTCCGCGCCGGCCAGGTCGGCAATCGTGCGGGCCACTTTCAGGATGCGGTCATAAGCGCGGGCGCTGAGGTTCAGATCGGTCATGGCGAATTTCAACAGTTCCATCGTGGCCTCGTCCAGGGCGCAGTGGCTCTTTAATTCGCGGCTGCCCATGCGGGCGTTGCAGGTGATCTTCGGTCTGTCCTGGAAGCGGGCGTGCTGGCGCTGGCGCGCCGCGACCACCCGCGCGCGAATCTGCGCGGACATCTCGCCCGTCCGCTCGCTGGTGATCTCACGGAACTTGACCGGCGGCACCTCAATGTGCAGGTCAATGCGGTCGAGCAGCGGGCCGGAGATGCGGCCAAGGTAGTTCTGAATCTCACGCGGCGAGCTGCGCGATTCGCCGGGCATTTTGCCGTCGGGCGTCGGGTTCATCGCCGCGACCAGCATGAATTGCGAGGGGAAGGTCATCGTGCCGGCGGCGCGTGAAATGGTGACCCGGCCCTCCTCCAGCGGCTGGCGCATGGTTTCCAACACGCTGCGCTTGAACTCGGGCAGCTCGTCCAGGAATAACACGCCGTGGTGAGCGAGGGAGATTTCGCCGGGCGTGGGATTGATGTTCCCGCCCAGCAGGCCGGCGTCGCTGGCCGTGTGATGCGGCGCCCGGAACGGGCGGCGCGTCACCAGCGCCTGGCCCGGTGACAGCAATCCGACGATGCTATGAATCTTGGTGGTCTCCAGCGCCTCTTCCAGCGTCAGCGGCGGCAGGATCGTGGGCAGCCGTTTCGCCAGCATTGACTTGCCGGTGCCCGGCGGGCCGATAAGCAGCACGTTGTGACCGCCGGCCGCGGCGATCTCCAAGGCGCGCTTGACGGATTCCTGCCCCTTCACGTCCGCGAAGTCCAGCTCCCCGTCCGGCGGCTGGTCGAAAACCCGTGCGATATCGACTTTCACCGGCGCTATCTTGACCTCGCCCTCAAGGAAACCCACCGCCTCACGCAGATTTTGAATGGGGATGACTTGCAGGCCGGAAACGACTGCCGCTTCGGCGGCATTGTCTGGCGGGACCAGGATGCCGGCTTTTCCTTCCGCCCGCGCGCGCAGAGCAATCGGCAGGACGCCTTTGACCGCGCGCACCGCGCCGGTGAGGGCGAGTTCGCCGACCATCACGAAGTTCTCCAGTTGGTCGGTTTCGAGCTGTTCACTCGCCGCTACCATGCCGACCGCGATGGGCAAATCGAAACTCGGCCCCTCCTTTTTCACGTCCGCCGGCGCCAGATTGATCGTCGTGCGGCCGAAGGTGAATTTGAAGCCGGAGTTAATCAGGGCGGTCATCACCCGGTCGCGCGATTCTTTGACGGCAGCGTCCGGCAGGCCGACGATGACAATGAGCGTGTCCCCGTAACCGGCGTTGACTTCCACCTCGACCGGATACGCTTCGATGCCGCTGACCGCGGCGGAACAAACCTTGGCCAACATGAGCACTGTTATGGGTGAGAGTGAGGGAAAGTGCAATGCGGAAATGAGGTGCTGGTCCGTATTCTCCCCGACCCGGAATCCACGGTTTATCCGTATCACTGCGGATTGCCCAAAATCGCGTTTTGTGCCATAGGAAGAATGTAGTTTTGGACTTGTGAGCCAACGGCACTACAATACTTCGACAATAGACGCGCTCGGCCGGATGATCTTCCCGGAAATCCAGCCGGTAATGAGGCGACACCACTTGCGGTTTCTGTTGCTGTCTATGGCGCTTGGGGCGATGTTCTGCGCCCTGTTTGTGTGGATTCTCCTGGCCCTGTAGAAATAGAGGCTCGAGGGGAGGCGAGTCACGTGGCCCTTACGGCGAGCGGCTTTAGACAAAGCCGTTCTTCTGGTTGTGCATTCAGTCCTTCAAATGCCCGGCTTGCTCCGGTAAGCTCGCGCGTATGAATGGCATTGCCGCGTTTCAATTACGCAAACCACTGTTCCTAACGCTCCTTACGCTGATCGCCTGCCGCACCGCCAGTTTCGCCTCCGACGCTCGCGCTGCGCAAACGAGCAGGCTCCCGAACATCGTCATCATCTTCACCGACGACCAGGGCTATGCGGATGTCGGTGTGTTCGGCGCTAAAGGATTTCGCACACCAAACCTCGACCGTATGGCGGCCGAAGGCTGCATCTTCCGCGACTTCCAAGTGGCCCAGCCTATTTGCTCGGCCTCGCGGGCGGGCCTGCTGACGGGCTGTTATCCGAACCGCATCGGCATTCATCGCGCCTTGCCGCCACGCACCAAAGTCGGCATCAGCAGCAACGAAATGACCCTGGCCGAACTCGTCAAGCAGCGCGGCTACGCCACCGCCATCTTCGGCAAGTGGCACCTCGGCGACGCGCCGCAGTTCCTCCCCCTGCATCACGGCTTCGATGAATACTTCGGCCTCCCCTACTCGAACGACATGTGGCCGCTGCACCCGGACCTCATCAAACTGCCCCCCAACGACGAAAGGCGAAAGCGCGGCTACCCCGACCTGATCATGTTCGAGGGCGACAAAGTCGTCATCCCGCAGGTCACCCACGAAGACCAGAACCAGCTTACCACGTGGTACACGGAGCGCGCGGTGAAGTTCATCGAGCAGCACAAGGACCGGCCGTTCTTCCTTTACCTCGCGCACAACATGCCGCACGTGCCCTTGCACGTCAGCGACAAGTTCCGCGGCAAGACCGAGCGCGGGCTTTACGGCGACGTGATCGAGGAAATCGACTGGTCAGTCGGCCAGGTCATGGACGCCCTCCAGCGCACCGGGCTGGAAGAGCGGACCTGGGTGATCTTCACCTCGGACAACGGCCCGTGGCTGAGCTACGGCGACCACGCCGGCTCGGCCTATCCCTTGCGCGAGGGCAAAGCCACTTGCTGGGAAGGCGGCACCCGTGAGCCGTGCGTCATGCGCTGGCCCGGCAAAATCCCCGCCGGCACCGAGTGCAAGCAGATGTTGATGACCATTGACCTGTTCCCGACCATCGCCAAACTCATTCACGCCGACCTGCCCGAACACCCCATTGACGGCCTCGATGTCTGGCCCATTATCTCACGCCAACGCGGCGCGAAGAACCCGCACCCCGCCTACTGGTTTTATTACGGGATCAACGAGCTTCAGGCGGTCGTCACCGGGGATGGCCGCTGGAAACTGCAATTGCCCCACACCTACATCACTTTGGGCGGACGGCCCGGCGGACACGGTGGCCTGCCCGTCCCTTACGAGGAGCGCAAGCTCGAGCACGCCGAGCTTTACGACCTCGTCCATGATATCTCCGAGACCACCGACGTGGCCAACCAGCATCCCGACCTCGTCAAACGTCTCGAAGCCGAAGCCGGCAAAGCCCGCCTGGAACTGGGCGATGCCCTGACCAAGGTGACCGGCAAAGGCAACCGCGAGCCGGGCCGCGTGGCGCAGAAGTAATAGTCTTAGCCGACGACGGCAGTCGGCGCACTTTGTAAGAAATACACTAATGGCTCCAGAGGCAGGGCTCGAACCTGCAACCCGCCGGTTAACAGCCGGCTGCTCTACCATTGAGCTACTCTGGAACCCAAATCCAAATCCGCAACGGCCCGCCGCTTAATCCCGAACTGTCGGGACTCTGCCATTGAGCTGCTCTGGAACCCAAATCCAAACTCGCAGCGGGCCCCTGGTTAATCCCGACCCGTCGGGACTCCACCATCGAGCCGCTTTGGATACCAGAGCGACGCGCAATCTACGGTTCGGCATCTGCTGCGTCAAACGGATTCTACAGGGGAGGGCTCTCGAAAATTTCACCTGGGAGCATAAAAATCGCCCAGCCCCGAAACCCCTTTAGCCGCTCCGCGCCCGCCGCGTCATTCCACCACCACCAGCACCGCCGCACGCTCGGCGGCCCCGGAAGCCGCCTCCCGGTCTCTCGCGGTGCGCGGCGCTTTAAGCTTGCCGGACAACTCGGGCACGCCGCTGAGGAAACTGTAAACCAACCCGTCCTTCACCGCGCAGTTGACGTTCTGCGGCAACGCCCCGCTCGCTTCGTAAGTCGTCCGGTCATTCAGCCTAGCCGTCACGGCTCCAACGACGTTCCCGCACTCGTCAACCAGCGGGCCCCCGGAGTTTCCAGGCTGGACTGGAACGCTGATTTGGAAATAGCGCGGGTCGTCAGTATGCTGGGCAGCAACTTCGTGGTGCAGTGCAGCACCAATCTGGCGGACACCAACTGGATGCACCTGCTCTCCCTGTCCAATTTGCCGTTCAGCCCATGCCTGTTCCTTGATTCTGGCGGAATCGGCCAGCCAGCGCTGTTTTATCGGGCGTTCATGCAGTGACGGGGGGTGAAGTTCTGCGCAACGGCCAACCATCGGGGCGGGGCATCCTACAGCCCCGCTGGCGGTTGGTCTTCAACAAGTTTTTATTGGTGCCGATGGAGGGGGTCGAACCCACACACTCTTTCGAGTACCAGATTTTGAGTCTAGCGCGTCTGCCAATTCCGCCACATCGGCGTCACTGATAATAAAGGCCTTACAACAGATCCAGCAATTGCACTTCTCTCATTGTATCCCGTAGAATTCGGGCATGAATCAGACGTTGGACACGCAAAGCAAAGCGCTTAAGAAACGAAAAGAGCACTTGTCCAAAGACGGCCAGTGGCGCTCGTTTCCAAAGGTGTCGCACCTGCTGCAATACGTCAGCAACAGCAATTACTATGGCAGAATTAAAGTCGGCGGCAAGATCATTCGCAAAAGTCTCAAAACCGACGTTTGGACAACAGCCAAGCTGCGGCTGACCGATTTTCTGAAAGAGCATCAGCAAGCCCGCTGCCATCTCCCTCCGCCGATGTTCACTGAGGCGGTGGACCTCTTCAAACGGGACCTTCAGAGTGCTGCGGCGATCAAGCCTCAAAGCAAGGGATACCGGCTGGGGTGTCTTCGGAAGATCGAATTGTCGTGGCCGGAGCTCTGGAAACTCCGTCTCGACCAAATTACCCCGCAAGCCTGCAAAGAATGGGCGGCAAAGCTCAGCAACGAAATTGCGTGCCACTACTACAACAACACGATTGCCACGCTCCGCCAGGTGCTCCAGGCGGGCATCAAATCGCACAAGGAGAAAGGCGGGGGTGTGCTTGAGAATCCGGCTGCGGAGCTAAAGCGCGTTCCGGTGAAACAGAAGCACTTGCAATTGCCCGAGTCTTCGCACTTCAAAAGCTTGGTTGAAAACCTCCGCATGAGAAGCGGGGGCTGGGGGCCTCGCGTGGCCGACCTGATTGAATTCCTGGCATATAGCGGTCTGCGTATCCGTTCCGAAGCCCTGTGGGTCACATGGGATGACGTTGATTGGGAGCGCAAGGAAATCATCGTGCGCGGCCATCCCGTAACTGCGACCAAAAGCAGCGAAATGAGGCGTGTGCCGCTCATTCCTGACATGGAGGGGCTTTTGCTGCGGCTCAGGGACGACCTCGGCACGGTTGGCAAGAAACGCATTCTCCAAGTGAATCGCGGCTTTGAATCACTTGCGCGGGCGTGCAAAGAGATTGGCATTCCACGCCTCACGCATCATGACATGCGACATTTGTTCGCAACCAGATGTATTGAATCCGGCGTCGATATTCCAACCGTGAGCCGTTGGCTCGGCCACAAAGACGGGGGTGCGTTAGCGATGCGCACGTACGGCCATTTGCGCAACGAGCACAGCCAACAAATGGCACAGAAAGTCAAATTCTGACCCCCTGCGCGTTGGCTGGGGCGCAAAGACGGCGGCGCATTGGCCATGAAGGTTTATGAGCAAAACCACACGATCATGCTCTTTTATCATCACGGAGGGACTGGCGAGTGGGAAATCAACGACATACCGCTGGGCCATCTGGAAACTGAGGTTAGAACCTTGGGCGAAGGTGGCCTTTGCTGGTTTCGTCGGCCATCGGCGAGAGGCCGCCGTGGAGGAGGCGGCGGGCGTGGCCGATCACGTAATCCCATTGGAAGGCCGGGCCGGGATCAACCTTGTTGGTCTGGATGTGAAAATGGCCCAGCACGCCCTGGTAGGTCTTGAGTTGAGCATCCGGCAACTTCCGGGGGATGAGGTTGCCGGCGGCATCCTTCGGGTAATCACATTTGATCTGCGGCAGCGTCTTGCAGAGCGTCGCCGTGAGCTTGATCAAAGCCTGGTATTGTTCGGGGGTGAAGTCGTATTGCACCAGTTCTTTGCCCTGGATCGTGCCCTGGACGGGTTCCGGGCGGGCGGGATGGCCGACGAACCCTTTGGTGAGAAGGCCGCCGTCGCCATACTGGGAGGGGATGGTGATGCGGGTCTGGCCGTTGGACTCTTTGGCATACCATTCCGCGAAAGGATTCTCTCCGTCTGCCGGATAGGCGCCCATATTGGCGATCTCGATGCCGACGGAGCGGCCGTTGGAGATGGTGGCGTGCGACGCGCGCTCTTTGAGGTCGAGCGTCTGGTAAATGGTGCCATCGAGGTCGAGCATGAAATGCACACTCAAAGCGCGGCTGTCGTGCAGCACCTTGAAGCATTGGCGGCTGGTGCCGCACACATCGAAGTGGATGACGAACTGATCAATCACCCGCTGGAGGAGCGGCAAGTCCCAGCCGCCGCCCCGCACGCGTTCGACCTCTTCGCTGGTCAGGCCGCGATTGCGCAGGTTGTAGCGATTGGGCGAACGGAGGTCTCTGACTTCCGCCTGGGAGGATTCCCAATCGGACTGGTCGAAGGGGCTGAAGCGCCGTTCCACGCGATAGGCGTCGTAGCCGCCCGGGTCCAGCCAGAGCACCACGCGGGCGCCGGTATGCACGAACTGGCCGGCGACGACGATTTCATCCCCAGTCCGGGGCGCGAAGGTGCCGGGCCGGGGGGCAGTCTTGCAGCCGGCGAACAGGGCGGCCACGAAGAGCACGCTGAGGATCTGGATTGGGCGAGGGAGATGTGAGCGATGATTCATAAGGTTTTGCGTTGCAATCACCGGACTATTTGCCCTCTGAATGACGCTGGGTCAAGCCCAAGCGCGCGACAGCCCAAGTGCGCGAAGGAGGTAATGGGATGATGGGGGAATGGAGTAATGGAGTGATGGGGGAATGGAGTAGTGGAGTGATGGAGTGATGGAGTGGTGGAGTGGTGGAGTGGTGGGGTGGAGGAGTGATGGAGTGCTGCCCAAAGCCCTTTGTTTACAGCCGCCGGGAGCGAAAGCAAGCAAAGACGGCCCAAAGACGGCGCACGAATCTTGGTACGCTTTTAGCTGGTTGGGAGCGGGATGACGAAGACGTTTGTCGCGATTAACGACCCGGTCCACAGCTTGATCCGGAGCGTCACGCGTCATACCCCGCTGCGCCCCAGCCTCTCGACCGATCAGCGCTTGCTGGTGCAGTACAGCTTCCAGGAACAGGATTTGCCGGAGAGCTACTACGCGTTGGCGGTCTTCCACGCCCTGGGCGGCCTGTCCCTCAAGTCGTTGCGCCGGGTGAAGTGGCGGGTCAGAGAAAGCGACAAAGCCGGCATTCCCGCCCGGGTGAACTACTTCGATGCGGTCAAGCTTGACCGGCGGTGCGCGCGGGATTTGCGGCTGAAAGTCAAGCGGCACGGCCCGGGCCTGCTGGCGGGAGAGCTGCTCTGCTTCGGCACCGGCACCTTGCGCGCGCGCAATGACGACCCCGTCGAGCGAATCCACCATTATCTTTGGAACCAATACGGCCGCCTCCACACCCGGCATGAAATCATTTATGCCAGAATCCGGGCGCTGCATTGGAATTCGCTGCCGCTGATTTACCAGGCGCAGAAAGAATCCTTTGACTCGACCAACCTCATTTATGGCGACGCGTTCGGCGAGTTGGAACAGCTCTGGGAACGCCGAGCGGACACGGTTTTCCTGGAGCAGGTGACGCAGGCGGTGCAGCGCATGCGCGGCCAGGCGGAGATCGCCGCATTTCTGCATCCGCCTTTGAACCTGGAAGCGGTGATGAAGCTGCACTTGCGATGTCAGAGCCTTTGGAAAAGCCCACCCGCCAATGCACGCGTCCTGCTGCGCCGGGTCGAATATATTCTGAGCAATACCACGGTGGATGTTTCTCCGACGACCCTCTTTCGCTTCCGGGAGCCCGCGCCGGAAGCCGAACCCCGGCCGCGGGCTGGCCGCCGCGGGAGCTGGAGAATCGATCGGACAGGCTATGATGGCTGGCTGGCGGGCAGCGGCCACGACGCCGGCGGCCCGGATTGAGCCCACGGCCAGCCGGCCGCGCCTCGCCGGGCGATGCTTTGCTTCAGGCGGGCTCTTGCAAAAGCGCGATGAACTGCTTGATAGCCGGCGACAGCACTTTGTTCTTCTTGTGGATAACCGCCAGCGGCCGGGAGTAGGCGCCGTTGGCGAGTTCGACGGCGGCGAGGGTCTGGTGGGCGACTTCCTGGCCGATCGTCTCTTGCGGCACGATCGCGACCCCGGAATCAATCTCCACCGCCCGCTTGACGGTCTCGATGTTGTCGAACGCCATCACCTGCTCCACCGTCACGCGATGTTCCTTGAAGATTTTATCCAGCGCTTTGCGCGTGGGGATGTCCTTCTCGAAGTTGACGAACTTCTGCCCGCGCAGCGCCTCGACCTTGACGGACTTCCGCCCGGCGAAGGGATGCTGCGGGTGGCAGATGAGGACCAGCCGGTCTGATCGCAGGGGGACAATCTCCAGTTTGGGGTCGCGGGTTGGGTAGGCGACCAGGCCGAGGTCCACAACGTTGCCCAGCACGCTTTCGTACACCTGTTGGTCGAGACGGTACTCCACATGCACGTTGACCGAAGGGTAGCGCTGCAGGAATCGCGTCACGTACGGCGGCAGGACATGGAGACCGATGCTGTAAATGGTCGCCACGCGGATGTTGCCGGAGATGACGTTTTCGATCTCCTGCAGCTTGCTCTGGAGCGCGTCGCAGGTTTGCAGAATCCGTTTGCTGTAGTCATAGAACACTTCGCCTTCGGGGGTGAGGCGAAGATTCTTTTTGCTGCGCTCGATCAGCAGCGAGCTGAACCGCCGCTCCAGGGCACCAACGGTCTGGCTGACGGCGGACTGGGTGACATTGTTGATCTGCGCGGCCTTGGTGAAGCTTCTGGTTTCGACCAGGTCACAGAACACCTTTAAGCTTTCGATTTGCATTTGCGGATTAAATACAATAATGCCTTATTCGTCAAACATGAACCAGAGCATGAATCGGCGGCAGTTTCTCGGCGCCACCGCGATTGCCGGCGCGGGAGTATCTCTCACCCTTGCCCAAGCCGCCCGGGCGCAAGACGGCGGTCAGGCCCCCGGCGCGGGCTCTGGCGGCAAACCCGCGCTGCTCGGCGGCAAACCCGTCCGCGCCAAGCCGCTCGACAAGTGGCCCGTCATTGACGAGCGCGAGGACAAAGCGATGCTGGAGGTCCAGCGGCACGCCGGCGAACTGGCCCGCGCTTGACCAAGGCGAGCCGCTGCTAAAGACTCTGGAAGCTTGGGCAACGAAACCATAACCGAACGAACGCGAGCGCTGGCCGAGCGCAGCGCGAATTGTGTCATGTGCCGGCGCGCGCGGCGCCAGCAAGCCGGTCTCGCCTTCTGGCTGGTCAAGACCTTCGAGGGGCTTTGCCCGTTTTGCCGCGCCTACGAGAAGGTTTATGGCCGCAAGTCGCACGAGCCGGTTCCGCCGGCTCCACCGAGTACACCAAAACGTTAGACCGGACCCGTTGCCAAACCATGAAGGCCTCTGCCCCACTTAACCGTTTCAACTCATTTAACCTCTTTAACTCATTTAACCTCTTTAACTCATTTAACTTCCCGCTCCTTCTGTCCCTCGCCTTATTGGCGGCCGGCCCGTCTAACGGCGCCGAAGAAGCGGCTCAAAAGCTCGTCGTCCCCGACGGCAGGGCTTACCAGGGCAGGAAGATCATCGCCAAAACCTACAACTCCGGCTTCGCCCTGGGCCATGACAGCTACAACGCCATGGGCACCGGCAGCGACGGGAGAATTTACTACGTGCTCAGCTCGGACAACATTGACCAGGGCGCGAAGATGTTCTGCTTCGACCCGAGGACGAAGCAGATCAAGGAACTGGGCGACCTCACCGCGGCCTGCGGCGAAAAGGGCAGCAAGGCCATCCCCCAGGGCAAGAGCCACGTCAACTTCGTCGAAGCCAAGGGCAAGCTCTACTTTGCCACGCACGTCGGCGTCTATAGCATCGTCGAGGGCAAGGAAACGATGGGCATCCCGCCGGCGGGTTACAAACCTTACCCGGGCGGCCACCTGCTCTCCTACGATCTCAAGACCGGCCAGTTCGAGGACTTCGGCATTTGCCCTGGCCGCGAGGGGGTGCTGACGTTCAACATGGACAAGCAGCGCGGCCATCTGTTCGCCATGACGTGGCCTAGCGGCGTCTTCTACCGCTACGACCTCGCGAGCAGGAGCCAAAAGAGCTTTGGCAAAATGTGCGCCCTGGGCGAAGACGGGGTCGGCCCGGATTACCGCACCGTCTGCCGCTCCATCGCGGTGGATCAGGACAATGGCTCGGCTTACTTCACCACCTCGGAAGGCACTATCTTCCGCTATGACGCTGCCACGGACACCGTCGCCGCCATCGAGGGTGAGAACATGAAGAAGGATTACTTCGGCCTGTACGACCCGACCAACCCGGGCCACATGGGCTACAACTGGCGCCAGACTTTCTGGCGTCCGAGTGACAAGATGATCTACGGCGTGCACGGCAACTCGGGCTACCTGTTCCGGTTCGACCCGCGCGTGCCGCGCCTCGAGGTGCTCGAGCGCATCACGTCGGAGCCGTCGAAGCGTTGCGGCATGTTCGACCAGTTCAGCTACGGCTACCTCGGCTTCGCTCTCGGCCCGGACGGCAAGACCATCCATTACCTGACCGGCGGCCCGATCTACATTGACGGCAAGCGCCTGGCCGGCAAGTCCAGGACGGCGATGGGCGAAGCCAAGGGTCTCGAAGACCTGCACCTGGTCACCTACGACATCGAGACCGGCAAGTACACCGACCAGGGCGCGGTGTTCTACGAAAACGGCCAGCGCCCGCTCTACGTGAACGCCATCACCGTGGGCAAAGATGGCATGGTGTACACGCTGCCCCGCATCACGGAGAATGGCAAGACCCGCTCCGATCTGGTCGCCTTCCCCGGCCCGCTGAAGCGGTGAGCGGGTCAGGACTTTTCAGGCACCACCGCAGGCTCTTGCGGCAGGTTCAGAGGCTCCTTGAAGAGGAGTTCCCGCGGCATCTTTAGCTCGTCTTTGCCGGCAGCCAAAAGGACAGCCGGCTTGGCGCGGCGGATTACGTAAAGGCGCGCCAGGACGGCCAAGGCTGCGCCGCCAAGCCCCAGCCCAAGCGACACCAGCACTATGATTCCAGCCCGCCGGGGTCGAGCCTGGGGAGGCGGACCTCTAAAGATCAGCGCTTGCACCGGGGCGCCCGTCACCGTGACGGAGTCTTCCGCTACTGGCGTCTTCGGAGCGGACGGCGCGGGCGAGAGCGTGGTTCTTTCGCTGACGCGCACAGGAGCAGCCGGGTTCGGAGCCACCAGTTTCTCCGCCCCCCTGGCGGCTGTGACCGACGGGGGCTTTGTTTCGCTGACGCGCGGGGCAGATTGGGGGACAGGCGGCGCTGGTCTGGTGGGTGCTTCCGGCGGCTTCGTCGGCAAGGCCAGTTGCTGCGCGCCCTTTGTGTCGGTCTGCGGAGGCGGGGTGGTTCTGGCGGTCGTGGCCGGTTGCAGGACGCCGCAGCCGGCGAGGGAGAGCGAGAGTGCGGCAATGAGAATAGCGTTGGGAAGCGCCGCGCGTGGCGAGGCGGAGGCCGGGAGGGACCTTCCCACGAGGGACCAGTTCCGGCGCCCCAATTGGGGGTCGGAAGGCCCCCGCAACTCCGCGTGAACGGAGATGCTCTTGGCCAACGCAGGCACGGCGCCCGCGTGGTTCAGGGCCTTTGAGAGCACATTGGCGCTCATGTCCATTATTGTGGCATGTGTGTTGTTGGACCGACACTCGCCGCGTCGCGCCGTTCAGCCTGCGCGCCGCGGAGCTTGCAACAGCATGGCTCGGGCCAGTGGCAGCCTGGCAGACGGTCTCGGAAAAGGCGGTGGGCGGCCTCAAGGGCCTGGTGGTGGCCGGCCCCGCGCCCCCGCCGCTGCTGCGCGCCCAGCGCATGGCCGCCCTCAGCCAGCGCCTGGCGCTGCTCATTCGGTCGTTAACGCTGGGCGAGCAAGATACTGGCAGACTACGCAGACCCCGCCACCATCCGCTGACCCTCAGCGGCTTCGACCACCCCCCTCGCGACTTGACCAGGGCAAGGGGGTTGGCCGAGGAGCACCTGGGCCAGTTCGCACCCATACACCGCATCACAGGCCCACAAGCCCTCTAAGCCCTGGAGTGTCCAGAAATAGGACACTTCCAGGGCCTTCATCCTAGAAGCTGCACTTGGACCCGTGATTTCAAGTACACGGCCAGTCAGAAGTCTCGCCGTATCAAGCACTTCGTATGGATGCACCGCAACTGCGCCGCAGTTGGAATGGTTCACCTGTCAGGTGAAGACTTCCCGATTTTCGATTGATACCACTTCCAGCTCGACGATGCACTATTTCCTGTAAGGTAAACAGGCACAGTAGTTTGTGCCATATTTGGACAGACCTTGGGTGCTCACGCAGGCACGAAGGCTACAGCGGGCGACGGTATGCAAGGTATTAAGACCATCATCGGAGCGGCGTCATGCCGCAGAGAGACTTCTCAACGCAA
>JBEKJO010000118.1:0-25897 GCA_050011195.1 Verrucomicrobiota bacterium | reverse complement strand
GACGCGGGCCCATCGGTCCGGACGTTACGATGAGTTACACGCTTCAGTACCAAAGGGCATTTGCCGCGATCGGCGGTCCAGAGGTTATCGAATTGATGAAACACTATTTGCCGGACAAGCGGTTCGGCATTGATGCTGCCCTCGTGTTAGGTGCCATCTGGGCTAAAGCAAATGGGTCCCTCATTGATCCTCGGTTTGGCGCATGGAACAATTTTGCTAACGCAAAAACGAGCCGAGTGTCGCGGCAGGACAAGCAGAATCCGCCGCCGAGTTCAGATTCCGCAGAAGCAATTTTCGAGGTGGTTAGAGATTTAGGTACGGACCAAAGTGACGGTGCAACGCAGCAGCATGCCATCCAATTGGCAATGGTGGCTCTCCGGATACCGCATGGTTCAAAACGGGCCGAGATCGATGGGTTAATGAGACTGCAGCTCCCATTTGCCCTAAAAAGAGGATTGTTGACTGCGGCAGCCGAAGCCGGAGAGGTACTTCGGGTCGAAGACCTTGTTGGAGGAGTTAAAGAGTTATTGGAACTGGCGAAGAAAGAACCCTGGCGTCTGGATAAAAACACCGGGGAGCTTTTGCCTTGGCTCACGCTGTTCCCGTTTTCAGACCGGCCCATGGTGGTCATGGAGATCCTGGAGCTTGTGTCGAGACAGAATTGCGAACCTTGGGATTTGGACCGTCTTTTAATCGCGCTTGCCAATAGTCCTCACGAGGAGGTTCTACTGGTGTTCAAAGCGTTGGTGGATTGGGACCAGCGAATCCTTAGCAATCATCACTGGTTATACTCGTTGCTGAACATCGGGACTGAAGCTGCCGCGAGCCTGATAATCGACTTGATTTGCGACGGCAGATTGCCCGCTCGAGATGGTTTCCCGGAACGTCAATTTGCAGACTTGGCAAGGCGATATCCGTCGACACGCCTGCTGATTCTACAACGGTACGCGATGTTGCAGCCAGGCAAGCCCCAGGCGACGCTCGAATCGATACTGTTGGAAATTGCAGATCCAGAAGTCGTATTAACTCTCGTCCGCGCCTACGCTCGAAACAAGCGCTCGTTCAACGGCAATCTCTCGTATGCCATCCGGCAAACGGCAGTAGGCAGGTGTCCGGCGCCAGATTGGTTTGGTGCGTATTACGAATTTAGTGTCCCACTGACTAAGCTGCGAAAAGAGCTTTTTGCTATGGTTCTTTCCAACAACTTGGAATCCGCGCTGGCTTCCGCCTGCCTGAGCGAGATTGAAGAACTGCGCGACGAGCACGGCCGAGTGAATGATGAGCCGCGCCACCCGGATATTGACTCGGGCCAGCCATGGCCGCTAGAACCAGCACACTCAGAACGTGTGGCGCTTGATTTGCCTTGATTCATGCACCGAAAAACCCGAAACGCGCTGCTTGGGTATGGTCTGACAAGCGATCTAATAGAGAAGATTGGCGACCGAGGGCACACACTGACGGAGCTTCGCGCGCTTAGGCGTCAGAAGCTTCTGGGACAATACACGAGCGAAGAGGTCGATCAAATCAAGGCCAGTATCGACCGGATACCCATTCCTGAGGAGGTCATTGCCCTAGTGGTTGCAAAAGCCGGAGGTACATGCTGCTATTGTGGAGACGGAAACAACAGTCGGCCATTTCAGATCCATCACGTTACCCCCTATTCGGAAACGCAGGATAATTCAGAAGAGAACCTCCTCTTGGTATGTCCTACGCACCACGTCACGGTTCACGCCAATAACGTCAGCTGTTCTGATCAGAAGAGTGTGAGGCGCCGATGGCACGCTACCGTCAAAGTCGCGTCGGATTTTGCCACAAAAGGCTTACCGTTTCCTTTTGGAACGTTTCAGGCGCTCGATTACGAATCCGATCCAAAGCCCGCTGAACTTATCGAGTTTGGACCTCTATCACCGAGCACGGCGCTCACCTGCTACCCATCGGAATTAGCTTCGGAGGCACGAACTCGTCTCGACTTATCTTCTTTCCTGCTGGTGTTGGGCGCCAGCGGTTCGGGCAAATCCACATATGCGGCCGCAATGGGGGGCCTCTATGCGAAAGATGGCTTCATGGTTTTTCAGCACCGGTTTGGAAAACCGCATCATGATTCCATGAAGCAGGTTTCGTTATTCGTGTCCACCTGCGTCCGGGAAGTCGCGATTATTCTGGACGACGCCAACACCTGGGCCACCGCCGCGGATCTACAGCTAATACGAAAGCTCGTCTCTGGTCGCGGGAACATACGGATTATCGCAACGTGGACGTCGGATGATTCCGATGACGGCTCCAAGCTCCAAACCGCCGATCTGCCAAAGCAAATACTGACCTGGGCAGACCTTCGCCCGACGGTAGTGGAAACGCTGCTCAAATACGAAGGTGAAATTGTCGAGGCGCTTCAGAAGTTCGAGCGTGATCATTCTGTTGGTTCACTGGGCTTAGGGTCGCTTCATTCACGGCTCCAAGACCGCATTCTTGGGTTGGGCGATACACCTAAAACGGTTTACGAGTTCATATTTGGATTGCGAGGTGATGCGGCTGTGACGGAAGAATTCCAGCAATTAGTGCAGGACGACCGTGCAGATGTTCCAGTGCTTCACGTAGCGCTTGAACAGATCGCTGGTTTTGAGCGGCCAACATCCCTTGAGGAGACTGTCGCCGCGTGCCTCCGCGTTGAGCACGGAACTCATCTTCCTTCAGCTTCACCGGAATGGGTGCAAGCCGCCCTGTGCCGTCAGGTGAGATGTAAGCGGTTGGTGCGCGTCCGTGACCGGTTCACGACCATTCACCGAAGGTGGGGTGCACGGCTTCTCGCTGCTGGGCTCGCTTCGACAATCGCAAAGTCCACAACGGAACTTCTTCTCAAGCCTGATTTTCAAGTCGGGTCAGCTTCCCCTGAGCGACTGCTTCGCCTCTGGAGTTGGCTTGAGTCTTTGGATGGGTCCCGCTCCTTCATCAAAGGTTGGGAAAAGTCACTATCTCCCAGTGAATGGACAGTTTTGGTGAGAAGGTCTGCTGAGAGAGGTTTGATGGAGGTTGGCTTCCTAGCGCGGAAGATGCATTTGCTCTTCGACACCACGGTCTGGACTCAAATCATGGCAAACGCGTTTGAACAGAATGTCTCTCAGATTGAGTCCCTCGTTCATGGAGCCTCGCCAACTGATTGGTATTGGCTGCACCAGTTGTCGATGGCGATGGAACACGCCTGTCCCGATGCGTGGAAACAAATCCTCCAAGATTGGGATCGCAAAGCTGTCGCGCGTATGCTGATGCAAACGCCGTTGGACCAATTCGAAAACCTTTGGTGGGCTCTTGGGAAGGCCAAAAGGCTTTTCCCCGGTTGGCTGGAAGAGGTGGGCAGCTATTTATCCTGGGAAGAGTTTTCCCAGCGGTTATCCATCGTTGAAGTCGGCGATTTAAGAAGCTTGGCCGAAGCATTCGGCGTTTTCTGTGCACTCGGGCACAAACTCAAGCGTTCCATGCTTAGAAGATTGACTGAAATCATGAGAATGGCATTAGCGCCTGCATCTATCGAAGACCTGCGTATACCAATGCTGGATTCAACTACGATGTTGTTGAGCATGTTTTTCCCTGACGACGCTCGAAGCGTCTTCAGTGCGCTTGACGTTCAGAAGATCGGCCGTGCTCTTGGACGAAGTCTTCCCAGGCATTGGCGGTCACTTTCTGAAATGAGCTGGTTGGCACATGGATGTGCCTCGGCGGTATGCGAACAAATCATCGCGGCCTGCGAGCCTAAACAATTACTGGAGCAGGTTCGCCGTTACGGGCCGGGCAATCGATACGAGTTACGCCTGCTTCTGCACTTCCTCTGTAGCGCAACTTCAGAATATCGTCATTCCTTTGCCATCGAAGTGAACGACGTTGTTCGAAATGCTTGTCAATGTAGGGATTCAGAAGCCAAGTCGATTATTACGGCCTATCACCGTCTGGATGCCGAACTCGGAGGGGCGCTCGTCATGAAACTTGGTATCGCGCTGGAAGAGCTCAACGAAAAAGCGGAGCGGGAATCCTTGGAGAAGGCACGCCAAGAGTTCAAGGCCAAAGACGCCACCGGCGCTGACTATGAAATCGATTTGGAGTCCGGAAGGCCCGCGAGTGATCCACGTGATGGTGAATCACTAGCGCCTTCGGGCACAGGAAGGGCATGACATGTTTTCTCAACTTTCAAATCCGCCTTCGCGAACGCAAGTGCGTATTTGGATTCCTCGGCGGCAAAGGTCTCAAAGGCGACGCCGATCTCGTTTTACCGCCGCCCCTTCCACCGGATACACCGCCCAGGACTTCGAACCGCCGGGTTCGCCCACCCACGCTGCTTGGTGCATGGACCTCAGACTTTCGACTTGCCAGTCACCCTGCTGGGCCGCCCTGAAGAGAGACTTGGATTCAGGCGACATCGGGTGCTCCGCTGCCCTGGTTTCTGCGCGTAATTGCGCGCATTTTTCGGCAATGAACCGCTTTAATTCGGCCGAGACGTCCGACTCTTCCAATGACCAAAAGGAGGTCCTCATAGCATATCTCCATCAAGAACAAACACCGCACCTCCCATAACTGTATGCGCTTGGCGGTGTTGGTTTCAACTTGGAGTGGAACGGCTCACCCCTGGATAAACATGTATCTTGATGCCGCTGAGCGTACAACTCCGGCTGTCGTCGAAGCCAACAAGTCGTGGGGGCAGGGCTGCTCAGGTCCTCGGCCAAAGCCAGCAGGAGACGGTCCGGCACGATGAACCTGGCGGCCGGTGAGGCGATCACCAGCAGGGGCGGCACGTGGCGCGACGGGACCGGCGAGAGGAACGGATCCATATAGCTCGCCTTTGATCCGGCCTTGAGGACGGAGCAGTGTGAGGCCAGCCAGCCACCAGATGGCCGGATACCTGCCCGCGACTGGCATGAGTCGAGATCGACGATCTGGTCTTTGCGGGTACGTGCGTCGCTCACCCCTGAACCTGCCAAAGGAACTGAGATTCGGTCCGCTTTACAAGCCACTGATTGCTGGAAACGGTCACCGGGGTATCGATCGGATAGACCCGCAGATCAAAACTGGTGGTTGTCGGCATACCGAGGTCGACCCATCGCTGGATGTCCTGCAAGAGACGTTCTTTCGCACCCGGATTGCCGTAAGAAATAAGATAGTCGTTTCTGGCAATCACCAGAGAACCTTTCTGATTGTCCCAAAGCCCGAAGTAGTGCTCTTCATGCGGCTGCTCTTTCGTCTTGCCAGTCTTGAAAGCCTTGAAAAGAGGTTCTGTTACCCCAAGAAAGGAACGGAGGCCCAACGTTCGCCACATGAACGACGCTTTGCCTTTGCCTCCCCACCAGAAAGGCGTTCTCGAGGTTTCCTGGCGCTGCAGGTCGGGCCACCCTGGCAGCGTCTCCAGGCAGATGGGATCCAAGCTGTCAAGATGATACTTGCCGTCCATCTGGACGAAACCACACTGCATCGCATCCAGCGACACGAAATGGTCTGCTGCTTTCCTCAGAACGAACAGGGTGTCCCCTCCTCCCTCGCACTTTATGACGACCACCAAAAGCCCGCCCTCCGTGATCTGCTGGTAAAACTGCCGTGGCAGATCGTAGGCGCCGGCGGTGAAGATGGCCCTATCGTAAGGGCCACCCGGCACATAGCCGTCCCCACCATCCGCCTCGACGATGGTGACGTTACTTCTGCCAAGAGCGTCAATTATCGCAGCGGCCCTCCTGGCAACTTCGGGAATGATCTCAAGGCTGTGGACATGGCCTTGCGGGCCGACGAGGTTGCCCATTAGGGCGGCATTCCAACCGCTGCCGGCACCAAGTTCAAACACCTTGTGCCCCGGCGCCAGTTGCAGCATGTCCAGCATCCGCAGCACAAAAGACGGTTGCGAAATGGTGGAGGGAACGTTCCGGTCGTCGTCTCCAAACAGAATCAGGGGCCTGTCTGCATAAAGGATAGGCAGATGTTCCATCAAATTGTTCGCGGTAACCTCTCTCCACTCCTTGACACCCCACTCCCGGTAAGGGGGCACAAAGAGGTGCCGCGGTGTCGCCAGGTACGCATTAGCCGTTGCCTGGCTAATAGGGGTGTCGTGGAACAGGTATTGGGCTTGTTGTAGAAGCTGCCTTTGATGTTTTTCTGCGGGTTCCATGTTTCCTCCTCGCTGGATTGGGCCTTCACGATCGCGCTGCCAATGCAGACCAGATGCACTGGCAGGAATTGGCTGTTTGCGCGCCCCATTTTACTGAGCGCTGTGCAGGTGAGGGAGAATTGGTTCCTGGTCTCACGAAGCCTGGCATGACTCTGCCCAATGCGAGCCGAGGTGTCAACTTAGGCAAGTTTTTCGGTTCTCGCGGGGGAGCTTGGCCAGCGCTGAAGATGCCGCCGCCAACGTGGAATGATGAGATTCTTCTCTTTCAGAGCACTGCTCCTTTAGGCGCCTGGGGCCTTCTCCTTGCGCGGGAGATAACGGCCAGGAGCAGCGCGGCCAAGAACCACAAGCCACGGGTCAATCGACCCAACTTGCGTGGGAGGCGCGGTGCGGTGGTTGTGGGAAGAATAAGGGATGGTGTGAACCTTTCGCGGGGTTCGTTGACTTAATCACTTGAAGGGCTGGCCAGAGCCGCAAATGATAGCGCCGAACCTTCAGATGGACGCCCAGATGCAAAGGCAGAGCGAGTGCGACGCGCGGAGCGATCTCGAGCTCGTTGCCGCTGTGAATAGCGGAGACGCAGCCGCGTTTGAGGTCTTGTACGTGCGTTACCGTGATTGGGTAGTGGGGCTGGGCTATCGGTTCACGGGGGACAACGACGCTGCGCTGGATGTACTCCAGGAGACGTTCCTGTACTTTCTGAAGAAGTTTCCTGGTTTCCGGCTGACCGCAAACCTCAAAACGTTCCTGTATCCGGCCGTCCGTAATCTGTCGATTGCCGCCCGGCGGAAGGCAGCGCGATTCCAGGCCAGCGAGCTCGAGTTAGCGAGGATTGAGCAGATGCCGGCACCCGACCCGCCAGTTCCCCCAACAGCCGAGCTTGCGGCGGTGCTGGCTTGTTTGCCGGAAGAGCATCGCGAGGTGCTCTTGCTGCGTTTTGTGGACGGCCTGAAGCTCGCCGAAGTTGCCGAAGCGGCAGAGATCCCTCTTGGCACGGTCAAATCGCGCCTGCACAACGCCCTGGAAGCGTTGCGCCGAGACCCTCGAACTCGGACTTTTTTCAGTTCGTGAACCTTTCGACCAACTCGCTCACTTAAGGATCTAGAAGATGCGAATATCGCATAACCACGAAGAGAAGGATGATGCGGACCTGCAAGCACCGGCAGAACTGGTGTCGGCACTGAAGCGGCTTGCGCAAGAACGTCCGTTTGTTCCCCCGACAGTGGATGAAGTGGTGTTCCGGGCGGCGCAGCAGCATCTGGGCAAGGTTCAATCCAAGAGGACGGAGGACGGAGGACGGGTGCCCTTTATCCAATTCCTACGTTTAATCCCGCGCTGGAAAGCTTGGCTGGCAGCAGGCACAACAGTGATCGCAATCGCGTTTCTGGTCTATCAGTTCTTTCCGTCGGAATCGAGGCGGACGTTGGGCGTGGGATTCAGAAATCCACTTGATTTCGCCAGGGGTGGGCCGGTCAGGGAAGGGGCGGCTTCAGATCGAACACCGGCACCGATGCAGGGGGGCCTCAGTCATGAGAGGCGCTTGGACATTCTCGATGCGTTCATTCTGGCCAAGCGACTGCAGGGAGGCCCTGTGCAGGAACGGCGCTGGGACGTAAACGGGGACGGGGTGGTGGATGAGCGCGATGTGCGAGCGATTGCGGTCGAGGCGGTCCGGCTGGACAAGGGGGGCCGCTCATGAGGCCGAGAATGGCTCAGATTCTTTGCCTGGCAGCCATGGTCTTTGGGCTGGCGGCGGGGCTGTTCGCGCAGTCAGCGGCTCCCGAGGAAGGCCGCAGTCGTTTTTGCGCGGTGGACATCTATGTGGATTCCAAGGCCACGCCGCTGGCCGCTTATCAGCTCGAATTCGTGGTGACCAATGGTGTGGCCAGAATTGTAGGCATTGAAGGTGGTGAACACGCGGCGTTTCACGAGCCGCCATTCTACGATCCCAAGGCCATGCAACACGAGCGCGTCATCCTGGCGGCCTTCAACACGGGGAACAAGTTGCCGTCGGGCAAAACGCGCGTAGCGACGATTCATCTCCAGGCTGCCGACAATGGGCCGCTCCAGTGCGAATTGAAGCTCCAGGCTGCAGGCAATGCCGCGGGGGTGCGGATTGCGGCCGAAGCCAGTTTTGAAGAAAGGAAATCGCCGTGAAACCATCCGCTTGGACCTGTTCAGCCCTGATCACATTAGTGCCAATCGGCTTGAGCATTGTGCTGCTCTCCGGGTGCGCGGAGAACAGGTCAGTGCGTACTGCCTCGGTTGCCGAGGCGCCACCAGACTCCGCAGCCATTCTAGCTCCCGGGGGCTGGGGAAAAGGGGTGCCAAATTCAGTGCCACCCAAGCATGGGATGGGTAGCGGCCTTTCATCCCGAACTGCCGGCGTTGTCCCTGTCTCCAGCGAGGAACTCTGGATTATTGCGCGCGGCAGCGAGCCAATGATCCAGCCGGAGAAAGACACGCCAGGCAGCGGGGAGTTGATGGCCGAAATCGGCGATCAGGAAGTCCCGATGCCGCTTAAGCACACTGACGTCCATGCTTCGATCAGCGGCTACATCGGCGTGGTGCAGGTCACTCAGCAGTTCCTCAATCCTTATTCGAGCAAGATCGAGGCGGTGTATGTCTTTCCCCTGCCGCACAATGCGGCCATTAACGAGTTCATCATGACGATCGGTGAGCGGCGGATTCGCGGTATCATCCGCCAGCGCCAGGATGCCCAACGGATTTATCAGGAAGCAAAACGGCAGGGCTACGTCGCTTCCCTCCTCACCGAGGAGCTCCCCAATGTCTTCATGCAATCCGTGGCCAACATTGAGCCCGGCAAGGAAATAGACGTGGACATCCGATATTTCCAGACATTGGCATTTGCCGACGGCTGGTATGAGTTCGTGTTCCCGATGGTGGTCGGTCCGCGCTTTAACCCGGCCGGGATGAAGGCGGGGATTGGCGCTGTGGCGCGGGGCGCGAGCGGGCTGTCGGGCCAAAACACCGAGGTGCAGTACCTCAAACCTGGTGAGCGGTCCACGCACGATGTCTCGCTCACGGTCGAGTTGGATGCGGGCGTGCCGATTGAAGAATTTGAGTGCAAGAGTCATCAGGTGACCCACGAATCTGCTTCGCCGGAGAAGCTAACGGTCTCACTCGGCTCGGCTGACCGCTTGCCCAACCGGGATTTTGTCCTGCGGTACCGGGTGGCCGGCGAGCAGATCAAATCTAGCCTGTTGACCAGCCGCGATGAGCGCGGGGGCTATTTTACGCTTATGCTTTATCCGCCGAAGGACTTAGGGCCCCTGGAGCGCCAGGCGCTGGAATTGGTTTTTGTGCTGGATTGCTCGGGCAGCATGTCCGGTCGGCCAATTCAACAGGCCAAGGCGGCGGTGGCGCGTGGTTTGCGACTTCTCCAGCCAGGGGACTCGTTTCAGATTATCAACTTCTCGGTGACGGCCTCCCAGCTTGGCCCGGCGCCGCTGGCGGCGACGCCGGAGAACGTGGAGCGCGGATTGGAATACTTAAGTGCCGTCGAAGGCGAAGGGGGCACGATGATGCTGGAAGGGGTCAAAGCGGCCTTGGACTTTCCACATGACCCGGAGCGGTTGCGTTTCGTTTGCTTTCTTACTGATGGCTACATCGGCAACGAAGCGGAGATTCTGGGCGAAATTCACAGGCGCCTGGGTCCGGCGCGGATTTTCAGTTTCGGCATCGGCTCGGCAGTCAATCGTTACCTGCTCGACCACATCGCCCAACTCGGGCGCGGGGCGGTGGCGTATCTCGGGCCGCGAGACAACGCGGCGCAGATCATGGAAGACTTTTTCGTGCGTATCAGCCATCCGGCCCTGACCGACTTGGCGATTGATTGGGGTGGATTGCAGGTGACCGAGGTGTTTCCGCAAAAGCTGCCTGACCTGTTTGTGGGGCGGCCGGTGGTCGTGACGGGCAGATTTGCCGGGAGCCCAGACGCCACCATCCGGGTTTCGGGAAAGATGGCCGGCGAAATGACTCAGGTGGAAATTGCCGCGCCGGTTAATGATTTAACTTCCACTCATCCCGGGCTGCCGAGCGTCTGGGCGCGGATGAAAATTGCCGAATTGGCTAAGCGCTCGCTCTACGAGCCGAATCGCGAGTTGCCTGAGGAAATTAAGCAGGTGGCGCTGGATTACGGGCTGATGTCGGCGTTTACCGCGTTCATCGCGGTGGACTCGAGTCGGCCGACCGCCGGGAGCGAGGGGACCACCGTGCCTGTGGCCGTGCCGGTGCCGGAGGGGGTGAAATACGACACCACGGTCAAGGAGAAGTGATTATGAAAAACTGGAAGTTCTGTCTCTTAACGATTTGTGCCTGTGCTGTGCTCGCCGGCTGCGCGAGAAGTATCCATTCCATCTCAAACTCCGGTTACCAGGCAGATCGGTCTTATTGCGGTTACCACCCTGCGGACGCCGGTTCAGACCCCGCCTTTACTTATCGTGGTGAGCTCAGCGAGTTTGATGTGCTGGGCATCACGCGCGGCCAGACGACTTCGGAAACCGAAATTGCTCAGGCCCTCGACAACGCCAAGCGCGTCAAGCTGGGTCCAGGAAGTTCCATCCTGCTCATCCAGTCAGGGGCCGCTTTCCCGGACGCGCCGATGGTGGCCGAATTGAGCAAACACTTCCGGGTGGTGCCGTTTTCGGGGCTGCCAGCGTGCCCGGCGCCGACCTCCGCCTGGCACAGTCGAGAAACCGAGCCGCAGAGCTATGCCAAATCATTACGCCTGGCCGCCGCGCGCGGCGGCAATGACATCATTCTCTGCTACTGGGGCATTTTGGAATCGGAGAAAGAGAATCTGCCGACCAAAACCATTTCCTGGGTGCCCGGGGTCAATTGGCTCGTGCCGGATGAAACGCAGTACAAACGTATCCGCCTCAAGCTGGCGCTGATTGATGTTCGGTCGGGCAACTGGACCGTCTTCAGCCCGGAGGCCTTTGAGGATTCGCGCATCAACCGCTCGCCGCGTCGGGCCGTGGCGGACCAGAAGCTGGTTGCGTCGCTGAAGCAAAGGGAGTACGCACGTGGCGTCAGGGAGTTGGTCCGGCTGTATGCGCAGAATTGAGAGCTCCTTTGATATGAAGTTGCTGGCGTTCAAATTTTGCATCGGGCTCGCTGGCGCGTTCGCAGGATACTATCTACTCTTCCTCTCGGCTGTGTTCTACGAGCTGTATGGCCCATCAGCCCGGTTCTGTGCAACGCCTCAAGCCTGGGCACTGGAAGGCGGAGCGCTTATTCTCGCGCCCAGCGCGCTGGTTGCGGCGGCGGGGCTTTGGCTTGTGGCGAGGACGAGAGCGCCCCTTGGCAGCCTCTTTCCTGAGATCAGCAAAGTGTCTCGGATAGTTTTGTTCCTATGCGCGCTAGTCAACCTCCTCATCTTTCTGCCGGTCCATTGACACCACACGAACCCGCGTCCAGCGGGGGTAAGATTCGGTCCCCTGGAGGCCGCACCCGGGCCGCTCCAACACAACGCACTTTGGCCCGGAGGCGTGCGCTCACTGTGCGTGTGGCGGGCGGACTGTTGATCGGGCAGGCCCGGCGGCTGTTGGTCTTCGCCTCTATCGTCGTGGGTGTGTTGTCGGCGGGCCGAGCTCGGGCAGATGGATGTTTTCTGAAACCCGTTTGGAACAAGCAGATAGACATCAACGAACCGACGCAGAAGGCGATTATCGTTTGTGATGCCGGCCGGGAGGACCTGGTCCTGCAGGTCAAGTACGAGGGGCCGGTGAACGAATTTGGTTGGTTGGTGCCCGTGCCCAGTGTGCCCAAGGTCGGGAAAGGGTCCATGAGCTGCTTTTACGAACTGAGCCGACTGACACAGGGAGTGACGGAGGGAAAAGGGCACACCCTGGGTATCGCCAGCGCCGGGATTGAGGACCGAAGCGCGGTCCGTGTCATCGAGCAGAAGACGGTGGGCGCTTACGAGGTGGCGGTGCTTGCGGCGAACGACGCCGGGAGCCTGCAACGTTGGCTGGAGCGGAACCAGTTCGTTTATCCCAAGGATAACGCCGCCGTGGTCGAGGAGTATATCAGGCGGGGGTGGTATTTCGTCGCGATGCGGATCCAGCTCGGGGCGGGCGATGGCTTCAAGCTGAGCGCACCCGGGGCGGTTAAAGCGGGGCCAGTGCAACGAAGCGCGGCGAGCGTTCGCGCCAAACTGGCCCGGGGCGAACTGCATCCGCTGCAAATCAGTTTCGACACACCCCGATGCATTTTCCCGCTTAAGATTTCGGCAGTGAACGGCCACCCGTCCGAGATCTCGCTTTATGTTCTTGCCCGCGAGCTGTTGATGGAGAAATCGGTCTTCGCCCAGGAGGTGGAAGGGGCTCGCCAGGAGGCGGCTAAACGCGCGGGGCAGAGCATGGGATCGTGGGAACAGATGCGGATGTTCCACCTGGAGCAGCGAGCCAGAGAATCCGGGGCCCCGATGAGCGAGGCGGAAGGGGAGGCGATGCGCGCGCTGCTGCGGACCGAACACCCCTGGCCGGATCGGCCGAGAGCGATCGTTTTCTTCATAGCAGGACCGCAATTCCATGCCAATCTCTCGTCGGTTCAACTCCCGGAATGCGCGCGGCAGTTGCCGCGGCTGAAAACCAACGAGTGGTGCCTGGCCAAGCAGGTGCGCACCTTCGCCCCTGCGGAAATGCGCGACCTGGAATTTGAGCCGGCGGCTGCCGTGCTGGGGGCTTACCTGGCGGACGAGCAGGCCGGACCGCCAATCATCCACCTGTTGCAGCAGTGCGGGCCGGCAGGCCAGGCCCGGCTGCGTCAGGCTCTTTCGAGCAAGAACGCCGTTGAAAGAAGGCTGGCGGCCTCGGCAGCAACCAGGGATGAGGAATTGCGCAAACGTCTGGCTGGCATGATTCACGATCCGGAGCCAAAGGTCCGGGCACTGGCGATCGTAGCCGGAACCGATTGGCGTGCACCTCGGGCTCGGGCGAAAACAGATCCCGAGCGACTGGAGGAGATGATCCAATTGTTCAAAGACCCGGATATCGAAGTTCGCCGGGCAGCCGCTGGCGCTATCAGCCACCAGGACGTGACCCAGAACCTGCCACGCTTCCTCCAGATGCTGCGCGATCCGGATCCACGCGTGCAGCCGGCAGCCTTTGGACTGTTGGCGCGCGACTTTCAGAACCTCCAGATACCGCGTGAGGATCTCAGGAGATTGTTCGCGACGACTAATTTCGAGTTGGCGCGTAGTTTTAGAGAAGTTCCGTTAGCTGCGTTTTCTGGGACTACTTCGGACGACGTCGCCATTCTGCTCACCAATCGCTTTGTTTCTCCGCGGCTCGCGGCCATAGCTATACTGGAGCAGCAACCGGACAAACACGCCATCGAGGTGGCGATGACCGCTTTGCAAGATCAGAGTATCCTGGTGCAAAAGCGGGCCTGGCGGTTCTTGATGGCCCAGACGGACCAGAAGTTCGCTTCGGACGAGATCCGCAAGTGGGAGGAATGGTGGGCTGCCCATCAGGCGACCTTCACCCCCAAGTCGGCCGAGCAACTCCGCGAGGAGTCTCGAGATCGGATGCAACGCTACTTTGAAAGCAGAAGATCGCGCGGGGCAGATTGACTAACCTTCGCGTCGCTTCGGCGTGGAGAGAGTCTGAGGGCTAAGTGAAGTGCACAAAGTCTTGGCAAAAATGATTTTTCAACGTCACGATTCGTCAGAAGGAGGTCACTGTCGCTCGACACCTGCCTCGTTTGCGGGGGGCGGCACATACACGCCGCCACGGCATTACTACGCTCCCCGAGCACTCATTCCGAAGTCATCCCGATTGTTCCGAGCCACTTCTCTACCACCCGAGGCCATCCGGTAATCGGATACGTCGTGGGCCGCAGCCCAAACGCGTGCCCACCCTGCGCATACAAATGCATCTCCACGGGAACGCCGGCCCTCTTCAGTGCGATATAGTAAACTAGCGACTGCTCCACACCGTCCACATGATCATCCTCCGCCTGCAGCACAAACTGAGGCGGCATGTTGCTACTGACTGGAATCGTCGGATTCAACTCAAACTCATTGGTCGTATTCTCCGTCATGTGTCCCGGATAAAGTGCCACCCCAAAATCCGGACGGCAGCTTTCGCGGTCAGCCGCATCCACCGGCGGATACAGGCGCCGGTCAAAGTGTGTGCTGATGTTGGCTACCAAATGCCCGCCAGCCGAAAAGCCGAGCACGCCAATCTTGTGCGGATCAATGTGCCACTCAGCCGCATGAAAGCGCACCAACCCAATCGTCCTCTGCGCATCCTCTAACGCCGTTGGTGCTTTCGGTTCGAGGTGGCGCTTAAGTCGCGGATCCCAATGCGGCCCCGAACCCGGCACGCGATACTTCAACAGCACGCCCGTGATCCCCTTGGACGTTAGCCAGTCGCAGACTTCCGTGCCTTCGAGATCGATGGCCAGCTCATGATAGCCTCCGCCAGGAAATACGACTACCGCAACGCCAGTGTTCGTTCCTCTTGGCGAATAGAGCGTCATCGTAGGCCGCAAAACGTTGTCTACCAAAACCCATGGTCTGCCGGCAACCAGCGGGTTCGTTACCGTCGTCGTATCGTCCTCCGGCCCGGCGACAGGCTGCGCATCAGGCACCGCCCCCGGCCATATCGGCAGTTGCGTATGTCCCGCCGATGGCTGCCAGACATTCGTTTGGGCGCTCAGGCGGCCAAACGCGAACATAACGCAGAAAGCAAAGATCAAGGGCTTCATCTTAAGCTCCATGGGGTGAAATGCTTAAAGCTTTGGCAAGAATAAATCGTAGGCCAAGGAAGATGATCGTGGGAGCTGAAGAGGTTGAATCGGCTGTGGCGATACATTCCGTCTGCGCTGGGTTTGGCCACTCCATCGGGCGAGTTGTTGGTAAGCGGTCACACCAGGCCCCAGTTGAGAGCCGGGATAACGGCCAGGGGAAGTGGGGCAAGCGTAAACGTGAGAGCGTTATGCTCTGGCGTCTATAACGCTCGCTGGAATTGACGGCGCGCTTTGCATCCAGGCCTGCGGCGTTACCTTGGTTCCTATTGCGATCGCACTGCCGGAAGAATTCAGGTTGACTGACGGTGGCACCCGCTGCGCCGCCTTGATCGCCCCCCGCAATCTCGCCATCGCCCTCGCATCCCTCCGATGCAACTTCAGCATGTGCAGCTCCAACTCCGGCGTGATCTTTCCGCTAAACCCGGAGACGCCCTTATTCGTGGCTTATCTGGAGAGTGTTCCCGGCGGCCAGGTTCTTCCATCCTTCGGGGGCACCAGCTTGTTGAAGTGGTACCAAAGCTCCATCTGGACCGCTTCCATCACATCTCTCGCGGTGGCCGGCCTCTTTTGAGAGCCTCCCCAGCGGCCTCTTTCCGAGATCGCCTTTGTGTGGTCGGTCTTAGAAGTGGTCTCCTTGTCTTTGGAAGGTTCATCGAGGAACAGCCTCACTGAGGGCGTGGCGGAGTTTTCCCCTTCGATTCTCCAATAAAGGGAGAAATTCTCTTTTTCAAGGTGCTCCAGGAATGACGTGATATCGGGTTCGAGCTTTGAAACGGAATCTACCAGAGCGGTGGCCCACTCCAATTTGTTCGCCTCTTTCAGCCGAGCCTTCAGGTCCTCCAGCTCGTCGATTCCCTGCTCGAGATAGCCAATCCATGATACTGCGTCCCCAGCCGACCCCCAAGTTGCGCGGTCAAACGGGTAGTCCTTTCCCAAGCTCTTGTTGAATTCCCGCACGAACTCTTTTGGGTCCGTCTTCTTCATCACATCCTCATAATGCCAGATCACCTCCTCTAAATCGCGCATCGCGTTGTACAGACTCTCCCGAGTTTTGAAGAACGCATTCCGAACGGAGCCACAAGCGTACACACCAAAGCCATGTGAAAACGGTTCCGGAATCGTATCGATTTCGACCTTATACGGGCTCAGGATAGTGAGCTCCCTCGTGGCGGGGACTACTACAGGTGGGACCGAGTACCCATGAACTACTTGATTCAGGGTTTCGTCGATGTCCCGCTCGTTCCCGCCGAAGCCCACGAGCAGTTGCCGGCAAAAATGCAGCAGCCGACCTTTCTGCTCTCGGACGATGTCCACCGGCTCCAGGGCAGCATCCCAAAAAGCAGGATAGTATTGGTCGATGAGCTCCACTAACCGCTCACCCGATATAAAGCGGGTGACTTTATCCAGGTTGGTCTTCCGCAGTTTCTCGAAAATTGATTCTTGGGCCCCGGGGATGATTTTCTTCGATGTGACGACCCATACCCCGTGCATAGACACCCTGGTAACCCCAAAGAGTTCCTCGTACGGCACGTTGAAGCACTGCTCTACTTGGTGTAGCACTTCTGGTAGACCGTCAGCGGAGGACACCGAGCCACTGAGGTCCACTGCTTTTGCAACGACCGCTTGATATTCCCGTTCGCCCAGCTCGTCCTCTCTATAACAGACGATGTCTTTTCCTCGCTCCTGGGGGCCATGGTAGACCGTTACACCCTTATATCCCATACGGGCAAGAAGCGGGGCCAACACAGTATCGCGCAGCGCCTTTTCGCTGAGCTCAGCCAGCCGTTTGAGTTTCGTGCTCTCAGCCATGCCCTGATGATACGCCCAGCAGGGAGGGTACAAAACACGAAAGTCACGCTTCTACTCCAGATGCCTATTCGCCGGCCCCAAGCCCGCGTGGCTGTTCGGCCTGCGCGGCGGGGCCTTCTACTGCGTGGACAACCACAAGGGCAAGCGCACCAGCCTGCACACGACCGACGAGGAGGAGGCCCGCCAGATTGTTGAGGCCAGAAACCAATCGGAACGCCAGCAGGTCTTCAATCTGCCGGACCTTCGCATGGCAGCCAATTGTTCTACTTGGCCGCCCAAGTGATAATTGTCTCCACGATCTTCGGGACCAGAAAGAGCATGACGGAGCCGCCGAGGTTTTTGCCCATGGCTTCCATGTCTCCTGACTTAAATTTGAGGGCGGCAATTCCCATAAAGAAGGGCGTTGCGGCGATCATCGCCTAGGGCATACTGACGCCAGCATTCGGATTCTCGATCGGATGCTCATTCCCCATTGTAAGTCTTCAAGATCTTGGCGTGACGCTGGGTCGACAGCGTGAATTTTCACATCGGACAGCGCGACACGGCGTTCGCCGTCGTTTCCCGTACGCCGTGGAAGGAGATTGAACCTTTCAAGAAACGTGCGAACCGTTGCTCTGCGAGTGTCCCAAGCTCGTGGTTTCGATTTGGGGCAGATCTCGCTTCCTCTTCTTCCGGTTTTCCCAGCCTGTCAGTTCGAGTGGCTTTTCAGCCGCCCGCTCGACCGTGCCAACCTCGTGCGGCTCGATTTCGGCTTTCTAACATAAAAGGAGTACTCTCTTCTCTAGCTTGGATCCGGTTCTTCGGCAATCAACCAACGAAGGCCTTCCACGAGCTCTTCGGGCAGGTAAATTCTACACTCTGGAAAATCGCTTAAATCCGGCGTCTCAGATCCAAATTCGCCATCGCTAACTATTAACAATCGTCGAGGAGGGCCATGCCAGATATCGTGAGTGACGAGCCCGACGAGAGCTCTGCAGATGCTGGTCTCTCCAGATGTGATGGCACGGCCACTGGTGGAAAGCTTTAGGCCCACATGTAACTTTTCGTTAAATGAATAGGTGCGAACCGATTTCTGCTGCAACTCGCTTACGAAAGGGAGCAAGTTGCTTTCACCGTAATGGGGTCCCATGCTTTCCGAAATATCGAAGAGGATGCATTTGCCAACCTGGGGGTCAAGGCTGTCGCGCAGCTTCGACCGGATCTCCTTTTGAAACAAGGCCAGTCCATGCGCATTACCTGGGTGGACTTCACCAAGCAGTTGACTGCCATTGGCCGCAGCGGCCAAAAGATCGGGAGCGCACTCGTCGTAATTGACAAGCATCACGCCACCCGAATCTCGCACCCCACGTGTGTACGCCTTCGTTACCTCTTCCACGTGCGCCCGATCCAGTGACCGGCGCTGCTTGCACTCGACTATCATAACCGTATCGCCGGGTACGGGAGTCTGGCTAAGGCAAACCTCTAGGTCAGGCCTAATTTTTCGGGCACCCGGAGGGGGCAAGGTCATTTCTGCTTGGACGTGCAAATAGGCAGGAGGGTAACTCTTGAATTGAGCTACGACCGCATGCGAAGGCGAATCCAGCGCAGTTCTGCCGGCCTTGATAAACAAGATCGGCTCGAAGTCGCGAAGAGTTCGTAGCACAACGACCGAGATCCAGATTTCGTAAGTGTGCCACCGATGGCGCCAAAAGGGTAAGTCCAGGGCCTGAATGGCCTGCAGCACACTCACGGGCTTTCTGCAAATATATGGGTCTAGGCGCGGCCGAAAGTTGTGGTCGTAACATTGAAATACGTCTCTTCTCGGCTGTCCAGGAAGTGAGTGCCATTGATCAAGAACGTCGTGCCATGTCGGTATGGCGTCGTGCAGAACCGCGGCTCGTTCGCGTATCAAGAGGACTTCTGAGCGGAGTTCTGAAGGCGCGTTCAGGAGCCGTGCGCCGTCGTATTCCCTCTCAAAATCGATTTTTTTGTGCCATTTCTCCGCCACCCAGTCCGCAGTGGCTTGCAAGATCGAAGAAACCACGCTACCGAAGGCGTCCTCGTCCCTTTCCACCCAAACGCTGGGAACGAGAATCCGACTGCCGATCCGTGTTGGGTACTTCGGGAACCGCAAGACCGAACACTTCGCCAGCCGTAGCCTCCCAAACTCGAAACTGCTCCAGATCGACATCTTCAGCTTGCGGATCATCGGGAAAGCCAAACCGGAGGCGGATGGTTTCATTGGCGGCCGGCATTTTTTGCTGGGCGAGATAATACCAGATCTCACTGTACATTCTTGCAAACGGTTGAACGACCTTCAGAAAGTGGCGGAGGTAATCTTCGGCGCTCAGTTTGGAATTCTTGAGCCCGGCGCTGAACCCAGCTACTGGCAGTGTCAGCTTCACGGCTAAAGAGCGCAATAAAGCATCGTCGCGACCATTTGTTCGACGCAACTCCAGACCGCGCCTGCACATCTCCCTGTGAAGCTCGTAGCCGGTGGTAATCATGTCAATATTACAGTCTAGCCTCGGTCGCGATTCTCTTCAATTGCTCCTCCGTCCTCCCCAACTTCCTCGCCTCCTCCCGCACGTGGTCGCGGTAGAAGTCGCCTAGGCGAAGGCCGAATTCGGGGCACACTTCGTTGTGCCACCAGAGGAGCCCAGGAACCAGTTGGGGCGGGCCAGCTAGCACCAGCACCAGGCGCGTTTCGGAGGCGCCTTCCTGACGGAGTCTTTCGTAGTGAGCGACCAGCGCTTTGATTGCTGCAAATGGTTCCAGCCGACCCAGGCGATGACCAGGCCTAGGTCGGCTTCATGTTCGCAGCCGGGAAAACTGACGAAACGCTCTTTCGGCACGTTCAGCTTGCCCAGTAACCACCAAGACACCGAGGACTTGAAATCGGAGGTATTGTACGTCGGCGGGGGGGAGATAATGCCGACTGCTGCTTTCTTTCCCGATCTCGCGGTTTCCTGCACCGCCGAGGCCACACCAATGCCTCCGTGACGAGGCTGTTCCATTCGGACAGCCAATGGCAGATGCTCAATCTCGCCTAGCGCAAAACCGCCGTTGCCGAGCCGGACGACTCCCAGTAGGCGGCGGTGTTCTTCCCGGCCTTGGCCAGCATCCGGGGTGTAAAGTCCACGCCGATGGCCTGGCCACTCGCGCCGACCTCCCACCCCGCAATGAACAAGTCGAACCCGCCGCTGCTTCTCAGGTCAACCTCGCCCGGCTGTAGCGCCGGCAGCCCGTCGGATTGCCGGGGGCATCATTGAGATCAGAGCGTAAAAAGCAAAGAGGGCGAACTGACGGTTGGTGCCGACAGTGGTGGAATTCGTTCTTGAAAACAGGTGACGAGCCCACCGCGTTGGTGTAAGAACGGGTCGTGCGGAGCCTGGATCTCAATCAGGTAGCGAGCCGGTCCGGGAGCAATGCCCGGCCCAGGCCAGTTCAACCGCCCCGGCGTGAACCGCGAGGGGCTGCCATCACGGCCGACCTCTTGGGAAAGTGATTCGTAAGCACGGGTTATGAAAAGGTATCGTTATTGCATGCATGAGGTGATGGACAACGGTGAGAACCGACCCGCACTCTCAAGAAAGGCTGGCCGAGATGGGCGGTAGAGCAGCAGCGGAGAAGGTGATATGAGTACGCATGACCCTAGAAAGGTGATCGAGGATGTTCGCAACCATCTGGCGGCACACGATAGACGGCTTGCTTTTCTGTTTGGCGCAGGAACGTCGAGTTCAGTCAACATCGCACCTGCGCCAGCCCCAGGGGAGAGGCCCAAACACGAACCGCTCATTCCGGGAATCGACGGCCTGACAGAAATATGTGCGAGAGCGGTAGCGGCCATGGGTGGTACACAGGCCTCGGCTTGGCAGACGCTAGTCGCCCAATGCAAGCAAGCCGGGCACCCGGCCAACGTAGAGAACGTACTCTCAAGCGTCAGGATGAAAATGGGCGCGATCGGAGTAGGAGAGAGCTTGCTCGGACTTGACCGGGAGCATCTTTGGGAGATGGAGCGCACAATCTGCCGCTCAATCGCAGCCGTGGCCTGCCCAGCGGAAGAGAAAATCCCAAAACGAACGCCCCATCACAACCTTGCCGCCTGGGTAAAAAGGGTCAATCGCGCGGCTCCCCTGGAAGTGTTCACGACCAACTATGATATTCTTTTCGAGCAAGCCTTCGAGGTCTCACGCGTCCCGGTTTTTGACGGCTTCGTCGGGACGCATCACGCTTTCTTTTACAGCGAGTGCCTTGACGACGACGATCTGCTTCCGAGGCCGAAATGGGTCCGCTTGTGGAAACTACACGGCTCGGTCAATTGGCACTCTGAGGAGGATGCCGAGGACCGAGTTGCAGGCAAGCGAATCATAAGAACCCAGCCGAGCGAAACAGGCGAGATGATCCTCCCTTCGCACTGGAAGTATGATGAATCACGCAAGCAGCCGTATATGGCCTACATGGACAGACTGTCACGAATCCTGAACCAAGAACATGCGCTTCTGATCACCTGCGGGTACAGCTTCGGGGACCAACACATCAACGCGATTTTGTACGGAGCTCTGGATAACCGAAACACCGCGAATGTCATCGCTCTCCAGTTTCAGGATCTGAACGAGGGAGACAAGCTCATCGATGCGGCTTTGCAGCGCTCCAATTTGACTGTCATAGGGCCAAACGGTGGTGTCGTCTCTGGGGTTTGGGGACTCTGGCAACTGACAGAGGCGGTTGAGAATAAGACATCCTCGCTCATGGATTGCGCGTTTGACAGCAATGCCCTCCCCGAGGGTGAAAGCTCTCCAGCTGCGGGATCCGCAGATTTGAAGGGAAGGATGCGTCTCGGTGATTTCAACTGGTTCTGCCGCCTTCTCAAGGGAATGGGGCCAGACACTCAATGAAAGAGGGTACTGCTACGCTAATCGGCCACGTGGACTCCGTGAGGGGTGGAGTCGTCGCGATCCGCCTTCGTGACGACGTGCCAACTTTCATGATGGTGGATGGTCGCTCGTACCGAGCCGGCCAAGTGGGCGCATTTCTCCGTATCCCCCTCGGCTATACACAACTGTACGCGGTCTGCACACTCGTCGGGGCTGCAGTTGCGCCTCAGTCCGAAGGGGCAGGCGCTCCACCGGGGCATCGGTGGCTTTCTGCGACTCTCTTCGGTGAATCAATCGGTGGCGTCTTCGAGAGGGGCGTCAGCCAGTACCCGACCATTGACGACGAAGTTCACCTTGTCACGCCACAAGACATCCGGGTGATCTACGCCTCAACAAGGGAAGACCGGGCGATTACTGTCGGCCATATCGCCGCAGCGTCGGGGATTTCCGGTAGCCTAGACTTGGGGCGTTTAGTTACGCGACACTGTGCCGTAGTCGGCTCAACCGGTGCCGGGAAGTCCAACCTCATAGCCGTCCTGCTTGAAGCGATCGCGACTCAAGGCTTTCCGTCCGCCCGGGTTTTAGTTATCGATCCGCATGGTGAATATGGATCCGCTGTTGGACAATATGGCCGTGTGTTCAAGGTCAACGCGAGCAACGTAAAGAATGAATGGCCGCTGCACGTCCCGTTCTGGGCATTACCCTTCGAAGAGCTTCAAGCGATTGCCCTCGGGCCGATGCAACCCGGTTCTGAGGCCTCCGTTAGAGACGAAGTAACCGCTCGCAAGAAGGCCGCCACGGCACACTTAGCAAAACCGCCTCCAGACACAGCGATCACGGCGGACAGCCCCATTCCATTCAGCTTAAAGAAGCTCTGGTTCGATTTGGACGATTACGAGCGGCAGACTTTCCAGGACAAGGAGAGAACAAGGCCGTGCGACAGAATAAAGAATGGTGATGCTGAGAAACTCCTCTCCAATCTCTACCCAGCCCCAAATCCGGGGATGCAGGCACCGTTCGCCCACCCCCGACCGCGGAACATCGGAAAGCAACTGGAGCTACTCAGGAGTCGACTGCAGGACTCGTGCTACAAGTTCCTTTTCAACCCAGGCGATACCTTAACGCCCGACCTGGACGGAAAATGCAAACAGGACCTTCATGAACTTGTCCAGTCATGGGTTGGTCACGACCGGCCACTTACGGTTCTCGATGTATCCGGAATGCCCTCTGAAATTCTGTCCACCATCGTAGGAACCATGGTCAGAATTGTATATGACCTGCTCTTCTGGGCACAGGATCTGCCCATCAGCGGGCGAAATCAGCCTCTCCTCATAGTCCTTGAGGAAGCGCACATCTTCCTTCCCGAGGGGGGCGCGTCCCCAGCCCACAGGACCATATCGAGGATTGCGAAGGAGGGCCGTAAGTACGGCATAGGCTTGTGCGCGGTGACCCAGCGTCCTGTAGAGATAGAGAGTACGGTCCTAAGCCAATGCGGGACAATGATAGCGCTAAGGCTTACCAACGCAGCCGACCGGGCGAAAGTGGAGGCGGCGATGCCCGACGATCTAGGGGCCCTGTCGGGGATGCTGCCGGCATTACGGACTGGTGAAGGCATGGTCCTTGGCGAGGCCATGCCAATCCCGTCGCGGATCCAGTTCTTTAAGGCTCGAAAACGTCCGCGGGGTGATGATCCTGAGATGCCGCAGGCGTGGCGCAAGCCCCGGCCAGATGCCGCACACTACGTATCTGCCCTGGACAATTGGCGCCACCAGACAAACGTGATGAGAAAGGAGAAAGACAATGCCTGAAATGATCTACGTTGACTCCTCCAACGTGGAGGCCATCGGCTACGAGGAAGAAGCTCGAGAATTACATGTCCGGTTCGTTTCCGGGGGATACTACATCTACCACGACGTTCCACGCCAAGTATTTGACGGATTGCTGAACGCGCCGTCGAAGGGCAGCTTCCTGAACAGGGAAATCAAGGGAGTCTATCAGTTCACAAAGCAGTGACGCCACATTACATCCCAAGAAATTGTAGCCGCGCAGCGGGGCGGTGGCACAGGGCAAGTGTACCCCGTTCAGTGGTGCTCGGCCAAGTGCCGAAGCCTGGAGCCGCTGGCGCAATGGGAATGTAAACAGACCGGTTAAAGCGGCGGCTATGTACTTAACAAAGAGTGACTTTACAGTAGCGCGGACATGCGCCACGAAGCTGTATTATAAAAAGCTGCAATATCCATCCCTCAATGACGAGGATCCGTATCTCGAATTCCTCGCCGACGGCGGTTACATGGTGGAGAAGATGGCCAAGCTGGTCTTGGGTGACGGAAAGGAGCTTGGGCATTGGGACGATCCTGCGCAGGCGTTTGCAGAGACCTGCCGCGCGCTGGAGGCTGGTCACGGGACATTTTTTGAAGCTACGGTCATTCACGGAGGCCTGTTGGCGCGGATTGATATTCTCTCTCGTGACGAGAAGGTGCTTCGACTGATTGAGGTAAAATCCAGCTCAATTGACTCCAGTCTGGACGGGCCGAACCCATTTCGCGGGAAGAAAGGCGGGATTTCGTCAGAGTGGATGCCTTATCTTGAAGATGTGACCTTTCAGACTGTCGTCCTCCGTCGTGCATTCCCGCACTTCAGGGTGGTTCCGTTCCTCTGTGTGGTGGATAAGGCGAAGTCAGCAACGCCGAATGCAACCTTTGACAAATTCCGGCTGCGACGAGAGAGCCCCGAGGAAAGGGCTTGGGGCCGCCGGGTTGATTACGTTGGGGATGTCGGTGCCTTGAGGAAAGAGCATATTCTGGCGGTCCTTGACGTGTCCGCTGAGGTTGAGGACCTGAAGACCGAAGTCGAAGGCGCTGCGGAGGAGTTCGCAGCGTCGCTGGCATCGGGACCGGTTACGCGGATCAGCCCAGAACTCGGGAAGAAATGCAAGTATTGCGAATACCGCCTGCCACGGAGCCGAGGGGGAAAGAATGGGTTCCGCGAATGTTGGGGAAGGCTGGCCGAGCCAGAGCCACATGCGCTCGATTTGTACCGCGTCGACCTGCTCGGAGGGAAGAATCGTGACGTAATAGCCGAGTTGGCGGCCGAAGGGTGCGCGCGGTTGGGCGACCTGCCCGCCGAGCTGCTTTCTGGGGCAGCCGCAGCTCGGCAGCGCCTTCAAATTGAATACACCGCCGCAGGCCGCGAGTATATAGCGCCTGCGCTTAGGGAGCTTCTGTCCGCGCATGAGTATCCGCTTCATTTTATTGATTTTGAGGGATCACGACTTGCCGTCCCTTACCACGCGGGAATGCGACCGTATGAAGAGGCCGCCTTTCAGTGGAGTTGCCATACCATTCGCGCCCCTGGTGGGGCTGTCGAACACGCGGAGTGGCTAAATACCGAGGAAGCTTTCCCGAACTTCGCGTTTGCGCGCGCGCTCCGCGACCAGCTAGGCACGAAGGGAACAGTTTATATCTGGTCACACTACGAGATTGCTATCCTGCGCGAAATCAGACACCAGATGGAAAAGTATGCCTGCGTCGACTCTGGTCTCGCTGGCTGGCTTGAGGGCATGACGTCGCCGGGAGGCTCTCGCGTCGTGGACTTGTGTGCGCTGGCCAAGGACTACTATTTCCATCCGGCGATGAAGGGAAGCCTCTCGATTAAGCAGGTGCTACCTGCCGTGTGGGGAGCGGACGCAAACCTTCGAAAAGACCCCCTCTTTCAGAATTACGTGAAACATGACGGCCATGGAACCCTCTTGGACCCGTACGCGGCTCTCCCTCCATTGCCGATCGGCGAGACGGAAGAGGTGGTTAAGGAAGGAACTGGCGCCATGCGTGTTTATCAAGAATTGATGTTCGGTCGGGCCAAGGATGATGCCGGGCTTCGTGATACTTACAGGAAACTGCTTCTCCAATACTGCGAGCTCGACACGGCAGCGATGGTGATGATTTGGATACACTGGATCGCGGCGTCCGCCTGAATCGGGCCTCCGGTTGCCCAGAGCACGTGGGCGGCGAGCTAAATTTGTGGGCGGGGCCGCAGCTCGGGGCGGGGATGCGGTGCTCCGAAGGCGAGAGGCATGCCGCCTTCGTCCAGTCTTCTCGCCAGCGTGCGTAGTTCTTTCAAGGTTTCCAGGGCGATCTGGCGCTGTTTTTCATTCTTCCACGGATAGCTCGGCGCTTCACGCAGCTTGCTCCCGGCTGTCAAAACTCATTTGAAATGTCCCCCTGTTAACTCACGAGAAAATGTCCCCTTCTCGGGTTGTTATTCGTTGATCTGTTCCCCCCGGCTGGCGGCGAGGGACGCAGGGAGGCCGGAGCGT
>JBEKJO010000117.1:0-19457 GCA_050011195.1 Verrucomicrobiota bacterium | reverse complement strand
ACCGCCAGCACCTGGCCCACGATTTCTTCGACGCGCAGGTTCCGCTTCCAGCCGTCAAGCCCGCTGGCGCAGAATTTGCAGCCGTAAGCGCAGCCGACTTGGGTGGAAACGCACAGCGTATGCCGGTCGCTCGCCTCACCGTAGAGCGCCGGGTTCGCCGGGATGAGAACGCTTTCAATGAGCGAATGGTCGCTCAGCCGCCACAGGAACTTCTGCGTCGCGTCGCGCGCTCCCTGTTTCCGAATGAGTTCGAGCGCGGTTAGCGAGTAGTGCTGCCGCAATTCATCCCGTAATGCCCGGGGCAGATTGGTCATCGCCTCCCAGTCCGTGGCGCGATGAACGTAGAGCCATTCGAGCAGTTGCGCGACTCGGTAGGCCGGCTGGCCCCAGGCTTGGAACCGGACCTCCAGCTCTTCGGCTGCCTGCGATCTGATGTCCGTCAACACACCTCTCACTTCGGCAGGTAATACTTCTCCGTATATTCCCGCACCATGCGCATGGTGGTAAACTGCGGCACCAGAGTTACCATCGCGCGGCGGATTCTTTGAATCCACTGCCGGGGGATACCCTGGCCGTCGCGCTGGTAAAACAGCGGGATCACTTCCTGTGTCAGCACCTTGTAAAGATTGGCGCTGTCCACCCGGTCCTGTTCTTCGACCGAATCGGCATGAGCATCTTCGCCGATGGCAAAGCCGTTGGTGCCGTCGTAGCCCTCGCGCCACCAGCCATCGAGGATGCTCAGGTTCAGGCAGCCCTGGCAGCCGGCTTTCATCCCGCTGGTGCCCGAAGCCTCCAGCGGCCGGCGCGGCGTGTTGAGCCAGACATCGCAGCCGGACACCATCTGCCGGGCCACGTGCACGTCGTAATTCTCGATGAACACCAAGTGCCCTTGCAGGTCGCTGTACTTGCTCAGGTGGATGATGTGCTGGATGTAGCGTTTGCCGTCGTCGTCGCGCGGGTGGGCTTTGCCGGCGAAGATGAATTGTATTGGCCGGTCCTTGTCGCGCGTCAGGCGCACGATATTGTCCAACTGCTGGAAGATCAGCGGCGCCCGCTTGTAGGTGGCAAACCGCCGCGCGAAGCCGATGGTGAGCGCGTCCGGGTTCAGCAGTTGATCGAAGGCAATGAAGTCGCCGTGGGCCAGTCGCTGGCCCTGGATGAGCAGCCGTCGCCGCGCGAACTCGATGAGCTCGCGGCGCAGCTTGTAGCGCAAGGCCCAGAGTTCCTCGTCGGAAATGAAGTCATGGTCCGCCATCCGCTGCCAGAATTCCGGCAAGTTGACCTCCCTGGCCCAATCCAGCGGTGGGCCGCGAAAACCAGCCGGCACCGCCTGCTCGCCGCTGGTTGTCAGCTTGTGCTGCCAGAACCGGCGGACGGTCCCTTTCATCCAGCCCAGCAGGTGAATGCCATTGGTGATGTGGCCGATCGGGACCTGCGCCACCGGCCGGTCCGGATACAGGCAATGCCACATGTGCCGGCTCACGCGGCCATGCAGCTCGCTCACCGCGTTGGCCGCCCGCGACAGCCTCAGGGCCAGCACCGTCATGCAGAACGGCTCGCGCGGATCCTGCGGATTGACCCGGCCCAGCTTCATCAGCTCCCCGAACGGCGCCGGAATTTGCGTCCGGAACCGGTGCAGCGCGTAGTCCATCAAGTCCGGGCTGAACCGGTCATGGCCCGCCTCCACGGGCGTATGCGTCGTGAAGAGGCATTCCGCCTTGGTCTGGCTCAGCGCCTCCGGGAAACTCTTTCCGGCCGCCATCTTCTCGCGGATCAGCTCCAGTGTGAGAAAGGCGGCGTGCCCTTCGTTCATGTGGAAGACCGACGGCTGCACCCCCAGCGCCCGCAGCAGCCGCAGACCCCCGATCCCCAGCAGCACTTCCTGCATGATCCGCGTCGTGCTGTCGCCGCCATAGACCCGCTGCGTCAGGTCGCGGAAATGCTGCTCGTTCTCAGGGCGGTTCGCGTCCAGCAAATAGACCACGGCCCGGCCGACGTTCGCCCGCCAGACCTGGAAGGCCACCGAGTTCATCCCGATATCGACCCGGCAAACCAGCGGTTCGCCCTTCTCGTTGAGCACCGGCTCCATCGGCAGGTTCTTCGGGTTCAACAGCGTGTAGTATTCCGTCTGCCAATTGTTCGCATCGATCGCCTGTTGGAAATAGCCTTCCCGGTAGAACAAGGTGATGCCCACAAAGCCGATGCCCAGGTCGCTGGCCGACTTGGCATGGTCCCCCGCCAGGATGCCCAACCCCCCCGCCGCAATCGGCAGCGTCTCATGAAACCCGAACTCCGCCGAGAAATACGCCACCGGGTTGGCGCGCAACGGCTGCGCGTGGTCGTCGGCCCAGGTGGCCTTGTCATTCATGTAGGCCTCGAAGAGCCGCAACACTTCGCTGACCCGCTCCGCGAAATTCGGGTCCTGCAACCGCACCCGCAGCTCGTAATCCGACACCTCATGCAGGATCGCCACCGCGTTGTGGTAAAGATTCTGCCAGCCGCGCGGAGACAGTTCCTGGAAGATTTCCTGCGCCTCCTGGCTCCAGGTCCACCACAGATTCCGCGCCAACCGGTTCAGGCCATCCGTCAATTCCCTCAATTCTTCGCTTGTCAGCGGCTTCTTCGTCATAAATCGCCAGTCAACATTCCGTCAAAACTCTATTTCGCAAGTGGTTAACCCCTTAACCCTAGTAATCGCACTCAGCCACCGCAAATGAAATCCGTCCAGCACGCTGCGTGGGGGCTCTAACGCCAGCCAGCGCCGCCGGCCGCGTTCTCGCTCCGACCGGCCTGACCAGAGTTTCCAGGAGAGCGGAATTCACGGGGCCGCCTTCGTTGTCCCCAGCAAGCTATGCTAATCCGGACAACAATAAGGGCTTGCCTGCCCCGCCAATCCATGCGATAAACCAGCAGAACATAATCGTCACGCGATGAGCGACACCGTCTCCCAACACCCGATTTCCAAGTACGCCTGGCGCGAGCTGGCCCACAAGGGCCTGCCCAAGCGCTCGGCTTCGGAACGGGTCGCTGATTTCCTCGAAATCTACGGCCTCTACGATGAGGCCACGGCGCGCGAACAGGCCAGCCGCTGCATCCAATGCCCAAACCCGAGCTGTGTGACCGGCTGTCCTCTGTGCAACCCCATCCCGGAGTGGATGTTGTTGACCGCGGAAGGCCGCTTTCTGGAGGCCGCCGCCGTGCTGGGTTCCGCCACGAACATGGCGGAAATCTGCGCCCGGGTGTGTGCCACCGATCGCCTGTGCGAAGGATCGTGCATTCTCAATGGCGTATCCGAGCCGGTCTCCATCGGCGCCATCGAGCAGTTTCTCGCCGAATATGCCTTTGCCCATGGGCAGGTCGATGCCAGCACCGCCCCGCCCAACGGCCGGCGCGTCGCCGTCGTCGGCTCCGGCCCCGGCGGTTTGGCCTGCGCGGACGAACTGGCCAGGCGCGGGTATGCCGTAACCGTCTTCGACTCGGCGCTGGTGCCGGGCGGGCTCCTCGTGAATGGGACGCCCGCGTTCAAGGTCGAGCGGTCTATCGTTCAGCGCCGGATTGAGATCCTGCAGAAGCGAGGAGTCATCTTCCGCCTGGGCGCCAGGTTCGACGAGAACCTCAGTTTCGGACAGTTGCGCAACGACTTCGACGCCCTGTTTCTCGGGTTCGATTCCCGCCAAGCCCGGCCGCTTGACATTCCCGGCGCAGACCTGCAAGGCGTCATCCAAGCCCTCCCCTTCATCCTCCAGAAAACCACCCCCGTGCCGCTCGAGCTGCCGCCCATCGAAGTTTCCGGCAAGCGCGTCCTGGTCGTGGGTGCCGGCGACACCGCCATGGATTGCCTGCGCACCGCCATCCGTTGCGGCGCGCGCGAGGCCGTCTGTGTCTATCGGCGTGACGAAGCGGACATGCCCTGCGGTCGCCACGAATACGAGAACGCCGTCGAGGAAGGCGCCCGGTTTCTGTTCCAGGCTGCCCCCGTCGCGGTGCTGGGCAACGACCAGCGCCAGGTGACCGGCCTGCGGCTCGTCCGCACCGAGCTTGGCCTGATGGATTCCACTGGGCCGCGCCCGTTCCTCATTCGACCCGGCTCGGAGTTCGAGCTGGCAGCGGATTTAATCGTCTTGGCGTTGGGCTTCGACCCTCTTCCCTGCCCGCACTCGGGCGATTTCAGCGACCTTGCCGTCAACGATTGGGGCGGGATCGTAGTCGATAGCAACCAGATGACCAGCCTCCCCGGCGTGTTTGCCGGCGGCGACATCGTGCGGGGCCCCAGCATTGTCCTGCACGCCGTGCGTGACGCCCGACGCGCGGCGACGCAAATTCATGCTTACCTCTCAGAGCGGCGGAAACCTGCGGGCAGCTAACGTCGAAGCCTTTGGGCCGCGCACTTCTTAACTTCCTGCACCGCGAGCTCGAAACCGCGTTGCGCCAGCGGTGAGAGCTCTTCTCCCATGCCGAGGTCCTCGACGGGAATCGTCAGCCACCAGGCCTCGGGGGCGTGGCCGAAAACGTCACGGGCCAGGGCCAGCACGGTCGCCGGACTGGCCGCGTGAGCCATAACCTGCGAAGAACCGGCGGGTGCCAGCTTGCGCAGTTGCACTTCCCGCGGCGCATCGACTGCGGCATCCACGAAAATGGCGACGCGCGCCCGCGAGATCGGGTCGGCGAGTTCGGGAGTCAGGAGCGGGCAGGCCAGCGCGCGAACGCCGGGCAGGGCCAGCGCCGCGACGGCATCGGCCACCCGAGGCCCCACGCCGTCATCCCGGCGCAACGTGTTGCCGTAGCCGATGACAAGAGTGCCCTCTGGAAGCTCTTGTCGTTCAGATTTCATCCATTACTCCAGGCTTTCGCCTTCCGCTCTGTCCCGGCAGGGCAGCTCAGCCGCGCGCTAGTTCGTTCAGCACCCTGCCGTCCGGTGCGATCAGCCGGATGTGCAACGGCATCTGGCCCACGGCGTGCGTCGAGCAGCTCAGGCATGGGTCGTAGCAGCGGATACCGTGCTCGACGCGGTTGAGCATCGGTTCGGGAATCTGGTTGCCGTGCACGTAATACCGTGCGATCTGGGCAACGGTCTGGTTCATCGCCAGGTTGTTCTGGCCGGTGGCGACGATGAGATTGACCTTCTTGAGCAGGCCGTCGCGGTCCACGGTGTAGTCATGGAAGAGCGTGCCCCTCGGGGCTTCACTGACACCCACACCGCGCAGGCTGTTGATGCCGGCATCGGCCCGCAGCTCTTCGCTGAGCAGGTCAGCGTCGTCCAGGGCGGCTTCCACCCGCTCGATGCACGCGAGGATTTCGATCAGCCGCGCGTAATGGTAAAGGAAGGACGAGGTCACCGCGCTGCGCCCGCGTCCCAGCTTCTTGAATTTCTTAAACTCGGCGTCCGCCTTGGGCGTGCCCATCTGCTCGGCCACATTCAGCCGCGCCAGCGGCCCGACCCGATACATGCCGTCCGGGAAGCCCAAAGGCGCGTAATACGGCGATTTGAGATAGGACGAGCTTTGCACCGATTCGCCGATGCATTCGTAGTACTTCTGCGGATCGAGCTGGTCGGCGATGATGCTGCCGCTGCTGTCCGTGAAACGGAGCTTGCCGCCGTAATGTTCCCAGGTGCCATCCGGCTCCACCAGGCCCATGAAGAGCGACGGGAAATTGCCGAATATCTGGATTTCCTTCTTGTGGGTTTCGAGCGTCTTCCGGAACAGGTCGAACGCAATCTTTGTCGTGGCATAGGCCTCGGGCAGCCAGACCCGAATGCGCGCGCGGCCTTCTTCGGTCAACGGGCTGCGGACGCCCCCGGGCACCGCCCAGGCGGGATGAATCTTCTGGCCGCCGAGCACCGCAATAATCTCCTGGCCGAACTGGCGCAGCCGGATGCCGGCGCGGGCCAGGTCGGTATTGGCGGCAATCAGCCCGAACACGTTCCGCTTGGACTGCGGCGTATCCCAGCCGAGCAGAAAATCCGGCGCGCTCAGGTGGAAGAAACTCAGCGCATGGCTCTGGATGATCTGTCCGAGATTCATCAGCCGCCGCAGCTTCTCCGCCGCCGGCGGGATGTTGACCGCCATGATGGCGTCGCCCGCCTTGGCCGAGGCGAGCAGATGGCTGACCGGGCAAATGCCGCAGATGCGCGGGGTAATGCCGGGCATCTCGCTGTAAGGCCGGCCTTCGCAAAACTTCTCGAACCCGCGGAACTCGACCACGTGGAACTCGGCGTCCGACACATTGCCGGCGTCATCCATGAAAATGCTGATCTTGGCGTGGCCCTCAATCCGGGTCACGGGGTCAATGATGATGCGCTGACTCATACTCATCCAAACTTAAGCTGCCGCCCTTCGAGTTTCGGTTCTTCGCCGTTGAGCACCTCCGCCAGCAGGGCCTTGATGCGTTCGGCCGGCGGCGGGCAGCCGGGCAGAAAATAATTCACATGCACGACCTCGTGCACCGGCATCACCCGCTCCAGCAACGCCGGCACGATGCCCGGCGCCTTCGGCACGCCCGGGTTGGCCTGCGCCGCCTCGATATAGGCCCTCTGCAGGACGCTCTCCGCGTTGCCCAGGCCAAGCTGGTTGCGGATAGCGGGCACGTTGGCCGTCACCGCGCAGTCGCCGAACGAGACCAAAACCTTGGTCCGCATGCGAACCTTGTGGAGCAGTTCCAGGTTGTCCTCGTTGCAGATGGCGCCTTCGATCAGACAGACATCCACCCGTTCGGGGTATTCCTTCACATCCATGAACGGGCTGAAAACGATTTCCGCTTTGCCGGCCAGCTCGATGAGAAACTCGTCGAGGTCCAGGAACGACATGTGGCAGCCGGAGCAGCCGCAAAACCAGACGGTGGCGATTCGCAAGCGCGGCTGTTTGCTGGTCTCCGGCTTCGTTTCGATTGGTTGCTTTGTTTCCATGTTAGTCCGGACAGAGGCGCAACGCCCGTCCTAGTCTGCAATCCATTGTTTCTTCTCCCGCGCCGTGACGATGAACTCGAGTTTCGTCCGGTCGCGTTCCATCTCGCCCACCGTCGAGCCTCTGGTGAACAGCGCGCCGGTGGGGCAGGCCATGACGCACTTGCCGCATTTGGTGCAGGTGTCGGAGCTGCCCCAGGGCTGGTTGAGGTCGGTGATGATGCGCGCCTTGCCGCCCCGCCCGGACACGTTCTTGGTGCCCGCCCCTTCGATATGCCAGCAGACCCGCACGCAGCGGGTGCAGAGAATGCAGCGGTTATGGTCCATGCCGAACAGCGGATGGGTGTTATCCACCTCCCATTTCGGGAAGCAATACTCGTAGCGCACGTGATCCATCCCCTGGCGATAGGCCAGCGTTTGCAACTCGCAGTGGCCGTTGGCCACGCAGACCGCGCACACATGGTTCCGCTCGGCGAACAGCAGCTCCAGCGTCATCCGCCGGTACTTGCGCAGCCGTTCGCTGTCCGTCTTGATCTCCAGGCCCTCGCTCACCTTCGTCGTGCAGGCCGGCAGCAGTTTGGCAATCCCCGCCACTTCCACCAGGCAGAGCCGGCAGGCGCCCACATCATAAACACCCTCCAGATGGCAGAGCGTCGGGATGGTAATGCCCGCGTCCAAAGCGGCTTCCAGAATCGTCGCGTTCTCGTCGGCGCTAACCTGTTTCCCGTCAATCGTTAATGTCTTGGCAGCCATAACAATCTCACGTTCGGGTTTCGGCTTCCGGCCTTCCGCTCTCCGCTTCCTTCATGTCCCCTTTGCCATAACCGTTCGGCCCATACACATCCTGCTGCAGCAGCTCCGCATATTCGCTCCGGAAGAAGCGCAACGTGCTCAGCACCGGGTTGGGCGCGGTCTGGCCGAGACCGCAGAGGCTGGTGTTCTTCACCATCTCGCACAGGTCCTCGAGCTTTTGCAGGTCCCGCGCGGTCGCTTTGCGCCCGAGGATTTTCGTCAGCAGACCGTGCATCTGCACCGTGCCGGCCCGGCAGGGAATACATTTGCCGCACGATTCGTCCATGCAGAACTCCATGAAAAACCGCGCCACATCCACCATCTTCGTGCTCTCGTCCATCACGATCATGCCGCCCGAACCCATGATCGAGCCAAGCTTGGTCAGCGAATCGTAATCCACCGGCGTATCCAGCGCCTCGGCCGGGATGCAGCCCCCCGAAGGCCCCCCCGTCTGGACCGCTTTGATCTTGCCGCCGTCCGGCGCGCCGCCGCCCATCTTCTCGACGATCTGCCGCAGCGTCGTGCCCATCGGCACCTCGATCAGGCCCGTGTTGGTGATCTTGCCCGCCAGCGCGAACACCTTCGTCCCCTTGCTCTTCTCCGTCCCGATGCTCGCAAACCAATCCGCCCCCTTGCGGATAATCGGCGCCACATTGGCGAACGTCTCCACGTTGTTGATCAGTGTCGGGCAGGTCCACAAGCCGCTCTCCGCCGGGAACGGCGGGCGCGGACGCGGCGTGCCGCGTTTGCCTTCAACCGAGGCCATCAACGCGGTCTCCTCGCCGCAGACGAACGCTCCGGCGCCGATGCGCAGATCAATATTGAAGTTGAACGGAGACTCAAAGATGCCGCTCCCCAGCAACCCCTGCTGTTTCGCCTGCTTGATCGCCGTTTGCAGCCGGCTGATCGCCAGCGCATACTCCGCCCGAACGTAAATGAAGCCCTGGTTCGCCCCCACCGCGTAGGCCGCAATGGCCATGCCTTCCAGCACGCTGTGCGGGTCGCTCTCCAGCACGCTGCGGTCCATGAACGCGCCCGGATCGCCCTCGTCCGCGTTGCAGATCACGTACTTCTGCTGGCTCGCCGTCTTGGCGACCGTCGCCCACTTCAGCCCGGTCGGGTACCCCGCCCCCCCGCGCCCGCGCAGCCCGCTCTTGATCATCGCGTCCACCACCTCTTTCGGGGTCATCTCCCGCAACACGTCGTGCAGCGCCTGATACCCCTCCCTCGCAATGTAAGACTCGATGCGCTCGGGATCCACCAACCCGCTGTTCGCCAGCACGATGGACATCTGCTCCGTGAAGAACGGATGCTTCGGGTCGCCCCGCTGCAGCTTCGTCTTCCCGCCTTTGAGCGTGCTGATGAGCGAAGCCGCATCTTCCGGCGTCACCTTCTGGTAAAGCGGACCTTGCCCCTCCGCGCTAATCTGGACCGTCGCGCCCTCGCCAGCCGAGTCCACCTGCACCAGCGGACCCTGGCAGCACAACTTCATGCAGCCGACCCCGCGCACCTCGACCTGGTCCTCGAGCCCCGCCTCTTTGACCGCCCTTTCCAGGCCCTCCTTCACCCCTTTCGAGTTCGAGGACATGCAACCCACCGCTAGGCAGCAGCGGACGACATGCTTCTTCCGCGACGCGCGTTCCTTCTCCGCGATTTCGATCAGGTCGTCAATTACCATGGTCAGTCCATCCTTTCACATGTTCGAGCGCCAGTTCGGGCGTCTGCCGCGGCGTAACCGTCCCGTCATAGACCGCCGTCGGGGCGAGGCCGCACGCCCCGATGCACCGCGCCGTGAGCAGTGTAAGTTCCCCGTCCGGCGTGGTTTTGCCCGCCTTGATCCCCGCCTTTTGCTCAACCGCCGCCAGCACTTTGTCTGCCCCTTTGACATAGCACGCCGTGCCCATGCACACCACGCACGTGTGCCGGCCCTTGGGCTTGAGCGTGAAGAAATGGTAAAAGGTGGCGACCCCGTACACGCGGCTGGCCGGCAGCTTCAGCCGGTAGGCGATGAACAGCAGCAGGTCGTCCTCGAGGAAGCCGAACAACTCCTGCGCCTTGTGCAGCACCTCGATCAGCGCGTCCTGTTTGAACTGATGTTTCTTGATGTGCGCCTCCAGAATCTTGAAGCGCTTGTCGCCGCTGGCGTGCTCCAGTATCCCGGGCAGCCGGTTCTTTTTCTTGCTTGAAAGCGTTGCAATCATATCGCTAAACGGGATTGTGTGATGTTCAGCACGGATGCTCGGGTGCGGAAGCTCTCATCAATTCCCGCTGCTCAAATTACCACCGCCCCTCAGATGCGCTGTGCGTGGATTGGCAATTGATTACCTTTTTTTGTGGTATCCCGGCTTTGGGATAAGTAGCGATGGCGCAAAGGGGGTGAACAGAGGGCCAATCCACGGCGCCCCTGTTGGCCCAGCTCAAACGAGCGGGCTATCGCGGCTCAGAGGGAAGGGGAACTATTCAAGGTTCTCACTTTCAAACCCTGCGCACAGCCTCACTGCACCCCGACGCGATAAAAGCCCGTTCCATTCGTTGCGTTTGCATCCGTAACTTGGACCACCCCGCCGGTGCCGGTAATGGTTTGCAGGTTCTGCCACACCACTGGCGGAGCGAGATTGGTGGTCACTTGCACCGTGTAAACGGCATTGGACTGCCCGCTGAACTGGAATTGAAAGCCGTTGGTGGACGACACGGAAAACGAACCGGGCTGTAACGAAGGCGGCGCCAGCGAGAGGACCTGAACCAGCAAATTGGCGGAAACGCCGCCCGGATTGTCCGTGTTGTAAGCCGTAAACACCACCGGGTAATCGCCGGCGTTGGTCCACACGTGCGAGGTGAAATAATCGACATTGCTCACGATGGTCCCGTCGCCAAATGACCATTGCAGTCCCGACGCCCGGCCGGCGATGAGTCCAGTCAACGCCAGCGAACGATTTACCAGCAGGCTGGTCTGGCTGGCTTGAATCGCCACGGACAACGCCCCGATGAAATCCGCGTCATAAACCTCATCCGCCCCCATCGAAGGCGGATTCTGCCAGGCCTCGCCATCCATGTCCGTGCCGGTTGCGTAAAGCGAACTGCCCGTGCCGCGGCAGGGGGAAGCAGCGGACAAGTGGAAGCCGCAATCCATAAACATCGGATCGTTGGTAATGTTGCCCCCCGCCGCCGACCCCAATAGAGGGAAACTGCAAGTGTTGTATCCGATCAAGCCACCCTGCCAATTATTGACACTGCCCCCAGCCGAAACCGTATTGTCGTAGATAATGCTGTTGTAGGCGTAGTTGACCCCGTTGCCGCAGATGCCGCCGCCACTCGGCGCGGTGTTCCCGGTTATCGTGCAATTGTAAAAAGTGCAGGCATACGCCCCGCCGCCGCTTTTGGAAGCCGAGTTTCCCGCCACCACACAGTTGTACAGGGTGCTGTAAGACGCCCCGCCACCATACTCCGCCCCGTTTCCCGACAGCGTGCAATTCCAGAGGAGGTTGGAACAAGACCCGCCCCCGTAACCAAACGCGGTATTATTCCCGGTAATGACGCAGTTCGAAAGTGTGCCCTGGCACACCCCGCCGCCGTTCGCGGCGCTGTTATTGGTGAACGTGCAATTGAAGAAAGTTCCCTGACAGGCCCCGCCGCCGTTCGCGGCACTGTTAGGCTGGAAGGTGCAATTGTACAAAGTCGCCTGGTAAGTTCCTCCACCGTTCACGGCCGTGTTTTTGGTGAAGGTGCAATTGTAAAATGTTCCCTGATAGGCCCCGCCGCCGTCGAGATGGGCTGAACTTTCCGCTATGACACAGTTGCTCACCACGCCGCCCGGCTCGCACCATACTCCTCCGCCGCTCTGCTCTTTCAAACTGTCGCCGCTCGACAAAGTACGCCCGCCGATCAGCGTGAACCCGCTCAATATGGCGTTGCTCCCCACGTAAGCGCACCGGAATCCCTCCCCCGGAATCGTCGTTGAGCCGGCGCCGTTGACGCTTTGCACGATCACGGCGTTGGTCAGCGCCAGAGCGTTGTACTCCGATCCGAACACGATGACACCTGAACCCGGATAAACACCGTCCGCCACCAGCACCAACCGCCCCGGCGTGCTGCCGGCCGCAATCGCCTGTTGGATGTCCTCCGCCGCGCTGGTCCAGTTGGTAAAGGGTGACGCGGGGCTGGGACTGTTCAGGTCCGCATAATAAACCGGCTGCTGCACCACCTGCACCTGTGTCGTCGCGCACAAGGCCCCTCCCAGGCTCGAATAATAGGCCGACAATATCACACTGAACGTCCCCGGCGAACTCCACGCATAGCTCGCGTTGGCTTGATTGTGGACCGTCGTGCCGTCGCCGAAATCCCACCAGAAATAATCCGCGCAACCGGCTATCTCCGCCACAAATGGCACCGGGAAACCCGTCGCATAATTGGTAGCGATCAATGCCGCCCGAATAACCGGTATCTGATCAATCGCCGGATCATATTCGTAAGCGCCCATGTCGAATCCGGGGTTGCCAGCCACTGGCCGGGTGGCACCCCGGATGTCATTGGTAGGGGCGACAAGAGGACTGAAAATAGAGATGCCCGCATCAATGCACGGCGAGCCGCACCTCAGCCGGAAGTCGCCCCCTGCCGCATCCACAAAGGCCGGATCATTGGTAATGCAGTCGGGCCAACCCACCCACGGGGTCGTGCAACAGTAACCGAAGTCCGCGCCGTTAGCCCAGTTAGGACCACTGGGCGCCGAATTGAAATAGATGATGCTGTTGAAAGCGTCGCCGCCGGACATGCCGCCGCCCGAGCCGGAGGCCGAGTTGCCGGTCACCGTGCAATTGATAATCCAGCCCGTATCAAGGCCGCCGCCGCTGGCAGCATTGTTGGTGGCGGCGTTGCCGTTCAACACGCAATTGCAAAGCCATCCTCCATAAGCTCCGCCTCCGCCACTGCTGGCGGTATTCCCCGTAATGAAACAAGCATAATTGGTGCTCTGATAAGTGCCGCCGCCATAGTAGGCCGCGTTTCCCGTGATCGAACAGTTAAAGTTGGTGCCTTGATACGCGCCGCCGCCGTCACCGCTGGACGTGTTGCCCGTGATCAGACAGTTGAAGTTGGTGCCTTGATACGTGCCGCCGCCGCCAAAGCTGCTGTTGTTCCCAGTCACAGTGCAGTGGTAAAGCGTGCTTTGATGGGCGCCGCCACCGCCATAGTAAGCCCAATTGGTGGCAATCATGCAATTGGAGAGGGTCCCCTGATACACCCCGCCGCCATAACTGCCATTCATGAGCGCGTTGCTGACAATGAGGCAGTTGAAAAGGCTGGCCGAAGCGGCCCCTCCCCCGTATTGGGATGAATTCCTGTACAACGTGCTGTTCCAGACCGTTCCCCCGTAAATTCCGCCGCCATGTCCATAACTCAAACCGGAAGAATTGCCGCTGATCAGACAATTAGACACCACGCCTCCCGCCTGGCACCAGACTCCGCCACCGCTTTGTTCATTGGTGATGTCTCCCCCGGTATTACGTGCGGCTCCGTTGGTGATGGTGAAGCCGCTCAACACCGAATTGCTGCCCACGTACACGCAACGCGTTTGTGTCCCGCCCACGATCGCCGTCGTGTTCGGACCGTTCACACTTAATAGTGTAATCCCGTTCGTCAGCGCCACGCGGTTGGTTTCCTGCCCATACACCACCGCGCCGCCGAAACTGTAAACGCCATTGGTCACCAGCACCGTATCCCCGGGGAGCGCCGCGCCCGCCGCATCCTCGATGTTCGTCGCCGCCGTCCCCCAAGTCGTGTAAGGCAAGACCGGATTGGGGCTGTTCGCATCAACATAATAAATCGTTGCCCAAGCCTTGACGCTGAAGAGGATCGAAGCCAAAAACCAGAACACCAGTCTGCCCACCCGGATTTTCATAAGATGATTCTCTCTTGAATCCTGTTGGAGTCTGATATTATCAAACTTGAATTCCGGCGCAAGCTTTATCTTCGATTCGATAAACGCATCCGAGCACTGCCCCCAAGGAGCATGAACGCCCCCACGGCCACGGCAAGTCCAATTGGATAAGCCCGCCTACTGACAATGAAGGGCTTGAAGAGAGGCGGTCGGCTCTTGTTCTTTTCTGCACCGGACGCTACAATTCGCCGCAATGAAACGATTCCGGCTGCCTATGGCAGCGGCGGCGCTGGCCGTCGCGCTTCCCGGTGCGGCGGCCAGCAGCACCAACCTTTACATCCGCGTCAACCAGATCGGCTACCGGCCGGCTGACACAAAGATTGCGATGGCCTTCTCCACCAGCCCTATCGGCCCGTCGTTTTCCATATACCCGGCCGGGCCGGGGTCCTCGGAGTCGAAAGCCGCTTACGAGGGCAAGGCGGCTGCCATCGAAGGCGTCACGTGGGGAAAATGGACTCGGCACGCGGAGCTGGATTTCACGAGGTTCAGAAAGCCGGGCCGCTATGTCTTGCGCCTGGGCGAGGCCAGTTCACCGGTCTTTGCCATTGACGACCAGGTGTATGAGCCGTTGCCCGATCAACTGCTCGAGTTCATGCGCGAGCAGCAGTGCGGCTACAATCCCTGGCTGGGCAAGCCCTGTCACACCAATGACGGCCGGACCGCTTACGGTCCCTTGCCCTACGGGACCGAACTGGATTGCACCGGCGGCTGGCACGACGCAGCGGACTTGCTCAAGTACCTGATCACTTCCGCCAACGCCACGGCGCAACTGTTGCTGGCCAGCGAGATTGAGAAGGTCGGGACCGACCGCCGCGCGAAGAACGCCGGCGCGGGCCGCAAAGGCGCAGCCTACCGCAATATATTCAAGGACCTCGCGACCGCCCGGGGCGATGCCGGCCCGAACGGAATACCGGACGTGCTGGACGAAGGGCGCTGGGGTTTGGAATGGATGCTCAAGCTGCATCCGGCGCCCGATGCGCTCTATCATCAGGTGGCGGATGATCGGGACCACTGCGGGTTGCGGCTGCCCTACGCCGAGATTGCCGATTACGGCTGGGGCCGAGGCAGCAACCGGGTGGTGTATTTCGCCGATGGCCAGCCCCAAGGGCTGGGGAAGCATAAGAGTGAGGCGACCGGCGTGGCGAATCTGGCGGGCCGTTACGCGGCGGCCATGGCCCTGGGCCATATCGCCTTCAAGAGTATTGATCCCGCCTTCGCTCAAAGGTGCCTCCAGGCGGGCATCGAGGTGTATGCGCTGGGCCGGGCCAAAGAAGGCTACCAGCAAGGCAACTCCTACAAGGAGCCGTATCGCTACGAGGAAACCACCTGGACCGATGACATGGAGTGGGGCGCCGCCGCCCTCTACCGGGTGACCGGCGAGAAGCACTACCTCGAGGAGGCCAGGCGTTACGCCAGGCTGGCCGCGTCGGAATCCTGGATGGGGCAGGAGCAAACCCGGCATTACCAGTACTATCCCTTCATGAACACCGGTCATTTCATGCTCTACGACCTGGTGGACCGGGAGTTCCAGCGTCTCCTCGCCCAGTATTACCGGGACGGCATTGAACGCTGCATCCGCACGGGACAGAAGAATCCCTATCGCGCGGGGGTGCCGTTTATCTGGTGCTCGAACAACCTGATGGTGGCGCTGGTGACGCAATGCCTGCTCTACGAGCGCATGACCGGCGACCGGCAATACCACGCCTTCATGGTCCGGCAACGCGACTGGCTATTGGGACGGAATCCCTGGGGCACCTCGATGTTCACAGACATTCCGGCCGGCGGCGTCTATCCGCATCAACCGCATCTGATGACTACCTGGCTGACGCACCGGTCGGTCCGGGGCGGTTTGGTGGATGGGCCGATTTATGAGCGCATCTTCAAGACCCAACTGGGTGTGAGAATCCAGCAGCCCGATGCCTTTGCCGAATTCCAGTCCGAACTGGCCGTCTATCACGATGACCACGGAGACTACGTTTCCAACGAACCCACAATGGATGGAACGGCCTCGGCGATCCTCATGTGGGCGCTCTCGAATTGACGGACGGCCCTAAGCCAGGCCGCCTCTTTCAGTGCGGTGAGTGCAGCCTTGGCCGGGTGGGGGGAGCGTTTGAGGCCGCCGGTTCATGGGCGGCCAGGGTGTTGGGTTGGGTGAGACGGAGGATTTCCTCAGTGGCGGTGCAGAAGCGGACCGGGACGCTGGGGAAAGGGGGAGCGTTGGTGTTGCCGATGGGGGGTTCCCCGGCGTCAGCGATGCTCGCGACCTGGCCAACGACGTTGCCGGCCTCATCCGCAATGGGCGCGCCGCTGGAGCCGGGGGCAAATTCGGCGGTGACGTTGAGAAACAGAATCGGACGGGTGAGCAGCCCGTTGGTGTGGCCGTGCTCATCGAGGACCTCGTTGCGCTTGCGGTTCAGGCGCGCCACCATGCCCTGGGTGAACATGAAGAAGTAGCCGCCGGGGTGGCTCAGGCAATAGACCCGTTCCCCGGCGCGGACGCCGGAGCGCAGCGGCAGCGGTTTCAGGCCGGGGGCGTCAATCTTCACGAGGCAGGTGTCGGACTCGGTGTCCGCGGCCAGCACGGATTGGACGGGGAAGACGCGGCCGGCGTCGTCGGCGGCAATGAGGTAGCTCTCTTTGACGCCCTCGTCTTCGGCCTGGACGACATGGCAGCAGGTGCAGATGACGCCGCCTTCGCCCACGACAAACCCGGCGCTGCTGTTGAAGTGCCACTCGCCGCAGTCGGGGCATTTGTAGTAGCTGCCGACGGCCAAGGTGCTCTGCCTCAAGCGGTCGCACAGATCGGGCGGGGCGAGCTTCTGGTGGAAAAGGGCGAGTGACTTGACGGGAAAGCTCCCGCTATGGGCCTGGCCCCGCAACGAGTCGCGCGACTTGAGCTTGCCGTCCTGCAAGAGCCGGGCGCTGGCGTCGGTGACTTTCGCGTCATACGCCTCGTCATCAATGACAAAGCGCGGCGTTTGGGCCAGGGCGCCCGCAGTGAATAGCACGGTGCCGAGGAGCAGGAGAGAACACCCCAACCATTTGACGCGCTTTGCGCTGCTGAACCCCAAGGCAAAAACGGACCCCTCACCCCAGCCCTCTCCCCTTTGGAAGGGGAGAGGGGGAATGATTGTCCGCTCTCTGGCACAGCGAGGTTCATGGGCAGCAAATGTGCGCATAGCTCAGTTTGTACAGGAGGAATCAGCCGGGAGACCGCTGGTTTGTCAAGCGCGGGGAAAAGCTAACCGGTCAGGAAGTTGAAGCTTTGAGAGATTTCCGGGTGGGTTTGGGTTTAGCTCAGACGCGGCGGCACGGTTGCTGACTCAGCGTTTTTGGCCGAACTCACGATTTGGAGACCGGCCGCCAGCCCCCAAAGCCAGCCCACAGCGAACATCCCGAAACCCAGCAAGGGCCATTTCAAGAACGGCCACATTTCGCTCAGTGCGGCTGCCGGATCGGATTCGGGTTCGTGGAAGCGGGACCAGTTGGCGACATACCACCAGATGAAACGCACGCCGAATATCGTGGTTAAGATCATGCCGCCGATGGCCAGCGCGGCCTGCGCATAACCGGAAACGCGCCCCGCCACGAGCGAACCGAAGCCGGGCATCGCCAAGTTAGTGGTCAAACACCCCCAGGCGGTCTGGCGGCTAAGCGGTCGGCGCGGTCCGAGTGCCAAAAAGACCTTCGTAGGCATACATCAGTGCGCCGAGCGCGAACGGCAAGTTGAGCAGGAGGACGAACTTAAACAGCAGGGTGAGCGGGACGCTGATTCTGGCAAGTTGGGTCATCACTTCCCACAGGTGCTTGAAGTCAGACGGGCCGGAAGTCATCAGGTCCTGTATGACCGGATATGCGGCCCAAGAAATCCTGATCTGGACGAAGATATAGGTCAGGATCACGGGCAGGAAAGCCAGCAGCACAAGGCCGAGGGCCTCGAACCAAACCCGCGTCACGACTTTGCGGCTTAACTCCATGGCCGACCAGAATTCCAGGCGCTTGTCTGCCACCAGCGGCACGCTGAAAAGCCAGGCGACGAACAGGTAGAGCCCCGGCAGCACCAGGCAGCAGCCCAGCCCGATCATGGTCAGCAACTTCGTCAGAAAACCAGCCAGCATGAGCTGCACGAACCCGAAGGTGAAGCCGGCGAATACCTCGCCGATGGAGGCGGCCCGGCCGCGAATTCGGTTGAGGAAGATCAGATACAACCCCCCGTAGAGCACGCCGTGAATGAGCCAGTTAACAATTCCCCCGATCAATGGAATGAATTGACACCCGAAAGTGATGAGCCAGACCAAAAAGGTTGCGCCGAAGAGCAAGCCGAGGTTGGCGGTCAGCAGGTTCCAGGACTGCCCAAGGCACCGCCCGATTTGCAGCTCCGGTTGCCGCGCCAGGATTTCGGCGCTCCAGGCGGCGGTGCTGCCGGGCGGGGGTGTCGCGCCAGCCAACGGCGCCTGGCCGGCCTGTGCCCGCAACGCCTCCGTGAACTCCGGGAAGGCGGAGAGCGGCCTCCATTCGCCGCTGCCTTCGGCCTGGACAAGGCTTTGTCCGCTCAGGCGGCCCTCGGCGATCCAGCGGCGCAAGTCGTCCGCGGTGATTGGCCCGTATTCCTTCCGGTCTCCGCCGATGATTTTATACATAGCCGCCGTGCTCAGTGAAACGCGCTCTTGACTTCCGGCTTCGACAGGACCACCAGGGCCCAAATGCCAATCGGCAGACCGATCAAGCAGCATGGGGAGAGGCACGGAATCATCGCGATGATGCTGACGGTCATAGCCAGGCCGTAGCTCTCGAGCTTTTTCATCTTCATGCCGCCGAGAAGAATCACGCCGCACATTAGGATGCCGACGATGCTCAATACCACACCGATCGTGCCGGAGAGCATATTGACCCAGGCGGGCAACTGGATTTGGCTGTTTGCCGGGATGGAGCCGCCCATCAACAAATTCTTAATCAGAGAGATTATCGCGAAGAGCACACCCAGAATGGCGACAACGATTAAGCCGATGGCGGGTCCCTTAACCAACTCCGCCGCCGCTGGGCTGGCCGCCGGGACTGAGATGCCGGGCATGGCCGGCGGCGCGCCCGACGAAGCGGTCGCGAATTCAGGGAGGTCCCCCACCACCTTCCATTGGGTTGCGCCCTCGGGCAGAACCCGGGTTTGCAAGCTGACTCGTCCTTCGGCGAGCCACTGGCGCAGTTGTTCGGCGGTGATGGGTCCGTATTCCTTTTGGTCGGCTCCGATGATCTTATACATAGCTTGTTTCCTTTCGTTGGTACTGAGTGAGGTTGATTGTATGCGATTAATAGTCTGGGTGCAAGCCCCGGTTTGCCCAGCTCATGGGCGCAGCAGGGCGAAGGGCGCGCCGGGCAGATTGCGCAGTACGCTCACCACGAGCACCGCCGCCAGAATCAGCCACAGCCAGGCCGGGCGCAGGCCGAGGGAGAGCGGCTGGTTCCTTGCCCTTTGCAAGGCAAACCTCGCGCCCGCCCAGAACACAAAGGGCAGGGACACAATCAGCGCCGGGTTGAAGCGAAAGGCGGCGGCCAGATGTCCGTGGAGCAGTTGGTGGAGCGCGCGCAGAGCGCCGCAGCCGGGACAGAGCAGGCCGGTGGTCTGGTGGAAGAAGCAAACCGGGTAGAAATGATACTGCCGCGGGTCAAAGCAGAAGAGCACCAAGGCTGCGAGCGCGGCGAACAGGACACCCACGGTCAGGACAACCGCCGGAGCGCGGCTGTCCCCAGCCGCAACGGGTTGGGACGGAGCGGGAGGGTGAGACGCATTCCAACGCGCATTGCCAGACGGAACTGCTGCGGCTGGGGACAGCCGCG
>JBEKJO010000116.1:0-30216 GCA_050011195.1 Verrucomicrobiota bacterium | reverse complement strand
GTTTTCGCGGAGGACTTCCTCAAAGAAGCAGCGCCCCTGGAGAGCGGGGTCCCAGACCTGGGTCAGGGAGAACTCGGCCTGGAGCACCGACCAATCGTAGCGGTAACCGGCCCGACGGTCTTCGGCTGCGTTGCATTACGAACAACCCGTGGCAGACTCGGTACGGCATGAGCCAGAAGCCGTGGACGCAGAAGCTGTGGATTTACGACCTGCGCACGAACCTGCATTTCACGCTCAAGGAAAATACCCTCAAGCGCACTAACCTTGACGGCTTCGTCGCCTGCTACAATCCGAAGAACCGGCACGAGCGGAAGGAAGCCGAGCGCTTGAAGAGTTTCGCCTATGACGACCTGCTCAAGCGCGACAAGGTGAACCTGGACATTTTCTGGCTGAAAGACGATGCGCTCGAAGAATCCGCGAACCTGCCAGCGCCGGACGTGATTGCTCAGGAAATCACGGACGATCTTGGAGCCGCCCTGGAACAATTCGCCACCATCACCGAGGATTCGAAGCCTTGAAGTGCCTGCAATCCACTTCGTATGGGGTGAACACCCCATTTGCGGAAAGAGCAGAACCGCCCGACCGTTCAATCTAAAGATGAGAACTTGAGGCCGCATACTTGGTAATTTTTGCCCCCTCCTCCATTGTGGAGCAGGGGCAGTTCGAGGCGTCCTTTCGTACCCCCAGAGCGCAGCAGTATGATGATAAAAATTAACATCCAAACAATGTTCGTGGCGGTGGTGTGTCAACTCTGCTCACGCTGGCGCAAGTTGGCGCCGGCGGCTTTGATAAAAGAACGCCTTATGAACTCGAAAACGTCAGCCGCTGACGTTCAAATCGCTTTCGATTCCGGCCACAGCCCTATCGGTCAGGCCATCTTGAAAAAAACCGGCGCGCTGCCGTGCAGCATCAATATCCTGGGTCGTGTCAAGCCAAGAGCCATTTTCCCCGCGTTATTGGCGTTGCTCGTCGGTGGTGGGGAGGTTCGGGCGCAGACGGGCATTGTGGCGTACTTTGCTCCGGGAGAAGAGGTGACCAATGCCGTGGCGGCATCCTACAAATTCAGGGTAGTTCAGGACACTTCGCCGATCATCACCATACTTTTCGGCTGGAACCGCGTTTACGGCGTCTCCAATGAAACCTACCTGCTGGAGAACGACGTTTACGCCGACGGTTTCGCTTTCACCAACCAGGTTTGCACGACCTGGCCAGAGATCGGCAACGAATTGTATTCGCAAAGCAGCCTGCGCTCGGACATCCCGGATTACAATGAGCACGGTTTTATCGGTTCGCAATCCAGTTCGCCGCTCATGTTTCCCAAACAAACGTATTGGATTGATGGAATCCCAAACCTGACGAAGATGGACCTGATTACGCAGACGAACATGAACGGAGTAGAGTGCAGTATGCAGTTGAGCCGGGGTGGACTGGTGACGAATCTCTCGGGGTGGAATTGCGCCAACCAACTCGACACGAACATTACCTTCCGCGAATGGGACGCAACCATCACCTTCGCCGGCTCAACCTACACCAACCGATTCGCGTTGCCTGACGCCAATGGACAGTATTTTACCTCTTATGAGATTTTTGATTTTCTGACCGAGTTCTTCGGTGTCACCACGGGCGCTTATCAAGTTTATATTTACGACCTGCAAATTCAAAGCGAGGGCGAGAACTGGTGGCGGCGCATCAACCAGTTCAGTGTGTACGAGCAGAATGCGTGGCCCACCAATTACGGCGTGCGGGTCGTGAGCGACCAGGGCAAGAACGTAATCGAGATAAGCGCCAAAGTTGACGCGACGAATTATTTTCAGAGCAACGCCGTGTTCGATCTGGGAGTGTCACTGGACGGCGAGGCGCCGGATTTGATTCCCGTGGCCATTTCGGCACCAGCCACCGCTTTGGCTGGACAGACAATTCCGGTGGTTGTGACCGTAACGAATGAAACGACGTTTACCGCCGGGGCATTTGCCACCGGTTTTTTTGTCTCGGGCGACAGCACCGTGGCGGTGAACGACCTCTTCGTGGGCGCGGTGACCAATCAGGCCGGGCTGGCGGGCGAGGGGGAATTCACATTCACGAACTTCGTGACCATCCCCACGAACGCCCCTGCTGGCGATAATTATTTGGGAGCAATTGTGGACTATACGGGCGTGCTCGTGGAAATAGTTACGACCAACAACACCATTGCGATTCCGCTGACGGTGCTGCAAGGTTTGCCTTCAGCCGGCGCAACTGTGACCAACACCTGGGCAATGCCGGCGGATTTTGCGTTCAGCGGATGGCTGTTCGAGGATTTTCCCGACACGCGACCCGATGGCTCGCCGGGAGGCGCGACAAACCTGATGGCCGAGCTTACTTACTCCGGAGACCTCTCGTTCGTGAACGGCACTGTGACCAACGAAGGGCCTTGTTATAACGGGAGCGATTTTTATCCCTACGTGATGCTGGACACAAACAACGACTGGCTGATTATGCACCCGGACACGAATCACGGGGCGTCACTCGGGTTTGCCGCCAGCTATACGGGCACTTATCAACTCAATGGCGCGTTTGCGCGGGCCAATGACTTGCAGTACGCGGGCGATGGAGTGGCGGTGTGCATCGTCAGCAATCTCGACACCACGAACCTGCTCTTCACGGCCAACATTTCGTCCTCGAACGCGGTCGACCCGGGCAATCTTTTCGGGGGGACGGGCGTTGCGCCGTTCAATTTCAGTGTGTCGCTGCTCAAAGGGGACATTGTCCGTTTCGTGGTGTTTAGCGGCAGCAATAACGACAACAGTTTCGATCTCACGGCGCTGATGTTTACCGCCAGCCAGGATCCGGTGCCGCCGTTCGCCGTGAAGGCATCGCAGAGCGGGAGCAATGTGTTGATTAGCTGGCCAAGCCTGGCCAATGAGACGTACCAGGTTTTGGCTACCACCAATTTTACGGCTTGGAGTCCCGTGGCGCAGTTCACCGGCACCACTGGCACGAACCAACTCTCGTGGCCCGCGCCCAAGTCCAGCCTGTTCCAGTTCTACCGCGTGCAGTTGCTTCCCTGAAAAGTAATGCCGACTTCACGGCAGGCAAAACTGCCTGCTGCCACGAGTTCATGTTGCCATGATTTCATAACCCAGGGGCGGAAACCAGATGTGGCGGCTCAGACGGATACGAAAGATCAAACATCAAACGGAGGAATAAGAAATCAGGCTGGCCGGCCAGCTTGAAGCGCGGCTGGCGGCGGCGCATCAGTCAATTCCAGTCGTCCGGCAGACAAAAACAACCAACCAATGAAAGGATAACCGATCACATCTGGTCCACTGCCGAGCCTTTAACAGAGTCGGGGCAAGTCGGCTCGGAGAAGTGGGTTTGTCCGTTGTACGAACGAGCGGATTCGCCCCCGACTAGAGCGGTTTCAAAAATACTGTAGCCGCCGAAAATGACGATTCGTTAGCAATTATGCCATAAACAACGTTTTGAAAGGCCACGAATCAACCTGAACCGCTCTAGTGTCCTCAAAGCTGCATAGTGCCATTCTTGCGTGGGGTGGATTACCAACGCAATCTGGCGCGCGCTGAGGACATCCGCCGCGATTTCACCACCTTCTGCGAAACCCACCTGCACTTTGCCAACTGGCGGCAGGCCTGGAGCGCGTTCATGGCCCAACGTCCCCCGGAAGTCCTGTCCCCGGCGCCCATTCCTTTCCCGCAACCCCCGCCTCCGCCCTGGCGACGGCGGCTGCAAGCCGTGGCAGCCATTCACGCATAAAGCACTCACTCTATGAAATTGACCTTCCGACAAACCCCGTGCCAGGCCGCCCCCGCAAGCAAATCCTCCTGGATCGACCGCTACGCTCAACCCACAGCGACGCGGCCATCCCAGGGGCGGGTGCGTTTGGAACCGGGCTTGCTGATGATACGAACGACACGCCGGGCCAGAGCCGCGTCTTCCGCCACCTGCCAGTCGAACATGCCGACCAGAACAAAGTCGGCGCCATGGGTAAAGGCGTAGGGGAAAGCTCTTTCCGGGTGGATGGCGCCGGCAGCGAGGATTTTGAAGGCAATCCAAGGTTTGGTGATTTTGGCCATGACCTCGATGACGGCCTGCGGATCGCTGCACCAGGAGTTATCGTGCGGGCCGCAGACGTCGGTTTCTCCAGAACGGGGAGCGGTGAAATACTCATGACTGTGGAAGGTCTTTTGATAGAAATCGACGTCCATTCCTGCTTTCTCGCATTCAACAATGACCCGAAGGTCGTGGCAGGCCACGCCCGCCACGCGCTTTTTGGTTTTGATCAACTCCACCATTTTGCCCACTTTCTCGAATTTGTTTTGTCCGAGCAGGCTGTCGGCAGCAACGCCCCAAACATGAAGGGCGGCTGCGCCCTGGTCAATCGCCTGGTCGATTTGGGAATAACCGCCAGCGTCGTCCGGCCCCACTTGGACGAACCATTTTATTTTGCCGCCGTTCTTCCAATGGTCGAAGAGGGACGAATTATCCTGCAGGACATGAGTGTTGAAGGAGTCAATGCCCTGCGCTTCCGCCAGCTCCAAGGTCTCCCTAATTTTCGCCGGTGTGTTGTAGCGGCGCGCCAGGGGGCCGACGTAGGCCAAATCGCGGGAATGCGCGCAGCCGCCGATGAGATTACCGCCCAGGATCAACCGGCTGAATTCCTGCCCGCCCAGTTTGCCCAATGGCATCAATCCCGGAACCTTGGCAGATGATTCGGCTTGAGGCGATGAGGGGTTTTGGGCCGTGGCTGCCGGTGGTGCATTCAGCGCCAGAGGCAATCCGGCTGAAGCGAGGAGGGTGGATTTAACGAAGCCACGCCGGTTGATTTTGGTGTTCATGGCATCATTTCTCTATACGGTTGTCGTTGGCGGATGGTAGCGGCGTGGGAGTAGACTGTCAAACTGCCCACTGTCGGCAGTCCTGGAGCGCCTTCATGGCCCAACGTCCTCCGGAAGTCCTCCCCCCGGCACCCATTCCTTTCCCTCAACCCCCGCCTCGCAATCCTCCACCGATCACGCTTGCGCCCGCTCCACCGCCCTGGCGACGGCGGCTGCAAGCCGTGGCAGCCATTCACGGATAAACCACTCTATGAAATTGACCTTCAAACAAACCCCGTGCGAGGCCGCCCCGGACTGCCTCACCCTCTTCGACGGCCAAACCCCGGTCGCAACGATTGTCACCACCAACGGGCCAAACGACCAAGAGCGTCAACTGGCAACGCTCTTGTGCGCCGCTCCGGAACTCCTCCTCCGCGCCCATGACATGCTCTGTGCCGTCGTCCGGGACGACTTCGCTGATGTCTCCGACATTATTGGCGACCTCCGCCTGTCCGCCCAATCAGCCGGGAAGGAGCAGCCTGGGGTACAAGCAATGATAATTTGATAAATTATCTAACCTGTTTGATACTGGGGGTGTTGCATGCGGGACCGGGGCGTTGAGGCCGGCGCGCGTGGCGAACAGGAAATATCATGACTTTAGCAGTTGCAGAACCGCGGCATACCACCGTGCCGGCGGAGAAGGAAACGACGGTGGGGAATTATTTCGTCTCGAATTATCCCCCCTTCTCGTTTTGGAAACCGGAACGAGTGGGAGAGGTGGCGGCCGCATTGGGCCGACCGCCGACGCCGGGCACCCGGCTGGGTCTCTATCTGCACATCCCGTTTTGCCGGAAGCGCTGCCACTTTTGCTATTTTCGGGTTTATACGGACAAGGATTCCACTGCCATCCGGGGGTATTTGGAACTGGCGATCCGCGAGCTGGAGCTTTACGGCAGGCAGCCGTTCATCGGGAGCCGCAAGCCGCAGTTCGTCTATTTTGGCGGCGGAACGCCCTCCTACCTGTCCGAGTCGCAGCTCCAGCGCCTGGCGGACCGAATGAAGTCGATCCTGAGCTGGGACGAGGCGGAGGAGGTGACGTTTGAATGCGAACCGGGGACGCTGACGGATCACAAGCTGAAGGTCATCCGGGACATTGGCGTCACGCGCCTGAGCCTGGGCGTGGAGAACTTTAATGATCACGTGTTGGAAATCAACGGGCGAGCCCACCGGTCACGTGAGATCCGCCGCGCCTACCACTTCGCCCGGGAGCTGGACTTCGCGCAGATCAACATCGACCTGATCGCCGGCATGGTGGAGGAAACGGAGGAAAACTGGCGGGGCTGTGTGCGTCAGGCCATTGAGTTGTCGCCCGACAGCGTGACGATCTACCAGATGGAAATCCCCTACAACACGCAGATTTACCAGGAGATGAAGGCGCAGGGACGGCTGGCGGCGCCGGTTGCTGACTGGGAAACCAAGCGAGGCTGGGTCCGGTATGCATTCGCGGAGTTGGAAAAGGCGGGCTACACCGTCGCCAGCGGCTATGCGGCGGTGAAAGACCCGGGACGGACGCGGTTTGTATATCGGGACAGCCTGTGGCAAGGCGCGGACCTAATTGGCCTGGGCGTGGCTTCGTTTTCTCACGTCGGCGGGACGCACTTCCAGAACGAGCATGACTTCGAGCCCTACGTGGCCCGGCTGCGCGAGGGGCAGCTTCCGCTCTACCGCGCGCTGACCCCGACGGCCGAAGAGCGGCTGATTCGTGAGTTGGTGCTGCAGTTCAAGCTGGGGCGAATCAGCCGGGCGTACTTTGAACGCAAGTTTGGTGTGGATGTGCTGGCGAAATTTGCCGAGCCGGTGGCGCGGCTCAAGTCGCGGGGCGCCTTGACCATCGAGGGGGATTGGCTGCGGCTGACTCGGGACGGGCTGCTCGAGGTGGACCGGCTGGTGCACGAGTTTTTCCTGCCGGAACACCGCACGGCGCGTTATGCGTGAAGTGTAGCCTGGCCGATATGTTCACCAACACTTTAGCCGGCAGCCGCCGGCCACAACCAATCCCGCCCTGGGCAGCGCTGCTCCAACGGTTTTACGAGCGGACAGGTCTGTCTTCGCCGGTGCTGACGGAACTCAAGGCGGCGGAGGTTCCGCCGCCCTATCAAGCTCTGCTCGTCCATTCGTCGGACATGACCCCCACGCTGGCAAACTTCTACGGCCAGGCGCTGCGGCTGAGGGTATTGAGCCGCGAACGCCGGGACGATTCCTACCAACGGGAGGTCATCCTCTGGCTGGCGGAGGACGCGCGGCCAGTGGAGTACGGAGTGATTCGTATCCGTCTGGACCGGCTTCCCCCGGCAGCCCGCCGGCTGGTGCTCGGGGAGCAGCGTCCGCTGGGAGATATTCTGCACGGAGAGGCGATCCCGCACCTGAGTTGGCCCAAGGCCTTTTTCCGGCTCAAATCGGATGCCCATGCGGGGGTGGCGCTGGGGGCGTCGCGCCTCGGTTTCCTTTACGGGCGGCGGAATGTGTTGCTCGATGGCTCGCGGCGGTTGCTGGCGGAAGTGATCGAGGTGCTCGCGCCGGTTGCGAAACCGGAAATGGCCGCCGCTTGGCGGCCAACCCGAAATCCAAACCACTCCCGCAAACGGGAGCCGCACCGATGCCAATCACCGAAGTTTGAGACGATTGCGCATGACCTCCATCCAAACCTAAGCCTGCTATGATCACTTCTCGCATTTTCGACACGCTCGTCATTGGGGCCGGGCCAGCCGGTTCCACCACCGCCGCATTGCTGGCCGAGCAGGGTCTTCGCGTGCTGGTTTTGGAGCGCGAGAAGTTCCCGCGCTATCACATCGGCGAGTCGCTGCTGCCGTTCACGAGCTATCCGCTCAAGCGGCTGGGGTTGCTGGAGCGGATGCGCCGCTCGGAGTTCGTCAAGAAATACAGCGTGCAATTCATTTCGTCTTCCGGGAAAGCTTCGCAGCCGTTCTATTTCTCGACGCGCTACGCGCCGGAAGTGGCGCAGACCTGGCAGGTGCTGCGTTCCGAGTTCGACCTGATGCTGATGGAAAATGCCCGGTCCAAGGGCGCGCAGGTGCTCGAGGAAACGACGGTGGAAGAGCTGATTCAGGAACAGGGGCGCACGGTCGGGGTTCGGGCGCGAAGTAAGTCCGGGCAGCGCGTGGAATTCCGCGCGCCCATGACAGTGGATTGCTCCGGGCGCGAGGCCGTGGCGCCGACGCGCCTCAACTGGCGGGTGCGTGAGCCCAAGTTGAACAAAGTGGCGGTTTGGACCTATTACCGCGGAGCGTTGCGCGACCACGGCCTCGACGCCGGGGCGACGACCGTGGCCTACGTGCCGGAGAAGGGCTGGTTCTGGTACATCCCGCAACACCGGGACATGATCAGCGTCGGGGTGGTGGCGGAAGGAAAGTACCTGACGCGGGGCGGGGTGCGCGCGCCCGAAGCGATATTCAAGCGCGAGATCGAGCAGAACGCGTGGATCAAAGCGCACCTGGCCTGCGGCAAGCCGGTGGGTCCGTACTACCTCACGAGCGAATTCTCGTGGCGCTCCCGCTACTGCGCCGCCGATGGCCTGCTGCTGGCGGGGGACGCATTTGGATTCCTCGATCCGGTCTTCTCGTCCGGCGTAATGCTGGCGCTCAAGAGCGGCAGCCTGGCGGCGGACGCCATCGCGGAGGCTTTCCAGGCGCAGGATTTTTCGGCGGAGCGCTTCGCTTCGTACAGCCAGATTATGCGCGAGGGCCTCGAAAACATGCGCAAGCTGGTCTATGCATTTTATGACCCGGGGTTCAGTTTTCGCAAGCTCACGGACAAATACCCCGACCTGGTGGGGGACATCACCGATTGCCTGTCCGGGGACGTGAACAAGGACTTCTCACGGCTCTACGCGGGGGTGGCGGAGACGGCCGAAGTGCCCGCACCGCTGCTCTATGGCGCGCCCCTCGTAGAGCAAACCGCTGCGATGCCAGTGCTTGGCCTCATTTAACCCATTTAACTCTTTGACTCATTTAACCCATCTAACTCTTTAACTCTTTTGGTTGCGGCTTTGCCGCGCTGTGACTTATCCCGCTATGCCTTGCGAATTCCAAATAACGCGCCGCGTTGAGTTCTCCGAAACGGACCTGGCGGGGATCATGCACTTCTCGAACTTCTTCCGCTTCATGGAGTCCGCCGAGCACGCGTTTTTCCGCTCGTTGGGCTATTCGGTGGCGCACTCCCGCAACGGGCTGGCGGTCTGCCTGCCACGCGTCCACGCCGAATGCGACTATGCGATTCCGCTGCGCTTCGAGGACGAGGTGCTGGTCCGGCTGCTGGTGGAGCGAAAAGGCCGGCGTAGCGTCACCTACCAATTCCGGTTCTGCCGCCTGAACGGCTCGAGCCTGGAGGAGGTGGCGCGCGGGCGGCTGACGGTGGCGTGTGTGGAACGCCAGGCAGACGGGGCCATGAAGGCGGTGCCGTTGCCCAAAGCCATAGCGGATAAGATCCAGCAGGCGCCGCCGCAGATGCTGAGTGACGGTTTCCTTGCCAAAGTCAACTCATCCTCTCTCCATGATCGGCCACGACGCGAACGGCCCATGCGCCCGACGCGCCTGCCTTCACATAACCGGCATCGCTCGACAACTTGATAACCTGCTTTACGTTATGAACGAAACCATCGTATCCAATCCTTCTAACTCCCAAGGCTCAACTTGGCTGCTCTTCTCGTTGTTGACGGTCGGCTGCTGGGGCCTCTACGGCGCTTTCCTGCACTCCGGCCAATCCGGGATGCACGACCCGGTGAACGGACGCTACAAGGCCTTTCTGTGCGTCGGGGTGGCTTATTTCCTCACCGCCGTGCTGGCGCCGCTGGCCGTGCTCTGGTTCAAAGGCGCGACGTGGAACTTCAGCCCGGGCGGCGTCGCCTGGTCGGTGCTGGCCGGAATCGTGGGCGCGGTCGGAGCGTTCGGCGTGCTGCTGGCGTTTGGCGCGAAAGGGTCGCCCGCGGTGGTCATGTCCATCGTCTTCGCGGGGGCGCCCGTCTTGAACGCGATTTATTCTCTGATGCTGCACCCGCCGGCCGGTGGTTGGCAAAAGCTGCCCTGGCCGTTTGTGCTGGGCATCGTGCTGGCCGCCATCGGCGGATGTTTGGTTTCGCTCTACAAGCCCGCGCCGGGCGCCCCTTCGGTCAAGCCTGCCATCGCCGCGCCAGCCGAATCGCTTGGGGGCGCCGCCGCCGGACAAACGCTGCAGCCGAGGTTACAACGTTGAAAGGTTAAGATGTTGACTGAGACGGCCAGTTCGATTCCCCGGCCCAGCGAAGCGCCGTGGGGCGTCGGTCAACCGTCTCTGCCCGCGGGTCCGCTCGTCACCGGCTTTCCGACGCCTGAGGAAATCGAGCAGTTGCAACTGCGCAAGCTGCGGTCTTTGCTGGAGGCGATTCTTCCCTCGAATGCTTTCTACGCCCGCAAACTCGCCGCCTGCAGGCCAGCCCTGATCCCCCTCACCCAATCCCTCTCCCCATCGGATGGGGAGAGGGTGCCCTTCAGGGCGGGTGAGGGGCTATCGCCAGACCCACTGGGTTCCCACGGGCCAGGATGCCTGAGCCTGGAGGAATATAAGCGCATCATTCCGATCACCACGCGGCATGAGTTGGTCCGGGACCGGCTGGCGAACCCGCCTTACGGGACGAACCTGACGTTTTCCCTGGAAGCCTACGTGCGTTGCCATCAAACCAGCGGGACTACGACCGTGCCGATCCGTTGGCTGGACACCGCGGAGAGCTGGAACTACATCGTCGGCAACTGGTTGCAGATTCTCGACGCCGCCGGCGTCACCCGCCGCGACCGTTTCTTCTTCGCCTTTTCCTTCGGGCCGTTTCTCGGGTTTTGGTCGGCGCTGGATGCGGTGCAGCGGCTGGGCTGTTTCTGTTTCCCGGGCGGGTCGATGTCGAGCCACGCGCGGCTGCAAGCCATCCTGGACAACGGCATTACCACCCTCTGCTGTACGCCGACTTATGCGCAGCACCTGGGCGAGGTTGCCCGGGAAAAGAAAGTGGACCTGGCGCGCGGCCGCTTGCGGCTGCTGATCGTAGCGGGTGAGGGCGGCGGCAGCATCCCCGCCACCCGCGCGCGCATCGAACGGCTCTGGCCCGGGGCGGCGGTCTTCGACCACCACGGCATGACCGAGGTCGGGCCGGTCACCTACCAATGCCCGGCCCGGCCCGGGTCGTTGCACGTCCTGGAATCCGCCTACCTGCCGGAGGTGATCGAGCCTCATTCCGAGCAGCCCGTGCCCGCGGGTGAAACGGGCGAGCTGGTCCTGACCACCCTGGACCGGATCGGCTCGCCGCTGCTCCGGTATCGCACGGGCGATCTGGTGAAGCCGCGCCGGCGTTCGGTCTGCGCCTGTGGCCGTCACGAACTGGCGCTGGACGGGGGCATCCTGGGTCGCAGCGACGACATGGTGGTGGTGCGCGGGGTGAACGTCTATCCCAGCCTGGTGGAAGAAATCGTGCGAGCGCAGCCCGAGGTCATTGAATACCGCGTCCAACTCGATTGCCGCCGTGCCATGCCCGAGCTCACGTTGGAAGTGGAAACCGCGACGAACAGCCCCGGCCGGGCTTCTCTGCCCCGTCGGCTCGAGCAATCCTTCCAGACCGCGCTCAACCTGCGTGTGCCGGTGGTGCTGGTTCCCGCGGGTTCCCTGCCGCGGTTCGAGATGAAAGCCCAGCGCTGGGTCAGAGTGACCGAGTGACGCCGCGCGCTGCCCGCGAAGAATGTGCGGGCCAGGTTTCCGGGGGGAGCACCGAACCGACCTCGAAACCCGCCAAACCTCGGACGCCTCTTATAAGCACTCTCGATTTGCAAAATCACAGACCATGATCCATGTTCTCGTGGGGTTCTGTGACTCCGCCGTGGTCTGTTTACGTTAAGTGCTTAGTCAAGTGCGCAAGATGACGATACGAAAAGGGTGGGCAAGGTCCCTCCCGTCCACCGCGATTTTGAAGCTGACGTGGTGTGTTCTGGCCGGCTTTAGCCCGCTGGCCGGCACGGCTGGAGCGCCGCGCGGCTGGCTGAGCTGGCGCGGGCCGGAGCAGAGCGGGTATTCGCGGGAGACGGGGCTGCCGGACCACGTTTCGGCGCAGGACACGCTGTGGCGGGCGGATTTCCCGGGCCAATCCGCCCCTGTGATCGCGAACGGCAAACTGTATGCGATGGGCTACGCGGGCCAGGGGGCCGATTTGCAGGAGGGGGTCACCTGTTTCGACGCGGAAACTGGCCGGAAGCTCTGGCAGCATCTCTACAATGATTACCTGAGCGACACCATCTACCTGCGCTACGCCACCGCCAGCCCCGCGATTGACGGCGAGACGGGAAACATCTACATGCAGGGCACACAGGGCATCCTGGCGGCGTTCTCCGAGGACGGCACGGTCCTGTGGCAGCATTCGCTGATGGAAGAATTCGGGCGGCTGACCTTTCCGAACAGCCGCACGGCTTCGCCGGTCATTGATGCCGACCTCGTTATCACCCGGGGCATCACCGCCAATTGGGGCACGCAAGGCCCGGGCGCGGACCGCTTCTATGCCTTCGACAAAAAGACTGGCGCGCTGGTCTGGGCGTCGAGCCCCGGGGCGCCGCCGAAGGACAATTCCTTTTCGCATCCGCAACTTGCCTGGTATCGGGGCCGGCGGGTCTTCTTCGCCGGCACGGGCGATGGGAGCGTGGTGTGCGCCAACGCGCGGACCGGCGAGCCACTCTGGCGCGTGGCGCTGTTCCGCGCCGGGATCAATGCCACGGTGCTCGTTCATCATGCGGACAAGATCATCGCCATCTACGGGACGCCTTACGAGTTGGGCCAGATGGTCGCGCTCAAGCTGCCCGACGTGCTGCCGGCCAACGCCGCCGCCGCACCCGTGGTGCTCGAACGCAAGCAGCTCGAACTCTGGGCGGATGACATCTCCTCCTCGACCGCCTCGCCCATCCTCGTCGGTGACACGATCTACGCGGTCGCCGAGAAAGGGGATTTGTTTGCGGTTGATGCGAACAGCGGCGCGATCAAGTGGAAGCTGAAACTGGGCATCGAGCAACGGAACGCCTGCCCCCTCTTCGCCGACGGCAAGCTCTATGTGCCGATGCTCGACGACCCGGCAACCAAAGCGACGGGCGAGGCGGACGCGGGGACGACGGGGGCTTTTTACATCATCCGACCGGGCGATAAGGAGGGCGAGATGCTGTGCCACGCCGCGCTGGAGGGCCGCTGTTTCGGAACGCCGGTAGCCTATAACGGCAAGCTTTACCTGCAAACCACGCGCCACCTTTATTGCTGGGGAACAATGGGCGACAATCCCGGGTGTTCCACCCCGGCGGAGGAAAAACCGTGGCCCGCGCCGGGGCCAGCGACCCAGCTTCAGGTGATCCCTTCGGAAGTGCTGCTGCACCCGGGTGACAAGGCGACCTTCCGCGTGCGCTCGCAGGACGCCAACGGTTTCACGGTTGAAGAATCTATCCCCGCGAAGCAGGTGACGTGGGCGAGCTACATACCCCCGACCGCGAAGGTCAAGGCGGCTATGAAGGGCGCTTTCGATGCGAACGGTGAATTGCGGGCGGCTCCAGACCTGGTCCCCTCGGCGGGCGCTTTCGAGGCCACGCTGGGCGCTTTGAAAGGCTACATCCGCGGTCGGGTAATGCCGAACATCCCCACCAAGGAGGATTTCGAGTCGTTCACCCTAACGGAGACGAACGCGAGCGGAGGGGTGTTTGCCTATCCACCCCTGCCGTGGATCGGCGCCCGGTTCAAGTTCGACGTGCGGGAAAAGGATGGGAGCAAGGTCCTGGCCAAGACCACCGACAACCGGTTCTTCCAGCGCGCGATGGTCTTTATCGGCACGCCGGAGATGAGCCATTATACCATCCAGGCGGACGTGATGAGCGACGGCAACAAGCGCAAGATGTCTGAGGTCGGCGTCATCAATCAGCACTACCTGATTGTGCTCAAGGGTAACGAGCAAAAGCTGGAGGTGAACTCGAATCAGGAGCGGCTGCGGGCAGCGGAGGATTTCAAGTGGTCGCCGAACGTGTGGTATCGGCTCAAGGCGCGGGTGGACCCGAACCCGGACGGCTCGGCCGTGGTTCGCGCCAAGGCGTGGAAGCGCGGGGAACCGGAACCGGAGGCGTGGACGATTGCCGTGCCGCATAAGACCGCGCACCAGGCCGGTTCGCCGGGCCTGTTCGGCTTTTCACCGCAGGACATGCCGGTCTATATTGACAATGTGGAGGTGACCCCCGACTGAGGGGAACCAAGTTCAATGGGTTAGATAAGTTACATGAGTTACATAGGTAATCACAGTTACATGCTGCGAGGGCTCTTGCGGGCGCGCGGTTCGCTTGCGGCTTTGGCTCTTTGCGTCCTGGCGTTGACGGCGGTTTGCGCCCAGGTGCAAGACTGGCCGCAATGGGGCGGCACGCTGGCGCGAAACATGTATTGCCCCGCCACGGGTCTGCCGGACCATTTCACGACCGGGAAATCGGGTGACATCAAGTTCAAGGGCGCGTCGGAGGAGATCGACCGCTCGAATCTGGAGAATCTCAAGTGGGTGGCCAAGCTCGGCTCGCAAAGCTATGGCAACGTCACCGTCGCCCAGGGCCGGGTCTTCATCGGCACGAACAACGAGAACCCGCGCGACCCGCGGCACGTCGGCGACCGCAGCATCCTGATGTGCTTCGACGAGAAAACCGGCGAACTGTTGTGGCAACTCGTGGTGCCCAAGCTCGCCTCCGGCAAGGTCAACGATTGGGAAAGCCTGGGTCTGCTCTCTTCACCGACGAGCGAGGGCGACCGGGTGTATGTGGTCAGCAGCCGCTGCGAGGTGCTTTGCCTCGACAGCAAAGGAATGGCGGATGGCAACGACGGCCCGTTCAAGGACGAGGCCAAATACGTGGTCCAGGACGTGATCCTCGACAAGGGCAAGCCGACCGAGCGGCCCGCGCCGCCGATTGAGCCCGGCCCGAAGGACGCCGACATCATCTGGCGCTACGACATGATCAACGAACTGGGGGTGTTCCCGCACAACGCGTCGGACTGCGCGCCGCTGATCATCGGCGACATCGTGTATGTGAACACGTCCAACGGGCAGGACTGGACGCATTCAAATATACCCTCGCCCAACGCGCCCAGCCTGATCGCGCTGGACAAGCGCACCGGAGAATTCCTCGCCGAGGACGACGCGAAGATCGGCCCGCGCATCCTCCACGGGCAATGGTGTTCCCCGTCCGCCGGCAACGTCAATGGCCGCCAGCTTATTTTCTTCGGCGGCGGCGACGGCGTCTGCTACGCGTTCGACCCCAAACCGGTAAAGGAAGGTGACAGCACTTACCTGAAAAAGGTGTGGTGGTATGACTGCAATCCGCCGGAGCGGAAGCGATTCAAGTATCCTGCCGCCGAAGGCCCGAGCGAAATCAACGCCACGCCGGTCTTCTGGAAGAACCGCGTCTATACCGCGGTCGGCCAGGACCCGGAGCATGGCGAAGGCGTGGGTATTCTGACCTGCATTGATGCCACCCGGACCGGGGACATCACGCGGACCGGGAAGATTTGGTCCTACGACAAGATCCACCGCAGTCTCTCCACGGTTTCCATCACGCCCGACGGTTTGCTCTTCATCGGTGACTTCTCCGGCTTCCTGCATTGCTTTGATGCGGAGACGGGGAAGCTCTACTGGACGCATGACATGAAAGCGCACATGTGGGGCTCGACGCTGGTCGCCGATGGCAAGGTCTATATCGGCGACGAGGACGGCGACCTGGTGGTCTTCGAGGCCAGCAAGGAGAAGAAGATTCTGAGCACGACTAATCTCGGGGCGCCGATTTACTCGACCCCGGTGGTTGCGAACGGCATCCTCTACGTTTCCTCCAACACGCATTTGTTCGCCTTCCAAGCTGCCGCCAAACCCGTGGCTCACCTCAGCCCCCCTGCCCCATGAACCTGACCTGAACCCACCGGGCAACGCATGAAACTTAAGACCTGTCTCCTGACGGCGCTGGTGGCGGTGGTCTATGTGCTTCACCAGGACTTTTGGAACTGGAAACGAGCGGACCCACTCGTCTTCGGCTTCCTGCCGATCGGGCTGGCCTACCAGGCCGGTTACTCGATCCTGGCCGCCGCGATGATGGCGGTGCTGGTGAGGGTGATTTGGCCGAAGCACCTGGAAAACGTTGAGCCGGAGGGCAAGGACCCGAAGGGGGGCCGCTCATGATCCCGGTCATCGTCGTCGCCATTTACCTGGTGATCATCGGGGTGATCGGCAGCCTGGCCTTTCGCCAGTCGCAGGCGAACACGGAGGACTTCTTCCTCGCCAACCGCGCGGTCGGCTCGATGGTCTTCTTCCTCTCGATCTTTGCCACCAACATGACCGCGTTCGCCATCCTGGGCAGCTCCGGGCAGGCTTACCGGCAGGGCATCGGCATCTACGGCCTCATGGCGTCGTCGTCGGGCTTCGTCATCCCCCTGACCATTTTCTTCATCGGCACACGGCTCTGGGCCATCGGCAAGCGGTTCGGGCATCAGACGCAAGTGGCGTTTTTCCGGGACCGATGGGAGTGCTCCGCCATCGGAACGGTCATCTTCGCGCTGAGCGTGGCGATGCTGGTGCCCTATATGATCATCAGCATCATGGGAGGCGGGCGGGTGTTGAACGACATCAGCGGCGGGCGCGTCGCCTACGCGCTGGGCTGCGCGGTGGTGGCGCTGGTCGTGACCGCCAACGTCTTCTTCGGCGGCATGAGGGGCACCGTTTGGGTCAACATCTTCCAGACGCTGCTGTTTCTGTTGTTCGGCGCGGTGGCCGTTGCGGTCATCAGCCACGGTCTGCCGGGCAGCTTTGGGGATTACATTCAGAAGATCGCCACCAACCCCAAGACCCGCTATCTGGTCACCCGGGAACGGATGCCGGAGCGCTATTTCTGGAGCTATACGCTGATCCCGCTCTCGTCAATCATGTTTCCGCACATGGCCATCATGTGCTTCGCGGCGCGCCGGGTCACCGCGTTCAAGCGGACGGTGGTGCTCTATCCGCTGGCGATCCTGGCGATCTGGCTGCCGTGCATCTTCCTCGGTGTCCTGGGCACGCAACTCGAACCGGGTCTGAAAAACCCCGACGGGGTTCTTCTGCACATGCTGACTGACCACGCGCCCGCCTGGCTGGCAGGGATACTAGGCGCCGGCATTATCTCGGCGGTGATGGGCTCGGACACGCACCAGGTTTTAGCCGTCAGCACGATGTTCACGAAGGACGTGTTTGCCCATTACGGGGGCAAGACAAAGTACGGCGAACGGGGCAGCGTTTATTTCGCGCGCGGCTTCATTCTCGTCGTGACCCTCGTCGCCTATGTCATCGCCCTCATCACCCCGGCGAGCATCTTCGAGCTGGCGGTGCGGTTCGCGTTCTCGGGGTTCGCCGCGATGGCGCCGGTGATGGTGGCCGCCCTGTTCTGGAAGCGGAGCACGAAATATGGCGCGCTGGCCTCGACGCTCTGGGTCGCCGGCTGGCTGCTGCTGACGTGGTACCTGCAAACCATCTCCGACGGCACGGCGCCCGGGCTAGGCCGGCCTGCGGCGTTGATCTTCCCCGCGCTTGGCCATCTGTTTGAACGCACCATGGTGAATGTGACCGTCTTCGGGTTTCTGCCGGTTGTGCCGATGGTGCTGGGCTCCGCGGTGTGCATGGTCGTTGTCTCGCTGCTGACGGCGCCTCCGAGTGCGGAGACCATTGCGAAGTATTTCCCGCAGCCAATGAGCGAGTCGCTCGGTCAAGGCGCGAAACCTGAGCCGGCTTCCGAAGAGTTCGCCTCCAGGGCGCGGTGAAGCGCGAGATGAGCCTCGACCCAACCGCACTCCACGCTGCCCAGGACCAGCTCGACGCCCACGTGCGCGAGATCATCGCGTGGCATTTCTCGCCGGAGACGGGCTGTCCATTCTGGCTCGACTGGGCCAGGCAGGCCGGCTGGGACCCGCGCCAAGCAGTCAAGTCGTTCACTGACATCGCGAGGTTCCCGCATTTTCAGGATGAATGGTTGCGCGAGCTTCAGCCGGATGTCTGGGTGCCGGCGAAATACAAGGGACGCCCCTACAACATTTTTGAAACCGGCGGCACCACGGGTATGCCGAAGCAGCGCATCGGCTGGGATGATTACAAGACCGACTACGAAGAGTTCTCGGCCAAGCTCCCGGATGAGCATTTCCCTCGTGGCGCAGCCTGGCTGATGGTCGGTCCGACCGGGCCGCGACGCTTGCGCCTGGCCATCGAGCACCTAGCCAACTTCCGCGGCAGCCCGTGCTACTTCGTCGATCTCGACCCGCGCTGGGTGAAAAAGGTCATTGCCGAGAAGCACTTCGACCAGGCCCGCGCCTACATGGACCATGTCGTGGACCAGGCGGTAACCCTTCTTCGGCATCGCAAAATCAGCGCGCTATTTACCACCCCGAAGCTCCTCGAAGCGCTGGGCGAAAAGCTTGACCTCTACGAGGCGGGCATCCGTGGCGTGTTTTGCGGGGGCACGACGATGGCCCCGCAATACGTCCGCTTTATCCTCGAGGAAGTGTTGGCGGGGCGCATCGGCTTTTATCCGGCTTACGGCAACACGCTCATGGGCCTGGCAGCCAGCGTGCCGCTGCGGCCGGAGGACAACTGCTCGATCACCTATTATGCGCCCCAGCCGCGCGCCGTGCTGCGTGTCGTGAACCCCAATCAGACCGGGCAAGAGGTGGACTACGACACTTGGGGCCGGGTGGAACTGACCACGATGACCCGGGAATTCTTCCTGCCACGCTTCCTCGAACGGGACGAAGCTATCCGGCGCAGACCGTGCGAGCGGTATCCTTGGGACGGCGTGGGCGAAGTGCGACCCTTCGGAGCGATGGACAAAACCATCGTCGAAGGGGTGTATTGAACGATGCCCGCGCTCCCTCACCTCCCCGCGCTCAGACGCGGCCAGCCCTACGCCAGCCTCGATCAGGTGACGGTCACCAACTGCCGCACCGGCGAAGCGCTCGCGCGGCTCAGCCAGGTCAACGCCGGCGTCATCCGCAAGGACCTCGCCCGGATCAGCGAGTCGCGGTCCGCGCTCAAACAGCTTTCCTGTGACCGTCTGCTCGAAATCTGCCACCAGGCCGCCGGGTTGTTCGTGAACGAGACATTGCCGCTGGGCGATCAGGGCCACACGCAAACCCCTCAGCAATACGTCGAGTGCCTCTCCGCGACGAGCGGCCTGCCCTTCGTCATGGTGCAGCGGAACATGGAGAAAATCGCCACGGCCTTCCTCCAAATGCGGACTATTCTGAACAGCCTGACGCGCGGTCTTGATCTCGGCATCCTTGATCGCGGCCTCGGCCAACAGGCGGGCGCGCGGATCAGCTTCTACGCCGCTGCGCCCTGCCTCGGCCTGGTCATGCCGAGCAATTCGCCCGGGGTGAACTCGCTTTGGCTGCCCGCGATTCCGCTCAAGACGCCCGTTCTCCTGAAACCCGGACGCGAGGAGCCCTGGACGCCCTAGGAGCCCTGGACGCCCTTTCGCATCATTCAGGCGCTCATCGCCGCTGGCTGTCCGCCGGAGGCGTTCGGCTTCTACCCGACTGACCACGAAGGCGCCGCGGAGTTGCTTCGTGGTTGCGGTCGTGCTTTGGTCTTCGGCGATAAGAGCACCACGGCGCCCTACGCCGGCAACCCGGCCATTCAGGTGCACGGCCCCGGTCTCAGCAAGATTCTCATCGGCGAGGACCAGATCGAGCGCTGGCCGAAGTTCATCGACCTGATGGTTTCCTCCATCGCCGATAATGGGGGCCGCAGTTGCATCAACGCCTCGGCGGTGGTCGTGCCCAAATACGCTGCCGAAATCGCCGCTGCGCTAGCCCAAAAGCTGGGCCCGCTCGCGCCGTTGCCCGCCCGCGACGAAAACGCCCGGCTGGCCGCCTTTGCCAATCCTCGAATGGCGGAGAGCATTGATGCCGCCATCGAGGAAGGGCTGCAAAGCCCGGGGGCTGTGGAGGTCACGGCCAGGTATCGGAGGGGCCCCCGCAAAGTCGCCTTCGAGAGCGCCGCCTACCTGCGCCCCACCATTGTTCTGTGCGATTCGTTCGCCCACCCGCTGGCCAACCGGGAATTCCTGTGTTCCTACGCCAGCGTTGTGCAGGTTCCACAAGCTGACATGCTCCGCCAAATCGGCCCCTCCCTCGTGGTCACCGCCATCACCCAGGACGCGGCTTTCCGCGCCGCCCTGCTCGAATCGCCGCTCATCGACCGGCTGAACCTTGGCCCAATCCCCACGACCCAAGTCTCGTGGGACCAGCCGCATGAAGGCAACCTCTTCGAGTTCCTCTATCGCCGTCGGGCGCTCGAACTCTCTTAGCATGTTCATTGATTATCAACCGCGGACCCGGATCGTCTTCGGCGCAGACAGCATCGAGCGCGTGGGCGACCTGGCAAAGACACTCGCCGCCAAGCGGGTGCTGCTCGTCACCGACCGCGGGATCGTGTCCGCCGGTCATGCTGGACGCGTGCAGGCTTTGCTGGAAACCGCCGGCATGGAAGTGACGTGCTTTGACCAGGTCCAGGAAAACCCCTCGACCCGGTGTGTCGAGCGTTGCGTCGAGGTTGCCCGCGGCTCCGCCATCGACACCATCGTCGGCCTGGGCGGCGGCAGCAGCATGGACACCGCCAAGGGCTGCAACTTCATTCTCACCAACGGCGGCCAGATGAAGGATTATTGGGGTGTCGGTCGGGCAACGCGCCCCATGTTGCCTTTGCTCGCCATCCCCACCACCGGCGGCACGGGCAGCGAATGCCAGTCCTTCGCCCTCATCACCGACGAGCAAACCCATCAAAAGATGGCCTGTGGCGACCCCAAAGCCGCCGCGCGCATCGCCCTGCTTGACCCCGTGCTGACTCTTTCCCAGCCGGCGCGGGTCACGGCTTGCAGCGGCATTGACGCCCTGGCTCATGCCTTGGAGACCCTGGTCACAATAACCCGGACCCCCCTGTCGCTGATCTTCTCGCGCGAAGCATTCCGGCTCGCCATCGGCGGCCTGCCCCGCGTTCTCGCCTCGCCGGCCGACCTTGAAGCGCGCGGTTGGATGTTGCTGGGCGCCGCCTGGGCGGGGACTGCTATCGAGAACAGCATGCTCGGTGCAGCCCATGCCGCGGCCAATCCACTCACCGCCCATTTCGGCGTCGCGCACGGCCACGCCGTGGGGATGATGCTGCCGCACGTCGTGCGCTTCAACGCTCGCAAGCCCGTTGTGGCCCGCGCCTACGCCGAAGTGGCCTGCGCGGCGCAGATCGCCCGGCCCTCCGAAACGCCCGAGGCTGCCGCCGAACATCTCGCCGGGCGCCTGGAATCGCTGCTCGAACTCGCGGGCCTGCCGCGCACCCTCGAGCATTGCGGGGCCAAACCGGAAGACCTCCCTCGCTTGGCCAGCGAGGCCGCGCGCCAGTGGACGGCTCAATTCAACCCGCGCACGGTCACCGCCTCTGACTTCCAGCATCTCTACAACTCGGCCCTGACGCCCGCTTAAAGCTTGTGAACAAGAGCCTCCTCCTTTACCCGCTGCTCCTGATCGTGTTCAGTCTGGGCATGTACGTTGCGGTTGAACGCGGCTCCACGCTCGACCCTCCACGCAACACGCGACACGCAACAGTCACCACGCCCCCCGCCATGCAGCCCAGTTCAGGCGTAGGTCCTTCCGCCTCCCTCTTGGCCAACCTGCGCCAGAACTTCCGGGATCCGCTCACCCGGCTCTTCGTCCAGCTCATTCTCATCGTTCTGGCCGCCCGCGTTTGCGGCGGCTTGATGCGCAAAGCGGGGCAGCCCGCCGTCATCGGAGAAATGATCGCCGGCATCCTGCTCGGACCCTCTTTAACCGGCTGGTTTTGGCCCGGCTTCTTTCAAATGGTCTTTCCGCCCGCTTCGCTCGGCACCCTGCGGATGCTCAGCCAAATTGGCGTCTGCCTGTTCATGTTCGTCATTGGCATGGAACTCGACGTCGCCCAATTGAAGCAGCAAGCCCGCACCGCCGTGCTCGTCAGCCAGGTCAGCATCCTCTTCCCCTATCTGCTGGGCGTATTGAGTGCGCTTTGGCTCTTCCCCGGCCTCGCGGCGCCCGGCGCCACCTTTCTGGCGTTTGCGCTCTTTATTGGCATCTCGATGAGCATCACCGCCTTCCCCGTGCTCGCCCGCATCCTCGAGGAACGCGGCCTCACCAAAACCGCCCTCGGCAGCACCGCCCTCGCTTGCGCTGCCACCGACGATGTCACCGCTTGGACCGTGCTGGCCTTTGTCGTGGCCATCGTTAAGGCGGGCGGTCTGGCCCCAGCGGTCCTCAGCATTGGCCTGGTCCTGCTCTTTGTTGCCTTGATGCTCTTCTGGGTAAAGCCCCGGCTGCCTCGCTGGCTTGGCCGCGCGGCGCTCGAATCCGCCGCGCCGGGCAAGAGCGTCATGGCCGCCGTGGTGGTCTTCCTCTTCGCCTGCGCCTTCGTCACCGATGTGATTGGCATCCACGCCCTGTTTGGCTCCTTTCTGGCCGGCGTCGCGATGCCCTCGCAAGGTGAGTTTCGGAACTCCCTGCGGGTCCGGCTCGAGCACTTCAGTTCCGTCTTCCTCTTGCCGCTCTTCTTTGCCTTTACCGGCTTGCGCACGCAAATCGGCCTGCTCCAGGCGCCCGCCGGGTTACTTATATGCCTGGCGCTGATTGCCGTCGCGACCTTGGGCAAGCTCGGCGGCTCGATGCTCGCCGCGCGGATGACCGGGATTAACTGGGTTGATTCCTTTGCCTTGGGCGCCTTAATGAACACCCGCGGCCTGGTCGAGCTTATCGCCCTGAACATCGGCTACGACCTCGGCATCCTCTCCCCTCCCATCTTCACCATGCTGGTCCTCATGGCCCTGGTGACCACGGCCATGACCGGGCCATTGCTCAGCCTCAGCGATTACCTCCGCGCCCGCCACGCCTTGAGGGCCAAACTCATCTGACAGCTTTGACATCGTAGCACCAAAGCGTCCCGATATCGCGGATATAGAGCCGCCCATTGGCGACGACCGGATAGGCCCAAGCCTTTGACGAACCGCGGTCCGGCGGGTCCGGCGGACTGAAGCGGCCCTTCTCGCGGTAAGCCTCCGGCGTCGCTTCCACCAGCGCCACCTCGCCGTTTTCCCCATGCAGGTACAACCGCCCATCGGCATAGCACAGCGAGGCCGCTCCGATGCTCCGGTCATCCCACTTCACATTGCCCGTCGTGAACTCCAGGCAGAGCAGCCCCCCCGCGCTGGTGCCATACAGGTATTCGCCCACTTTCACCGCGCCGCCGACGCTCGTCGGCAGCTTCGGTGAGAAATACACCTGCTCCGCCTCGAACGTCCCCCCGTCTGCCTTCAAGCGCACTCCCCCGCCCCCGTTTCGCGCACCGGCGCTGTAAATGAAATCCCCACTCGCCACCGGCGTCGGGATCACCGCCGGGCTGCCCTTGGCCGTTTTGTCATAGCGCCACAGCAGCTTCCCCGTCTTCGCCTCCACCCCCACGAGCCCCTTCTGCAAGATTTGAACGTACTGCCTGACCCCGCCTGCCTCGATCACGATCGCCGACGCGTAGGCTGCCTGCTCGCCCCCCGGAACGGCGCACTTCCAGATCAGTTCCCCCGTCTTTTTGTCCAGTACCGCCAGTGTGGCCTCCCCTCCGCCCGGCGTGCAGACCACCGCCCCGCCGTCGATCAGTGGCGACTCCGAGTATGCCCACGTCCCCGGCTGGCCGCCGTAATCCTTCCGCAGATTCTTCTGCCAGCGCACCTTGCCGGTCGCCCGCTTCAGGCAGGCCAGGTCGCCATCGGATCCGAGGGCGAACAGCCATTCGCCATCAACCGTCGGTGTCGATCTCGCCGCCGGGTAATTCGGCTGCTGGTCCGGGTTCCCGACCTTGCCGATCCGCTGGGACCAAATCCTCTGGCCATCTTTGGCCCCCAGCGCCTGCACGAACTCGTTATCCAGCCCCTGGTTGCTCAGCAGGTAAAGCCGGTCGCCGGCCACTGCGGGCGTGGAGTAACCCGAACCTATCTCCTTGACCTGCCACACCAGCCGCGGGCCCTCTTTCGGCCATTCGGTGAGCAAACCGGTCTCCGCCGAAATCCCATTCCGCTGCGGACCTCGCCACTGCGGCCAGTCTGCCGCCGGAAGCACAAAGGCCCCAAGACATAGACCCAGGGCAATCCCGGGAACGATGGCCGGGCGGCGTGCGGTTGTGACTCTCTTCATAAATGTTCCCAGAATGTGCACCCTCACGCCACCACACGCAAATTCTGTCAAGGGCGATGAATTGGGCCAAACAATGCAAATAGACGTGCCAGCCACCGCGGGCAACCTTTCCGCGTGAAGAATGATGATGGCTCTGAAAGGGTTGGGTCGCCAGGTCTAGCAAGCGGTGCGGCACCGCGAATGTTGCGCTTCGAAATCGAGGAACAGGACTTGACCTCCTGGATGAAGCAATCGCCCGAATCGAAGCAATCCTTCGAGCGGCAGAAGGATTCCCTCAATTATAGACTGATTTGAGGGTTGATGAGTCACTCCTTCCCAATGGTGGATTGTCGCACCAAAACCGGTGAATGACGGGCCGGGTAAGGAGGTGGCCTTGACGGCCCCCCCTCCCCTCAGAACCGGACGTGATACTTTCATATCATCCGGCTCAAGCCGATACAAAGCCCCGCGCGAGCGGAGCCGGTATCACGACGTTTGAATGCCAGCTTGATGGCGACTGATGCCGAACTTCTTGCGAAAAGCACGCTCCTCGAAGTAGGGCAGCCATTGTGGGTCAAACGGGTTGGCATCCTTACGGATTTTAATGTGCCGCCGGATTTTCGTGTCGCTTGCCTGTGCAAGTCGTTTCCAAACCGGCTTGCCGTCCGCAGTTCGCTCACCCGTATCTACCGCCAACACCCAGTTGCGACCCTCCAGGGCGGGGAAGTACCGCTTCTTCACCCCGGCTGCCGATTTGTTGGGATGTCTGCGCCTGGCCCACTGCCATAGTCGCCGCCAAATCTCGTGGTTCACCCGGTCGAACGTCGCCGTCGCCGCAGCGTGCTGGTGAGCCCCCGCTCGCGCCAGAATTGCTCCACCAAGGGACGCACTTCATTTTCCAGCAATTCTCTCGAATCACCGGTGATGATGAAGTCGTCCGCGTATCGAACGAGATTAACCTTGGGTGTCCACTTTTTGCTGTCCTTCCACTTCTCCCTGGGGAAGTGTTTTGCCAGCAGTCTTTCCAGTCCCTCCAAGGTCATGTTGGCCAACGTTGGTGAGGCAACTCCGCCTTGCGGAGTGCCTGCTTCCGTCGGGAACAGGATTCGTTTTTCGACGTAACCGGCCTTCAGCCCTTTGTGGAGAACCGTCTTATCCGTCGGGATATTCTTGCCCATCCACGAATGACTTATGTGGTCGAAGCAGCCTTCTATATCGCCTTCCAAAATCCACTGCGGCGAACACTTCCGACTCAGCACCTTGAAGCACTGATTCATGGCGTCTGCGGTGGAGCGTTCTGGACGGAAGCCGTAGGAATTGGGGTCGGCGGTGGTTTCCGCAATGGGTTTCAGTGCCAGCAAGTACAGGGCTTGCATGGCTCTGTCGTACATAACGGGAATACCGAGCGGCCTTTGTTTTCCGTTGGCTTTGGGAATATAGACGCGCCGCAAAGGCAGCGGGCTGTATCCGTGATGTTGCAACGACTCAGTGGCCTTGAGTTTGGCCGCCGGAGTGGTCCCTAAAACCCCATCCACTCCGGACGTTCGCTTGCCTTGATTCTCCGTCACCCGTTTCACGGCCAAGGCTTTGCCGCTCAACGAGTGGGTCAGCAGCCGTTGCAAGGCTTTCACCTTGTTCCAGCGACCTTACCATGTTTCGTTCAAGCAGCCTTGGGTGATTTAGCCCCTGCCTCTGCACCGACAGCCGTGTTGCCCGTGTGCGCTGCATGGTGTAGGCCGCGCACCCGACTGTATGCCTTTTGGCTGGAGCCTGTCAGCGTCTTTGGCTCCGTCCCGTTGACGATGTTTGTGGCAGTTCACTTGTGTTGGGCGTGTCACCTAGTCTAGCCCTCCGACCGCTTTGACGCTGGCAGCCAGGGAGACCGCCTCGCGGCTGTCTCCCTTGCCCGAATGGGCAGAGGTACATTGTCTCGGCAGCTTCCGACCTGACCGTTGCCAGCCACGCCAGTGCCGATATGTGGTGTGGCAAAAGATGTGGTGCGATGGGCCAAAACCCCAAGCTTCATTGAGGTGTTTGCAGTCATCACACCACATATTATTTGGCGCTCACAATGTTCTGAGAAAGCCCATGACACCTTTCTGCGCAGTTCGCTTGTGCCCAGTTTGAAGCAGTGGAGCTTCGCAACGGGCCAAGGCCTTGGCTTTCATTTTCAGATCGCTTTCTGCATAGAGGTGGGTGGTTTGCAGAGATACATGCCCCAGCCAGATGAGAATGGTGTTGATGTCCACGCCGGAACGTAGCAGGTGCATGGCGGTGGTGTGGCGGATCGTATGTGGGCTGACGCGTTTGGCCCGCAGGATCGGCGTGGTGACTGCGGCGCGGCGCACATAACGCTTCACCAGAATGTGGATGCCGTAACGGGTCAGCGGTTGGCCGCGCAGGTTGCGAAAGACCGCTTGGGTGACGGCGCAACTGGTCACCAGCTCTTGCAGTGCCGAGGCCGTCACTTTCCATAATGGGCACCGGCGTTCTTTGCGTCCCTTACCGTGCAGGGTGACCACGGGCATTACCAAGTCGAGGTCTTCCACCGTTAACCGTGAGGCCTCACTGACACGCGCCCCGGTGTTGTAAAGAAACAGAAGCAGGGCGTAATCGCGGAAGCCTTGTGCATTCCGCCGGTTCGGTGCCGCCAGGAGTGCCTTCATTTCTTCTTTCTCCAAGTAGTGCATGGGAGCGGGCGTGTGCTTTTTGAGGTGGAGGGTGTGAAGCTGGCGACTCCACTCCAAATGTTCCGGGCTGTTTATCCCGACAAAGCGCGCCCAGGAATGGAGGGACACCAGGCGCTGGTTGAGGGTGGATGGACCGCAATGACGAACTTTTTCCAGATGACGGATAAACTCCCGAACGACTTGGGGTTTGATTTGGGCGAAAGTCAACCGATCCACAGCGCATCGGCATCGCTGCGCGGCAAAGGGCAGAAAGAGCCGGAGGGTGTCGCGAAGACTGAGTTGGGTATTCGGCGAGTAGTTCCGTTCGCCCATCACATACTCGACCAGGAATCGGCGCACCCAGGGGGCCACGAGATTATTCATGGGAACCTCCCAAAGCATAACGGGCAAAACGGGCACTGGCATGCTCCCGCAGTTCCGGAGTCAACGTCAAATACTTCTGGGTGCCGGCGAGACTGACGTGTCCCAGATAGGCGGAAAGCTGGACCAATAACATCTGCAAATCCGCTCCATCCCGATACCCGGCCACGAGGCGATGGACGGCCGCAGTATGGCGCAAGTCATGCAACCGGGGCTGATAACGCGCGCCATCGGTTCGCTTCACATCCGCCGCCAGACGCAGCGCCTGAAAGACTCGTTGCACGGTGAAACAGTTCACCGGAGCGCCGTTGTCGGACCGGAAAAAACGGCGATGGGAAACGCCGGTCGCTGGCGCGCATAGCCGGTCAGCACGCCGGCTAGTTTTGGCCCGACGGGCACGAGCCGACTTTTGAAAAACTTGCTGCACCGCACATGAAGCAGAGCGTCTTTCACATCGACATCGGCATCTTCGAGCTTGAGCGCTTCGCTGAGGCGCAACCCCGCGCCGTAAAGCAGCAGCAGCAAAACCCGCATCGTCAGCGGTGACAAGCTCCGGGTGCGCTCGGGCGTGATGGCTTGGAGCAGGCGTTGTAACTCCGGCAAGGAATAAATGTAAGGAGTGAAGATCACGGTTACTTTGGGGGCTTCCGCCGGCAAAGGGGACCGGCGCGCCAAACCTCGCGTCAAGGCGAAGCCATAAAAACCACGCAAAGTCTCCCATTGGCGGCTCCAGTGTCGCGTCACCGGACCGTGGCCGTCCAAAAAGGCGCGCACGGCCACGGGTTTGACTTGGCCCATGCGGATCTTCCCCATCGCCCGATAGAAGGCTTTCAGGATGATGCGCTCGGTCTGAAAACGAAACCCCAGCGATTGTTTCAAGGCGAGGTATTGCGCCACCGTTTGGACGAGTTTCATAGCAACCCTCCCAGGTCAAAAGCGGTCACGGTGCGCAGACCGGCCAAGTCCACCTTGGCATAGACCTGCGTCGCGGTCAGGCTCCGGTGTCCCAAATGATCGCCGACCGCCTTGAGGGACAAGCCGCTGTTTAGCAAATATGTGGCACAGGCGTGGCGCAAGGCATGAGGCCCGCGCTGGGGACTAACAATCTTCAGCCGATCCAATAAACTACGTGTCAGCATATACACCGCGTTACGGGGCAAGGGGCGAAACGGTGCGTGCAAGGTCAAAAACAGTTCACCGTGAAGGCTATGAGGCCGCGCTTCTTTCAGGTAACGCCGAAGGGCTTGCCGCATGGCGCGGGTCGGCGGGTATTCCTGCACCCGGGCGCTCTTGCTGCGACGCACCCGCAGGATGCGACGCGTCCAATCCAGGTCCTCCAGGCGCAAAGCCCTGACTTCTCCACTGCGCAGCCCATACACCGCCAGCAGGAGCAGGATCGCTCGGTTGCGCACATCCCGGCTCGTGCTTCCTTGGGTGGCGGCGATGAGCCGCTGCACCTCTGGCCATTTCGGACCGGTCGGAAGATTTTCTTGCTGAAACAGTCGCGGCGCAAGAATCACGGGGGCCAAATCCTGCCGACACCATTCCTGTGCATGAGCATGACGGAAAAAGCGACGCAATGTCTTTGCAGCAATGGCCAACGTGACCCGACTCAGTCCCCGGGCAGCAAGATGGCTCAAGTAACCATCAACCTCGGCCACGGTGACGCGGCGCAAAGGCACTTCCTGTCCTTTGAGCCAGCGCAGGAAACCATCAGCCCACCAACAGTAATCGGCACAGGTTTTTTCGGCCAAACCCTCTTCGGTGCGCAGAAACGCAGTCCAGGCATGAAGTTGTTCCACATAGGCCGGCCCGGGGCGGGACTTTTCTTTGAGCCACCCCATGAAGCGGCACCAGGCGCACGCCACTTGAACGAAATACTTGGCTGACCATTTTAAACAGTGAACGCGACCACGCTGCCTTTGCCGACGTGCCCAACGTTGAGCGCACTGGCCAATGAGTTCGAGCGTAACGTGGCCCGGCACTTGTTTGTCCAGCAGGAGGGCAATCACCCGCAGTTGCCTTGCGTGGCGCAAGAGCGTTGAGCGGGATGTGCCCACCAATGCCAGATGTGTTAAAAATGTGCTTCGCTCCTCAGCCAACGGGCTGTTGATGTGACGCGCGAGCACCCGACCGGGATGGAATAAGGATTTGAACATACCGGCGGATTTTTGTGGAAGACCGGCCGGTTCCCACCTCATTCGCCAAATAATATGTGGTGTGATGACTGCAAACACCTCAATGAAGCTTGGGGTTTTGGCCCATCGCACCATATCTTTTGCCACACCACATATCGGCACATATGTCGTGCGCTACATATGTGCCGATAGACTCTACGGACGGGACCGCAGGTTTACTATTATGTTTCATAATCTAACAACTAACTTGAACAACTTGCATGTCGCGGGCCGGGTAAGGAGGTGGCCTTGCGGCCACCCCCTCCCCTCAGAACCGGACGTGATACTTTCGTATCATCCGGCTCAAGCCGATACAAAGCCCCGCGCGCGCGGAGCCGGTTTTCACGATGAGTAAACACCGTGTCGCCTTTACGATACGGGCTTGCAGCCTCCGGACCTGACGCCTACACTTGGACCAGTCAATCTGGTCCCAGTGCGCCGCCTGGCCCGAGGACGCACACATGGAAACTCCACGTTCATTTGCTTTTCCTCATACGAAGGTTCTACAGGTTTTCTCGTAACGACCGACCATGCTGGAAGTCAGCCTGCTTGCGCAGCGGGGTTGAAGCCGCAACTCCTATCCCTCCGATTACAGGAGGGCTTTTGCTTTTTCCAGCGTTCCTCTGCCCGTCACCCCATCAACGCTCCTTGCGGAGTCGTCTGCCTCCATGAGGCGGGATGCCGGGTTTACCATGTTTCACTCATACAGCGATGGATGATTTAGCCCCTGCCTCTACACCGACAGTCGTCTTATCCGTGTGCCCGCATAGTGCAGGCGAGCAACCCGCGGAGCATGGCCCTGGTGGGCAATCGCGCGGCGCAGCCGTGAGAAAACCGCGTGGACCGTGCTGTAGGCCAGGGAAGTGCCCTGCTCCGAAACAAAGAAGCGCTCAGCGAGTGGAA
>JBEKJO010000115.1:0-19943 GCA_050011195.1 Verrucomicrobiota bacterium | reverse complement strand
TTGGCGGGGTTGGCCAGGGGGCTGGTGTTGCCATCGCCGAAGGCCCAGGCGTAGTTGGTGGCGCCGGTGCTCAGGTTGGTGAACACGACCGAGAGAGGCGCGGTCCCGTTGGTCGGCCCGGCAGTGAAGCCGGCGACCGGCGGCGGGTAGGCCACGACGATATAGTTCGCCAGAGTCAGGGGGTTGGTGCCGCCGGGGCCAACCGCCGTGAGAGTAACGGTGTAGGCGCCGGGGTTGGTGTAGGTGTTGGCGGGGTTGGTCAGGGGGCTGGTGTTGCCATCGCCGAAAGCCCAGGCGTAGTTGGTGGCGCCGGTGCTCAGGTTGGTGAACACGACCGAGAGGGGCGCGGTCCCGTTGGTCGGCCCGGCAGTGAAGCCGGCGACCGGCGGCGGATAAGCCACGACGATATAGTTCGCAAGAGTCAGGGGGTTGGTGCCGCCCGGGCCAACCGCCGTGAGAGTAACGGAGTAGGCGCCGGGGTTGGTGTAGGTATTGGCGGGGTTGGCCAGGGTGCTGGTGTTGCCATCGCCGAGGGCCCAAGAGTAGTTGGTGGCGCCGGTGCTCAGGTTGGTGAAAGAAACCGAAAGCGGGGCTATCCCGTTGGTTGGACCGCCGGTGAAGCCGGCGACCGGCGGCGGATAAGCCACGAGGATGTAGTTGGCGCGAGTGAGGGTGTTGGTGCCGCCCGGGCCGACGGAAGTCAGAGTAACGGAGTAGGCACCGGGGTTGGTGTAGGTGTTGGCGGCATTGGTCAATGTGCTGGTGTTGCCATCGCCGAGGGCCCAAGAGTAGTTGGTGGCGCCAGTGCTCAGGTTGGTGAAAGAAACCGAGAGGGGCGCCGTCCCGCTGGTTGGCCCGGCGGTGAAGGCGGTGACCGGTGGATTTGGCGAGAGCGGGATGGTGTAATCGGCCACCACGGGCAGGTGGTCGCTGGCGGTGGTGAGGTCCGAGTAAAGCTGCGCTGCGGTGAGATACTGATACGGATACGACCCACTCGATACCAGATTGGTCAATGCCGAGTTGCCGGAACCGACGCTGTGTTCGTAAGCAGTCGTGCCATTGTTCCCGAACACATGGTACGTTCCAGGGACATACGCCAGTCCGCCAGGAGTGCCGTAGTACACATTCGTTGTCATGACCTGCAAATCATCCCGGTACCTGAGATCCGTGGTTGATTCAGTGTTCTGGATTATCAGGGAACCGTTGCTCCAATTGAGGTTCGTAGCGCCAGACAGGTTCATCGGATCAATGCCCCCGCCTTGCACAATGCCATTGGGCGCGGTATTGCTGATGATGGTCTGGTACCCTGGCTCGCCGCTGCCGTCGTCGGGATTGTAATCTCCCACGTAGAGCACTCTCGCGTTGGCCGGCAAGCTGGTCTCGTTGGTGCGGATGATCCGCGCCTCACCAAGGCGATCGGCATCGTATTGGGCACCCGAGTCCGCTTTGTAGTGGCTCACATAGATGTAAAACTCATTCGCCGCCGTGGGCGTGACCCCGGCGGGCGCGAACTCGTAGCGCATCACCTCGCGATACTCGCCGCTGCTGGAACCCAGCTTGCTGGTGCCGCCCGGCGGGTCCACCGGCACGGAAGCCAACAGTTGCACGGTGGTGGTGTTATAGACCAGGGCGTTGGGGCCGTTTCCACTGCTGGGGCTGCCGCCCTCCTCCGTGGCCTGGTAGGTGCTGTTGGAGTACATGCCGGGCGCGTTGTAGTAAGCGTTCAACCCATTCACGATGGGCGTGACCGTGCTCGTATTGCTCGTCGTTTCTTGCAAGGCAAGAATGTCGAGTGGTTGCGCCGGGTCGCTGCCCACGATTTCTTCGCCAATCCCCTCGAGCACGCCGCCGTTGGTGACGCTGCCGCCAGACGGAGCAATCAAACCCGGCAGCGGGGCGGTTCCACTGCTGTCGGCCTCAATGTTGAAGGTGACGATGCGCAGGGTCCGGGTTTGGGCGGCGGCGCTCCAGCCCAGGAACAAGGCCAGGCAGGCTGGCAGGATACGGATTGAGATTGATTTCATTAAGCTGTCTTTACCGGTGGCCGGTCGGGCGCAGAGCCCGAACCGGATTTAGTTCCGGGCAGCGGCCCAGTTGTTCTGTGCGATGTTGCCCAAACCTGAATCGATGTTTCACTACGTCACCCGGCTTTGCCCAGGGGCCAGGGTGTTGGCCCGGAAAAACAGGAGGCAGCCGGGCAGCCGGCAGGCCCGCTTTCCAGTGATGGCGCGCTGATGTGACAAGGCGGCAAGTGCAATTGCGGCCCACGAGGTTAGGTGCCTATATGGGGTCACTATGGCCACATTTTTACCACGAACTCCGCGCCTCTTCAAGCACAAATTGCACGGCGGGAGAGGGGCTTGGGCCTGGGACTTGAATCCTCAATCTATCCGCGCGGAATAGCTGCGCCAGGCCTTCATGGACTCGGCGAGGGTGTCGCGCACGTCTCCCGGGATGCCGTAGCACTGCAAACCAATCGGGCCGGTGTAACCGAGTCGGCGCAAGGTCTTCAGGAAGGCCAGCATATCGAACGAGCCGCGGCCCAGGGGCTGGATGTAGTGCGCCCAGCCGGGTTTGTCGTCAAACTCGTCGGCGCCGCTGATCGAGACCGCCCGGAGCCGGGGCATCGCCTGGGCTAACAGCGGCTGGTAATTGCGATCCTTGCTCACGCGCAGCCAGTGGCAGAGGTTGAACATCACCCCGACGTTCGGGCGGTCCACCTTGTCCGCCACGCGGACCGCGTCTTCGATCCGCTCCAGCCACATGTAGCTATGCGGATACAGCAGCACTTGGGCGCCCGAGTCGCGGGCCAGGGCAGCGATCTGGCGGATGATCTCCACGGCCCGCGCATCGCCGGCGGGATCGGAGGGTTTCAGCCCGTTCATCAGCAAGAGAAACTGCACGCCGCGCCCTTTGAGGAGCGGCATGACCTCCTTGAGCTTCGGATCGTAGGCCTGCTTGCCGGGCGTAATGTCCACGGTCATGGTGATCTGAAACAGCTTGAGGCCGGCCGCGTCGAGCGTCTTAAGCCGCTCGGGGATGTTGTCCAGCCACAAGTGGCCGACCCCGTCGTAACCGAGTTCCTTCAGCAGGGCGGCTTGTTGCTCCAAGTTGCGCTTCTTCGCGTCGTGCGTGTCGATGCAGAAGGCGAAAAAGGCGTTGGTCTTTGCGCCCGAGGGTTCGCTGGCGGCTGCCGGGGTCAGCAGGGCTGCGCCTAACAGTAAGGTGAAACCCAATGTGTTTGTCCTCATATCAATCATCAATCACCGGTCACCCTTCAGCATTTCCAGGCCCGCTCGCGGTCTTTGGTGCGAGCCAGGGCCTCGGTCGCGATCTTGACGTCCTCGGCAATTTCGTAGTCGAACATGCCCGCCAGCACAAAGTCGGCGCCGTGGAGGAAGGAGTAGCGGAAGGCGGTGTGGGGTTGAATGGCGCCCGCCGCCATGGTCTTGAAGGCGATCCACGGCTGGTTCACCGTCTTCATGAATGCGGCGGTCTCTTCCGGGTTGCTGCACCAGTAACCGGGGAATTCGTTGTAAGGCTCTTTGACCTGCTCCGGCTTGGGGGCAGTCGGGTAATTATGGGAGTGGAAGGTTTTGATGTAGAAATCCGCTTTCACGCCCTGCGCTTCACAAGCCTTGACCACGTCGAGCGAATGGCCGCCGACGCCGGAAGGCACGCCATATTCCTTGGGCAGCTCGACCGCCTGGGCGACGAGGTCGAGCTTGCCTTGCGCCACCAGCGAATCGGCGTGTACGCCCCACAGGTAAATGGCCTCGCAACCATCCTTCATTAGGTCCTCGACGTGCTGACGGTATTTGACCATGTCCGGCTCAACCGGCGCCGTTGGGCAGATGATCCACTGTATCTTGCCGCCGCGCTCTTTGCGGTAGCGGCGCAGCAGCGAGATCGGATGCTCGGGGTTGTGCATCGAGACGGTATTGATCCCGGCCTCTTCCGCCTTGGCCAGGGTCTCGAAGATCTTCTCGTCGGTGTTGTAGTGCGCGGCGAGGGAATAGACGTATTTTAGGTCGCGGCTGTGGGTATAGTGGGTGAGCAGATTGCCGCCCAGGATCAAGCGGCTCACCTCCAATTTGCCGATTTTGCCCTTGGGCAGGGCGCCCGGGGAGGCGGGCGGCGGGGAGGCCGGTTTGGGTTGGTTCTCTCCGCGCGAGTTCAGCGCCAGCGCGAGACCGGCGGAAGACAAGACGGTTTCTTTGACGAAGGAGCGGCGCGTCATTTCGGGCGGCATAAGCGTTTACTTTCTGGTTGCGGGCCGGCCATTCGCCGGCTTTGGTGACAATTACCAAACTTTGACGCTTGTGGCGAGCTTTTCATTCGGTTCGCTGAGCCGGTCTTCGAGTTGCTCGAGGTTCTGGATGGGGTCGGCCATCGCCGCCGCAAAATGAGAGTGGAGCCAACGGTCAGAATCGAACTGACGACCCGCGCTTTACGAAAGCGCTGCTCTACCGACTGAGCTACGTTGGCGCAAGAACACCCGGGAGCCGGACACCCTGTAACACCGGGATGCCGGCAACGCCCAAACTATTAACCGAACCGTCCGCAGGATGCAAGCGAATGGAGATTCTTGCAAACACATTGCCCGCCGGGAACGACCTGGCCATGATCGAGACCATCCACCGCTTCAACGGTCGAATGCAGGATCGAATTCAGTGAAGGGGTCCGTTAAGTTAAGCGATCACCCAGAACACCCCCGGCGCTTGGGTTGGCCGGAGCGTTGGGCGTCTTCCTCAGTTTCGACATCAGCGAGCCCAGCGCAACTCCGGCCACCAGCCCGGCGAGGTGTCCTTCCCATGAAATGCCGGTCAACGTGGGCAGAAGGCCTTTGATCATGCCCCCGTATGCCACGATGCACGCCACCGACAAGCAAAGGGTTCCGAACGTGCGGTTAAAGCAGGCCAGGGAAGCGACGTAACCAAAATAGCAGAAGATCAGCCCGCTGGCTCCGATGTGGCAGGCGCTCCTGGCAAACAGCCAGGTCAGAATCCCTCCCAGCAGGATGCCACCGACGGTGACCGCCACGAATTCGCCTTTGCCGCGCACGCAGATGATGCCACCCAGAATCAGCAGGGGGACGGTGTTGGCGGCCAAATGCTGATAAGAGGCGTGCAGGAAAGGGGACCAAAGAATCCCGGTCAGGCTGCCCAGGTGACGCGGTATTATGCCGTGCTGGGCAAGGTGGCCCTGCCAGATCAGGTTATTGAGCACGAAGACCAGCCAGCAGGCCGCTGTCAACGTGATTATGGGGGTGAATCGTTTGAGCATAGGCGCTCTCCATTGCGACCTCCGGAGCCACTGTGGATTCGTGTCGGGGTCGTCAGGTTCATTGGAATTGACTGGTCCATCGCCGCATAATGTGGACGGGCAGCGTCCGTTTGGAAATTACAAATCGGGCGCACTTTTCCACCTGATGCGCCGCCCATGCTCCGCCTTTCGCGCCTCGGCCCAGCCACATCACCAGCGCGAGGCCGATGCGGCGGCCCCGGTGGCGGAACAGGCCGTTCCTCGCGGATATGAAAAGCGGCTCCAGCAGGCAAATTATTTGTCTTTTCCTCCGGGCAGACTTTGGGATAGAGTCCGCTCATGCCTGAAATTGTGGCTTTTGTTAATCGCGGAGCGGCGTCCATTACGCCGGGGATTGTGGAGAAGGTGCTCCGGCATCTGCCCCAGTGGAAGCTGGAATTCACGCAGATTTACGAGCCGCTGTTTCCACACCTGGTCGATCAGCTCGAATTCCTGGCCGACGCCGTCGAGGACACGGCGGAAGGCGCCTACAAGGATTTGCCATATACGGCATTTGCCCAGGCGGTGTTCGCGCTGCTCTACGCTCACAAGAAGGTAGGCATTATTCCCGATTCAATTCTGAACCTCGGCCGCGCCGACGATTCGAGCGTGGTGCGGGCCGTGCTGATCCAAAACGAAAAGGCCTTTGCCCTTTACGCCGCGGCGCAAAACACCGAGTGGTCCCGGATCACCAGTCAGCCGTAACCGGGCGGGGAATGGGAGGTTGGAGTAACGGAGTGGTGGATTGGTGGGTTGATGAGTGAGTACCGGAGCTGTTTCCCAGTCCTCCAACACTCCATTATTCCAACCTCCCCTCACTCCCTTTTCCCGAAGCAGCTCGTCTGGAGGAATTCGCGAAACTCCTGGCGCTTGTTGACCACGTCGTTGTGGGGCAGGTCGGTGTAGAGGAAGACGAGCTTATTGGCCTGGAGGTCGGCCGGTTTCGCTTCGCCCTCCTTGCCGGCAAAAAAGGCTGTGCCGCGTTGTTTCAGCGTGTCCATCAACCGCTCCGTTTCGGCCTTGGTGCCGCCGTGTTCGGTGTAAAGGTCAATGAACCGGCCCTGGTGTCGGTCAATCCACGCCAGGAACTTGTCCGTCTGCGCGTAGAGGGCGTCAAACAGCCACACCTCGCGCACGTGCGCGGTCAACCCGCCGCGATCCACAATCGCCGAGATGACCTCGTAACCGCCGCTGTGGCCCGAGAGGGCGATCTGGCCCAGGGCGAAGTCCTTTTTCTTCAAGCCTGACTTCTGCCGCAGTGTGTCCACCACGTCGGCCATGAAGCGTTTGAAGCCGTCCGGGTCCTCCAGTTTTCCGCCAAACGAATCCGGCGCATTGCGCGGCCCTTGCGGCACGACCAGAATCGCGTTGCGCCCGCTTTCGCTCAACTGCTCGACGAGTTTGTATTGCCCCAGAACCCCTTCGACGTCGTTCTTCCAGCCATGGAAGTGGACGATGAAATCAAGCTGGCCCGTCTCGCGGAAGCCCTTGGGAATGAAGATCGCCACAGTATTGTCCGAGTAGTGCTCTGTGGCTGGATACAGCTTGTTCTGATATTTGTGGCCCTCGGCGCGTTTGGGGTGAGGAAAAGGGGCGGAGGCTAACGGCGTGACGATCAGCTCGCCGTAGCCGGCGTAGCGTTCAGAAAGAGTTTCGCCGCGCACGGGCAATAGCGCGCAGCCGAGCAAGAGCAGCGGAAGCTTGTTCATCAGTTCGTGGCCAATGTGCCAGAGCCGGTGATCCTGCGAAAGGAGATTACGCGTGGACTGTTCGGTTCGGGACCACGGAGCCGGGCCGCGACCAAACCTGACCTCAGCGGGGGGGGTGGCAGGGGTTCTGTGCCAGAAGGCGTTCTCCGAATCGTGTCCATCCGCGAGTTGGGGGGGAATTCCATCCCGGCCCGTGTCAAAATTAGACACAAGTGTCTGACGATTAGAACATTCCGCGGCCCGGCAAAGGAAATTTGCCATACTGAGCGCTCCAGCCTAAACTGGCCGCAAGTTTGCTGCAAGAGAACTGTCCGGCTGCCGAAATGACTCGGCGACAGGAATGCCCTGACCGGAACAACAGAATTCGCATGGCCAGCACTTTAAGTCCGAGTGAAGAAGCCCAATTGGCGCAGACGATTGAGATGTTCGAGGTGATCACTCAATCGCAGCCGCAGGACTATCAATCGCTGGAGATTCTCAAGGAAGCCTACTCGAAGCTCAACCGCGAAAAGGACGTCGTCAACACGTCCAAGCGCATCGCCCAGGCCTACGTGCAAATGGGCCAGCTTTCGTCGGCCATTCTCGAATACGAAACCATCCTGCAGCGCTACCCGGACGATCCGGACGTGCAGGCGGCGCTGCAGCAAATCGAAAGCAAGGCAAACAACTTTCCTCTGGAAACCGCCCCAACCACCGACACGCTCCTGTTGGCCAAGGCGCCCGGTGCGGCGGGCAAGGCCCAGAAAACCGGCAGCCGAGCGGCCCCTGCGGAGATCGAGGATGGGCGGCGGCCGATGCACAAGCTGTTTGTCGAAAGCAAGATGATTACGGTCGGGGACTTTGATCTGTGCTGGTCCACGCCCGATCTGAGCCTGCCGCCCGGCGGCGTCGTGGAACCGTTCATCCAGGTCTTGGCCGATAAGGGAGTCCTGGCGGTGGACAAGTCGCTGAAGGTCTTGTGCGACAAGTCACGGCTCGCTTTCCTCCCGCTCAACAGCTACGACGTTGATATGGACTTAACACGGAAGTTCCCGAGGGAAACCTGCCAGCGGTGGTGCGTGTTGCCGTTTGACCGCATGAGCAAGTCGATCCTGGTGGCCACGGCGAATCCGTTCAACCAGCAGGCGGCCAAGGAATTGGCCGAGGGCACCTCCCACCGTCTGCTGTGGTATCTGGTGCCGCCGGCCGACCTGGTCACCAACGTCCGCAAAGCCTTCCGATAAACCCATGCCCCCGGTCAAAACATTTGGCGAACGCATCGCCGACGCCCTGGTGGAAGACAGCTTGCTGACGGTCCAGCAAGTCGAAGCCCTGCTCGAGCAGCAGAAGAAAGAAGGCACCCGCCTGCTCAAGCTGATCCTCGAAAAGGCCTACGTTACCGAACCGGACATGGCGGTTTCGATGGGCCGCGTCCTTAACACGCCGCCCATCAACCTCGCCCGCCTCACCGTGCCGCTCGAAGTGGCGGACCTGGTGCCGCGCGAAATGGCGTACAACCATAAAGTCGTTCCCGTGTCGCGGCTGGAGAACAAGCTGTTTCTGGCGATGGCCGATCCGCTCAACGTTCTGGCGATCGACGACGTGCGGCGCATCACGCGGCTGGAGGTGGCCACGCTCATCGCTCCGGAGAAAGCCATCCTCGACAAGCTCAACCACATCGATGCGTCCAAGAGCGGCAGCATGGAGGACATCATCCAGGACGCGCAGAAAAAGGCCGATGTCGATGAGGACGCCGACAGCGTGGAGGTTTCCAAGGAAGCGGTCGAAGAAGTCAACCTTGACCAACTGGCGGCTTCCAGCGGGGAAGCCCCGGTCGTCAAACTGGCCAACCTCATCCTGGTCCAAGCGGTCAAAGATCGGGCCAGCGACGTCCATATCGAGCCCTTTGAGAAGACGTTGCGGCTGCGCTACCGCATTGACGGCATCTTGGTGGACGCGACCCCGCCGCCCAAGCAGATGCAATTGGCCATCATCTCGCGGTTCAAGATCATGAGCAGCCTGGACATCGCCGAACGCCGCCTGCCGCAAGACGGGCGCATGCGCATCCGCGTGGGCGGGAAAGACTACGACCTGCGTGTCTCGATCATGCCCACCGTCCATGGCGAAAAGGTCGTGCTGCGCCTGCTGGACAAATCGAACCTCTCCGCCAGCATCGACAAGCTCGGCCTCGACCCGGACACTTACCAGCAATTCAAAGCCGCCGTGGATGCGCCGCATGGATTGATTCTCGTGACCGGGCCAACCGGTTCCGGCAAGACAACGACGTTGTATTCCGCGCTCAACGAACTTAACAACCCGATCTACAATATCGTGACGGTCGAGGACCCGGTCGAGTTCCAGGTCCCCGGCATCAACCAGGTGCCGACGAAAAAGGAAATCGGGCTCACCTTCGCCAACGCGCTCCGCTCGATTTTGCGCCAGGACCCCGACATCATCATGATCGGCGAGATTCGCGACACGGAAACGGCCGAAATCGCCATCGAAGCGGCGCTGACCGGCCACCAGGTCCTGAGCACCATGCACTGTAATGACGCCCCCGGCGCCATTGCGCGCCTCGACGACATGGGCATCGCGCCGTTCCTCATCTCTTCGTCTGTCATTCTGGCTTGCGCCCAGCGCCTGATGCGCCGCGTCTGCTCCCATTGCAAGGAGCCGATCTCTTATCCGGCAAAAATGTTCCAGGATTTGAACATTGACCCCAGCATCTTCGAGGGCGTCACGCTCTTTCGCGGGCGGGGCTGCGATCGTTGCAAAAACTCCGGCTATGCGGGCCGCATGGCGATTATCGAAGCGATGACCGTCACCGACGAAATCCGCAAGCTCATCATCGCCCGCGCCAACACTCGCGAGATGGGCAAGATCGCCATCGGCCAGGGCATGCGAACGCTGCGCATGGCGGCGCTGGATCGCGCCCGCGAGGGCATCTCGACGTTGGAACAAGTGCTCATGCTGACTTCGGCCCACTAGCGGAACGGCCACCCCGTTCTCTCTCTATGCTGGAATTTGAAGAAGCTCTGGCGCGAGTGCTCGCGGCGGTTCCCGCGCCCACGAGCGAGGAGGTCCCCTTAAGCGAGGCTGCGGGCCGCGTGTTGGCCGAGCGAGTTCAGTCGTCGCTTGACCTGCCGATGTTCGATAATTCCGCGATGGATGGCTATGGATTGCGCGCCGACGACGTAGCCTCAGCCAAACCGGATTCGCCGGCACACCTGCGCCTGGCGGGGAAAGTCGCAGCCGGAGAAGTCTTCACTGGGGCAGTTACGCCGGGCACCTGCGTGCGTTTGTTCACCGGCTCGCCCTTGCCTTCCGGCGCCGACGCCGTCGTGAGGCAGGAAGATACCCGCGTCGAGTCCAGCCGGGCAGGCGAGGTTCTGATCCTCGCCCCGGCCAGGCCGGGAGAAAATGTGCGGCTGCGCGGGGGGGACGTAAAGCACGGCTCGACGCTCGCCGAAGCGGGCGAGCCTCTAACGGTCGGCCGAATCGGTCTGCTGGCCGCGGCCGGTTTGACGCGCGTCCGCGCAGGCCGGCGGCCGGTGGCAGGTCTGCTGGCGACCGGTTCGGAGTTGCGAGAGCCAGGTCAGCCGCTGGCGCCCGGCCAGATTTACGAAAGCAATCGCATCGCTTTGGCGGCGCTGATGGAGCACGCCGGGGCGGTTCCCCGAACGCTTCCCCTCGTCGCGGATGTGCTGGCCGCGACGAGCCTGGCCCTGGCGGAAGCTTTCGACCAATGCGATGCGGTCGTGACTTCCGGCGGCGTTTCGGTCGGTGAAATGGATTTCATCAGGCGCGCGTTCGAGCTGATAGGCGGCGAACTGCAATTCTGGAGAGTGGCGATCAAGCCCGGCCGGCCCTTTGCGTTTGGCCGCTGCCGGGGAAAACTGTTGTTTGGCTTGCCCGGCAACCCGGTTTCCGCGCTCGTCACGTTTCTGTTGCTCGTGCGCCCCGCGCTGTTGCGCTGGCAAGGCGCGGCCAACGTTTCCCTGCCCGCCCACCCGGGCGTGCTGGCCGAGCCGCTGGCCAATGACTCTGAGCGCCGGCATTTTATGAGGGTCAAGGTGGACCCGAGGGGCAAGGTTTATTCTGCCGGCGCGCAAGCCTCGCATGTCCTGAGTTCCGTGGCTGCGGCCAACGGCCTGGTCGAGGTGCCGGCCAATACAACATTGACTGCGGGGGCCGCCGTGTCAGTGCTGCGCTGGGAATAGACCCCAGGCACGAAGCCTGAAACAAACCCGGAATGCGAGTGCGTAAAGATCACCCCTCTCTCCTGACGGAACAGTAAGGAGTCGGAGATTTCGGATGTTGGTCCTTCGGCTGTATCTCGGACTTCGAAGCGGGCAGCCGTCTAAAACGCCCGCTTCGGGGCGGTAAAGGTTGGAGCAACCACTTTAGGCGACTCGACGCTCGGCGCCGGCGGCGCCGGCCTTGATTGTCCGAGCGCCTGGGCATTCACATCCGGCAGCCCTGCCGGACCGAGTATGGGATAGAGGACGTCCCACTGCGCCTCCAACCCCTTGCGCGGGGCTGGGCTGGAGGAGCCAGCCAAACCTGCTGGCGCGTTCCTCCTGGGTTGGGCGGCCTCGGTCAGACCAACCGCCGGATTGGCTGTATTGGCGACGGCGGGCGGGCGCCAGCTCGGATCCACTATTGAATGGTATTCGTTCATGAGCTTCTTGTGATCCAGCATCTGCTCCTTCGACAGCGTGTTGTCGCCCAGGCCGAAAATATCAGAAAAGCCGCCCCGCGTCGCGCCTTGGGCGAACGGGTCGCCGGCGGTATCCGATTCGGACAACTGCTTGAGCGCCTCCGCGCGCTCCTTGAGTCCGCTGGGCAGGTTCGAGTCGTCGCGCCAGGCGAGTTGATCGCGCGGGTTCGTTTTCCTGGAAGAGCCGAACAGGTCGTCGTCTTTCGATTGGTTGATGCTCTTGCCGCCGGGCCGCTTGGCCGAAAGGCGCTGGTAGTACCGCTCCATCGGCTGCAGTTGTTGCTTGTGCTGGCCCTCCGCGTCGTATTCGGGCACTTTGAGAACCTCTTCCAAGGTCGGCCCGGCCATCAAGTCCTCCGGACTCATGAACTCCCAGTTCTTGCGGCGTTCCAGCAACTCCCGGGCGCGCTTGCTCTGAATGACCGGCTCGGCAGGGGGGCGGGGGGGCGGAGCGACGACGCCTTCGAGCGAACTCTTGGGCGTGAACGACTGCAGCGGCTGGTAGAGGTCCTCCTCCAACTGCCTCAGGCCATCCTTCTTGCTCGTCAACTGATGCAGGTTGGTGGTGACCTCGTCGCTCTTGGGCTCGGAGAACTCAATGGCCCGGCCGCGCTCTTTGCCGCCCGCCTGCGCGCTGTACACAAGGAAGCCGCCCAAAGCGACTGCCGCCACGCCCCAGCAGATTCGAAGACTCGAAAGCCTGAAACTCATTTGCCATCAAGATCGTAGCCCCCCCCGCCGGGTTCGTCAAAGCTCAAATCTCGCCCGTCTCGCGCCTCTCGCCCGCGTCGAAACAGACCCCGCGGGTGGAAGCGGCCAGAAAGTCCAGCATCACCCTGGCGGGCGCGCTGGAGAATCTCTCCTGCGCGCTGGCCACTGCCGCCCGCAGGTTGCGCCCCTCGCGGAACAGCACGTGGTAGAGCTGTTTCAGTTCCAGCCGCTCGGCCGGCGTCAACCCGGCGCGCCGCAAGCCGACGGTGTTCAGCCCGCAGATGCCGTTATCGCCGCGGGCCACGGTGTAGGGCGGCAGGTCCTTGCTGATGGCCGAGCCGCCTTGCATCAGGGCCAGCGTGCCAACGCGCACGAACTGGTGGACGATGCAGTTGCCGGAAAGGAACGCGCGATCCTCCAGCGTCACATGCCCTCCCAGCAGCGCGCCATTGGCGAGAATGACCCCGTTGCCCAGACGGCAGTTGTGCGCCACGTGGGAGTGGGCCATGAGAAAATTCCGCGAGCCGATCACCGTTTCCTCCGCCGGTTGGTTCGAGCGGTGCGCCGTGACGTGCTCGCGAAAAATGTTGTGGTCGCCGATCCGCAGCCGGGTTGGCTCGCCGGTGTATTTCAGGTCTTGCGGCGCTTCCCCGATCACGCAGCCGGCATAAAAACGGTTATGCGCGCCGATGGTCGTCAGCCCCGTCAGATAGACCTGCGGGCCGATGACACAGTCCGGACCGACCTCCACGCCTTCGTCAATGACAGTGTAAGGTCCGACCTGGACAGTCGCCTCCAGTTTCGCCCTGGGATGTATGATGGCGGTTGGATGGATCACAAAGCCAAGAGTGGGATAACGCCCCTGATTGCCAAGCCAAAAGTTCGCCAGCGTTGCTGCAGGGGCGCAGCGACATTGGCACCAGGAAGTGAGCACGCCCAACGGTGAGGGACCGCGAGCCGTCCCCGACTCGCAGCGGCCACCAATGCGAAACGGCGATCGAACCTCTGGCCCGCTCCCTGCACAGTCGAACGCGCTGCGAGCCGGGGACGGCTCGCGGTCCGGCGGCAACGCTACGTGGAGTTGCGCAGGGCTTTTCGGGCCTGCCCCAGGTCGAGCTGGAGCAACAGTCCGATGCTTTGCGCCCCGCGGCCATGCGACCGGATCGCCTCCACGCCATACCCGTAATCAACCATGACCCGCCACGAAGGCGATTGGTAAAAAATCCCGCCGCCCACACCGGTATTCCAATGGCCCGGCTGCTCCAGCCCGGGGAGGTAATCGACCACCGCCGTGTCGGCGATGGCCGCGAGGTTCCAGCGCTGCTTCGAATCGAGCGGCACCATGTAGTCCCCGCCAATCAGCACGAACTCCCGCGCGCTGATTTCCTGATAATAGTAGCCGGGCAGGGAGAGCGGGAATTCGGAGATGAGCGGCAGCAGCGAGCCTAGCCGATAGGCGCTGAACCGGTCGGCGTGGATGCTCGTTCCCGCCGTCACACCGAGAGAAAAACGGTGCTTGAGTTCCGGCAGCGTATAGGCCAGAAACGCCTCGCCCCAGAACAGATGAGATTCGGGCTCCACCGTCCGGTCCCCAAATCCATAGGTGCCTGACCCCGTGCGAAACTGGCCTTCATACCAGCCGGAAAGTTCCATCGCCAACGCCGGAAAGAGCGTTGGTTCGCGGCCCCCCCAGCGCAGACCGCTGCGGACGCTGAAGGTGCCGCGGTCCTCCGGCAGTTGGAAATTGCCGGCCGTGGTGTCATTTCGCTCGTAGGTCGAGTAATGCGCGGTGCCCCGCACCAGGCCGTTCAGGGGAATCATCCGGCCCGGATTGAAAAGGTGATAGAGGCTGAGAGAAGTTTCGGCGCCGTAGCCGGTGAAAGATTGGCTCGGCTCAACTGTTCCCCGGTCTATTTCCCAATAATTGTCTGCGAACCCGCCGCCCGCCAGGCCGATCCCCAAGTCCGTGTTCTCGCCGAGGACGTGGCGGATGCCCAGTTCCGAATCCAGATACGTCGGCGCCACCGCCAGACGCAACGTCAGGTTCGTGCGCAGGAAACCCGGCTCGTTCCGATAATAAAACGCGTAAGCCGAGATCGGCGGGTGTCCCTCCACCGCCGCGTTGTAGCCGAGCTGAATCAACTCCCGGTTGACCGGATCAATTTGGCCCTGGGCAGTGAAAGGGCAGAGGCAGCCCGGAAGGAGCAGAAGAAACCAGCGCCGGCAAAAATTCACCGCCGCTTTCTAGCCTATGGACGATGCGGCGGCAAGCGGGTTTGTGCCCCGTGACTGATTGAGGCGACATCAGGAAGAGGGCAATAGGCCCCTTAACCGAAAAGTGTCGCGCGAAGGCCGAAGGCGAAAAGGAAGGGGGGACGTGTTGCGTGAGGCGTGTTATACCATTTCTCAATGAAAACCGGAACAAACCTCGGTAGGGCGGGCAGTCCTCTGCCCGCCGCTCGTCCCCACGACGTTTGCGGCGCGCACGGAGTGACGCGCCCTGCCAATGTGCCGACTTACAATGGGAATTGGTATTACGTGTCGCGCGAGGGGGGCGAATCTCAAACCCACGCGTTTTCGGAGGCATTAACGGATATAATCCTGGAAGCCGCAGTCACGGCACCAGCGAGCCTCACTCAGAAGCGGTTCTGGTAGCGTCGAACCCGACACGACTATGGGCGGAAGGGCAGAAAGTTGAAGATTGCGATACAGACACCGGTAACGGCATGATGCCGCTCCGATGATGTTCCCAATACCCGCCACACCGCCGCCAGCAGTAGTCTTCGTGCCTGCGGTAGCCCCCAAGGTCTGTACAAATATGGCACAAGCTACTGTACCTGTTTACCTTACAGCAAATAGTGCCTCGTCGAGCTGGAAGTGGTATCAATCGAAAATCGGGAAGTCTTCACCTGACAGGTGAACCATTCCAACTGCGGCGCAGTTGCGGTGCATCCATGCGAAGTGCTTGATATGGCGAGACTTCTGACTGGCCGTGCACTTGAAATCACGGGTCCAAGTGCGGCTTCTGGGTTCACAGCAAAGCCCCAATTTGCCGCCTGTTTCCGCCTTTTTGCCCCCTGTCAGCCCCAGGCTCATTGCATAAGTCGCTTATTATCAATATGATAGATGCACATCCCCCGTTTTAGCCGCCAGTAAATGATCGGTTGTCTCCACCTCATTCCCCTGTTGCCTCCCTGCTATCCCACTGCTCCCGCCCTGCTGCCAAGGCGTCAGTGGACCGGGAGAGACTCGGGAGGTAGCCGGCATTAGCGATGTTTATTCCATGGGATGGAAAAGCCGCCTTTCGGAAGGGAAATTGTAGGGCAGACCTTTGGACCAGAGGGACTGCACGCCAACGGTTTTCCTCTCCGCCCCACCGCGAGTAGCTAAAGTCCGGCTAACCGCTATCGCTGAAAGTAGGTCTACTTTCTCGAGCGCGAACGATTTGGGCAACACGTCCTGCGGGAACCACCGAGGGCGACTGGGCCGGATGCGGTGAAAAACCGCCGGCAGACCGCAGCGCCGAGGGAGGTTTCAATCCTTCCGTGGCTGGGGTTCCGCACCGCCCCGTTTCAGCCAGATCATTAAGATCCCAATGTCCGCCGGCGACACCCCCGAGATGCGGGATGCCTGGCCGAGCGTGGCCGGGCGGATCTTCATGAACTTCTGCCGCGCCTCAATCCGCAAGCTCGGCACCGACCTGTAGTCGAACCCCTCCGGAATTTGCTTGTCCTCCAGGCTCTTCAATTTGGCCACCTCGTTCTCCTGGCGAGCAATATAGCCGGCATACTTGATGGCGATCTCGACCTTTGAAATTACATAATCTGATATACTACTGTTATATGATGTTATACTATTATACTTAACTCCAGGCTGGCGCAGCAGTTGAGCCAGCGTTTGTGTGCCGCACCGGGTTGATTCCAGGCGTGCGATCTCCGCCTCCACAGCTTTCTGCCTGGCCTCGAACTGGTGATAGTGTCGCTCGGGCAACAGGCCGATGTCAAAGCCTAGGCGAGACAGACGGGCATCGGCATTGTCCTGCCTTAACAGCAGACGATACTCGGCGCGAGAAGTGAACATCCTGTATGGTTCAGTCGTCCCCTTCGTCACCAAGTCGTCAATCAGCACGCCGATATAGGCTTGGTTACGCTTCAGTATTACAGCGTCTAGGTTTCGCACCCGGCGGGCGGCGTTGATCCCTGCCATAAGCCCTTGTGCCGCTGCTTCCTCGTATCCGGAAGTGCCATTGATCTGACCGGCCAGGTAAAGGTTTCTGCAAATCTTCGTTTCGAGGGATGGATGTAGTTGGGTCGGGAAGCAGAAATCGTATTCAATGGCGTAAGCAGGCCGGACGATTTCGGCGTTCTCGCAGCCTATAATGGTCCTCACTAGCTCGATTTGAACCTCGAATGGCAATGATGTGGAAAAGCCATTCACATAGATTTCATCGGTCTCGATACCCTCCGGTTCGAGGAATATCTGATGCCGCTCCTTGTCGGAAAACCTGACGATCTTGTCTTCGATGGAGGGGCAGTAGCGTGGCCCAATGCCTTGGATCGCGCCAGAATACAATGGAGACTTGTGCAGGTTGTCTCGGATGATCTGAGCCGTTGCCTCCGTGGTATAGGTGATATAACATGGGCGTTGGCCGTTGATCCGTTCCAGGATTGAGCCAACCGGATACTTGGGCGGATGTTCCACGTGGAACTTCCCGTCTTTAGCCTCGTCGGTGGGTAGTGCTATTCCCGAGACGGCCGAATGTTCCACGTGGAACAAATCGTCCTTCCAATGGGTGAAGTAAGGAATCGCATCGTCCCCAAGCTGAACCTCGGTCTTTGAGAAGGCAATCGATCGGCCCAGGAGGCGTGGAGGGGTGCCTGTCTTAAGCCGGCCAAGCTCCAATCCGACCTCCACCAAAGAAGCCGATAACCCCAGCGCAGCGGCTTCACCAGCACGACCACCGGACTGCTGGTTCTGGCCAATGTGTATTAAGCCCTTGAGAAACGTGCCGGTAGTGACGACTACCGCCTTGCTGTGGTACTGGACCCCGAGGGTAGTCTCGACCCCATACACTTGGCCGTCCTTATGGAGGAGCCTTGAACACTCCGCTTGCCTGAGATCCAGATTCGGCTCGCGCTCGCAGACCCACTTCATTCTGAACTGGTATGCCTTCTTGTCGCATTGTGCACGCGGAGCCCAAACGGCAGGTCCCTTCTTAAGGTTAAGCATCCGAAACTGCAACCCGGTCATGTCGGTCGTCTTTGCCATTTCCCCACCCAGAGCATCAACTTCACGGGCAAGATGGCCTTTCGCGAGACCACCAATAGCCGGGTTGCAAGACATCTGCCCAACCGTATCTGCGTTGATTGTGAGTAGCAGAGTCTGACAGCCAATTCTGGCTGCGCCCAACGCAGCCTCGACCCCTGCATGCCCAGCACCGATTACGATGACATCATATTCCTTAGGATAGACAAACATTCAGTCTCTCAGATTCCAAGCCATGACATCTGCGGATTCGTCAGAGTTAACGTTACCGAATGTAGAACAGAGGCTATTTTGTGCATAAAAAGCGTAACTGTTGCAAAAACACAGCACGTAGCAGTTTAGCTAATTGTAATGTTAAGCGACCTACATCTGAACCGGCAGTCTGCCTGTAGCGGGCCGGGCGGGATAGAACCTGGAAGCCCCGCGATGACGGCTCCAAACGGGTGTTTAGCTGGCCGGATGATCATGTTTAGTGTGCCGTTAACGTTAACCATGCGAACAAGAATACCGCAGGTTCTCATCGCAGATCAGTCGGCGATGAGACAGATTTGGCACGAAAAGCGAAGCCAAGCTCGCCCCAGCAGAGGGCATCACCGCAGGGTAGCGGTCTTGGACCTCCCGCGCGGTTGCGCCCGCGTTTCGGCTGGCTCCGTTATTGACGAGCGATATGGTCAGCTAACCTGGCGGACCATGTTCTGGCTGCCGTAGGGATTGGGAACGCGCAGGGTGCACTCCGGGTCGTCCTGCCATTCGCCATCTACGATGAAGCGGTAGTTATGCTTCCCGGGCGGCAGCGACACCGTTGCCGTCCAGATTCCGTCCTTGCCTTTCTGCATCGGAATGCCGCGCTGTTGCCAGCGAGTAAAATCACCGGCCAACAAAACGCTCATAGCTGCCGGTGCGGAGAAACGAAACGTCTGCTTCGTGGGAGTTTCCATTTGCCTTGCCATACATCACTGTCCTTTCCTGAACTCGGGTTTTTCGTTGAGCAGCCGTGGCCTTGCCGGGGCACACGTGCCAACTCGTGGCTTCGCGCCAAGAGTTCAATCAACGCGCAGCCAACCAGATGTTCTTTCCGATCGCTACAACAGTTGCTCAGCGGTGGCCCGATGTCAAGTGGGAACAAGCCGCCCAAATCCCCGCGTAAGGCCGAGAATCGTGAACGTCTTGAAAGCCAGGCGTAGTTTTTTTGGTGAATTTGGGGCGGATTTACTGGTGGAATCACTTACGTCCGGGCTACAGGGGGCCCGACGCCACCGTCCCGCATTTTATACAATGCTCCGCCTCTCCGCCTTGGGCGGACAACCGGCAACCAACCCAAGGCTGCGATTAGCTGCTGGAAAAAGGCGTGGTGCGGCTGGCTTGCGTCGGTAAATCAAAGACTTCCCAAACTCTTTGGATTCGGGCGATGGCCTCCCGACTCGCACAGAACCTCAATCGCAACACGCACGCGTTGCGGTTGAGGCGGCCCGAAAGATGGATCAGCAGCAGGCGGAGCTTCTTCCAACGCGCTAAGCGCTCTTGCCCTTCCAAACACAACCCTTTGATGGCGCTGCCAATATTATAAAGCATCAACGTCAGTTTGAACCAGGCGGCGTTAGCCCCAAAGAGTTGGCTGGGCACATGACCGCCCGCCCAACCGTTCTTAATCTCGTCATGCACGTGCTCGACCGTGCCCGCCTTCTTCCGATGCCAGTTGAGCAATCGATCTCCCGCCCAGCCCAGATTGTACTCCCACCCCATCACCTCCAACTGGGCAATCGTCGGCGCGCTGATCATCCCCCGATCGGCCACCACACAAATCTGTCCCACCCCGAAGCGCTGCTGCCAGTCCCTGGCCACCGGCACCAGGCTCTTCACGTCCGTGGTGTTCCCCAGCCAGAGATGACTGCACACCGGCTGGCCGCTCTGATCCAGCACCACGCCCACCACCATCTGCCGCAGGTCCGGTCGGTGGTCCTTGGACTTGCCCCGCCGTCCCAGGCTCTCCCCGCCTGGCCCTTCGAAATAGAGACTGGTCGTGTCGAAGAACGCCACCGAGAGGCTGCTGAACAAATCCCGTCGTCGCGCAAACAACGCCTCCTCGATTTGGTCTTTCACGCAGCGGGGCCCCAACGGCCTCGCCCCCCGGCGGCCCTGCCGCCACCGCTCCGCCTGCCGGTCGCTCCCAGAAACGCACAGCCGATGCAGCACCGTCACGAAAATCGCCCGCTCCACCCCAAACCCAAACTGCCGCCCAGCCAACAACCCGTTGA
>JBEKJO010000114.1:0-35973 GCA_050011195.1 Verrucomicrobiota bacterium | reverse complement strand
GGGTTTGCCAGGAACGCAATGTCGCCAGCTCCGACCCGGCCTTTGCGGCCCGCCTGAAGAAGGAGCTGTTCGAGGAGGACTTCTCCCGCTCATACGAACTCACGGAACCCGTCTCCATCGAGTGGGTGGATTTCCTGGCGGACCTGGTGCTGGAGGGGTTTTAACCGTCAGCGGATGAGCTGTGGGGGGAGCGGTGGAGTGATGGGGCAGTGGAGTGATGGAGTGATGGAGTGATGGAGTGGTGGTGTTACGCCAACAGCCGCCAGGCAGAATCAATAGGGCGGCCAGAGTTCAACGTGCCGTTGGTGGTCGTTGTTCCACATCGCAGCGGTCTCGTTGGGGTCGAACAAGACGTAAGGATCCATCGCCGCTATGTGTCCATCGCAGAAGAGCTGATTGTAGTTCTCCCCGTGCCGCGCCGGGAAAGTGATGGGGCTTACAGCATCAGGCCGCACTACATACCCCAGATACCCGCAGAACATGCCGTCAACGCAGTCGGCATGGTTGGATAGGTCGGGTTCTTTTCTAAACCTGGATTCGCCGATGGCAAACATCTCGCACGGCACCTTTACTTGAGGCTCAGGGGTGGCCGGCTGCTGTCGGCGCGGGTGGCGCACGGTGTCGTATAGCGCCACCCCCAACCCGAGGTTCACCTCGGGCCTGGTCTGCCGGTCATAGCCCCGCACGCCTCTCCAATTATAGGCGTAGCTGCCTAAAGGATCATGGCCATCAGACAGGCCACCCGTTCCCGCGTCAATTGCTCCTTTGTACCCGGGGCAGTGATAGGCCCGATTCGTCCAATTGAGCGGGTAATAAGGCTCGAGTCTATTGAACCAATTCGCAGTCGTTGGATTGTCATGCAGCGGGTCGGGAAGGCTGCCAACGTACGGATATTGGTTCCCGTTCTCCTGCACATACATTTGCAGGGCCAATCCCATTTGGTGCAGGTGATTCTTGCAGACGACAGAGCAGGCCTGCGCTCTGGCCCGCGAGAGCGCCGGGAGCAGCAAGGCGGCCAGTATCCCGATGATGCCGATGACCACAAGCAACTCCATCAACGTGAATCCCTTTTGAGTGCCGCAGTTTCTTTTCATACCGGTTAGACCGTTCACAGGGTTGTGGCTCACGCGGGCAGTTTGGGTCTGGCACATGCGCTTGCACAGATGCCGCAGGTATATCAGGGCAGGAGTTCGATGAGGGTGAAGGCGCTAGAATTGCCAGCCGAGCGCCGGTCTGAAGTGGTGTTCATGCTCATTGCTGCACCACCCATTCGCTTCTCGGAGCCCAAGCCTCCTCGTGCGGTTGGTTGTCGCGGTTCCAGTTGCGCGCGGTTCGTGGCGGGAACAGGTAGTCGGTGCGCTTCACCAAGGCCACATGCCCGTCCGCGAACAGGATATTATAGCCTTTCCCGTGCAGCGGGGCCGTTTCGTACGAAGGAAACTCGAGGTAGGGCGACATGGTCAGGAGTCCCACTAGCCTCGAGGCCCACGGTGCGACGTGAAATGTCCGCGCATCGGCAACCGTGAACATTTCGCTGGGTGCCAGGACTTCCGGTTCTCGGGCGGCGGACTTCGGACGCCACCCCAAACCGAGTCGTGGGTTTTGGGAATATCCGGGCGGCCAATGCATGTCATTGCCAATCGCAATGCCAAAGGCGTTATACGAGTAACTGGTCAACATCAGTCGCTCTGGGCGCCTCAAGTACTTTACGATTCCCTTGTTGGCTATATACGCCGGGCAGTGCCAGGAAGCATTCGTCCAACTCAACGGCGCCTCCGGGTACAATCTTTCACCCCACACCTGGTCGGTGCTTTCGTCGTACACCGGAGGGTAGCGGCGTGAGTCCGAGACGTACATGTTCAAAGCGAAGCCGATTTGCCGCAGTTGGTGCTTGCACCCGGCGCTTTGGGCGTGTGCTCTGCTTCGTGCGAGCGCCGGGAGCAGCAGGGCGGCCAGTATCCCGATGATGCCGATGACCACCAGAAGTTCGAGGAGGGTGAAGCCGCTGGAATTGCCAGCCGGGCGCCGGTCTGAAGTGGTTGAAGTGGTGTTCATGCTCATTGCTGCACCACCCAGTCGCTCGTGGGCGCCCAGGCCTCCGGGTGCGGCTGGTTGTCGCGGTTCCAGTGGTGCGCGGTTCGTGGCGGGAACAGGTAGTCGCTCCGCTTCACTAAGGTCACATGCCCGTCACAAAAGAGCATATTATATCCCTGCCCGTGCGGAGGAGCCGTTTCCACATGGGTAACGACACGCGGAGGGTTGCTCAGGTGGTACTCATATTTCCACGGAGACATATTCCACTTCCCCGCGATGCCACTCTCCACATAGTGCCTATATGTCCACCACCGTGCATCGGCAACGGCGTACATTTCGCTCGGCATCCGCACCTCGGGATCCGGGGCTGCGGTCTTTGGCTGCCTGCCTAATCCGAGATTTAAGCGTGGCAATTGGGCGGCCCCCGGCCAGCCCTCACCCACAATACCGCTACAGTTATAGGCATAACTGTTAAAAATATCCAGCATCGGGGGTTGGGGGATGATGATCCCCTTCTGTGCGATGTAGCGCGGGCAGTGCCAGGACTGGTTCGTCCAACTGAGCGGATAATACGGGTACAATGCGTCAGCCCACGTGTTATGTTCGGCTCGGATGTTCCAAAAGGGCTTATCCCCTTCCACAACGATCGCTGGAAAGTGGTGCGTTTCGGAGGCGTACATCGTGAGTGCAAGCCCGATTTGCCGGAGGTGGTTTTTACACGCGGCGCTTTGGGCTTGGGCTTTGGCCCGGGAGAGCGCCGGCAGGAGCAGCGCGGCCAGTATCCCGATGATGCAGATGACCACCAGCAACTCCATCAACGTGAATGCCTTTTTAGCGTCGCAGTTTCTTCTCATACCGGGTTAGACCGTTCACAGGGTTGTGGCTCACGCGGGAAGTCTGGGTCTGGCACATGCGCTGGCACAGATGCCGCTGGTATATCAGTGGGTCGGAAGAGGACCATTGATATAATACCTGAGGCTCGGGAGAAAGAGAGTCCAGACAAAGACTAGCGTGATTAGCCCGAGGGCGGAATAGATGACGAGGAGTTGGACGACAATCCTGCGCGCAGACAGGGCGCAGCGCCGGAAGTTGGACCAGGCAAACCATTGGACCACGCAGAGCATAAAAAACAGGCCACCGGCTAGAAGCGGTGGTATCAGCGCCTTTGAAGCTTGGGAAACGTCTTGGGAAACGTGCATATACATCCACAAGCGTCGGGATGTGAGGTCCGCGACCCAGTGTCCCACCAGGGCACAGACCCCGCAGCCGGCGATATTAATGGCGCAGGCGGCAAGGATGGCTCGCAGGGTACTGTTGGAAAAGGAGGCCGCATAGACAGCGAGGCTGGTCAGCAGCAAAGAGCCAAGCATCCAGCACAGAATCTCGGGAGTAGGCGGAAGGGAAGCTTCAGGACCGGGCAGGCTGAACAGTGCTTGCCCGGCGAGAATCAGGGCTATCGGCAGCAACAAACCCAGGGCCAGGCTGGTTGAAAGAGTGGCCAGCATTTTGGCCGACCACTGCTTGAGCGCGGAGGGCGGCAAGGTCAGATGCCATTCGGCTATGCCCCAGCCTTTCTCTTCCGCCAGCGAGATCGCCCCGGCAATCAAGGGAAGGATCATCACATAGACCGCGCAATCTACGACCCAAATGCCTTCGGCCCAATCACGATGGCGCTGGTACAGGCAAGCGCTGGCCACGGCGAGCAGGACAAACAGCCCGGCCAGCATGAAGCAGCTCTGCTGGAGGCGAAACTCCTTCTTGAGCAGGGTCGCAAACGGGCTGTGGAAGCGCGTAAGAGCCTTGGTCAGCGGTCGCACGAAAAAGGCCTCTACACCTGCCGGCAGGCCCAACTCGCGCGAAGGCCCGTCCACCGCCTCCAGTCGTTTGAATTTGGCATAGCCCAGCCAGTAAACAAGCGCGCAGTAGAGGAAGAGCAGGGATTGGATGGCTGCGACCGGGGCGGCTGGCTTGTTTCCGCCCAACTGATCCACCACGAGCGCATACGCCGCCACTATCCCGCCCGGAGCGGCCACCGCGGCCACCATCCCGCCGATGCCATGCCGCAGCAACAGCGTCCAGAAGGGTGCTCCGCAAAAGGCGCACAGGGCGGTCAACACCATCGCCAGCCAACCCGGACCGTCGAAGGCGGGACGGCGCACCGCCAGGCAAACCAGAAACGCGGCCAGACTTGTCACTATGCCTGCTCCGAGGACCAGCATCTTGTCGCGCCAGATTAGCGAGCGGGGGATGGGTTGTGAGAGCAGCAGCGAGAGGGTCCGCTGCTGGAACTCGTTGCCAAAGGAGCTTCCGGCCATCACCACGCAGGCCACTCCCAGAAGGAGATAGCCGAACCCGGCGTGCGGCCAAAGGAGCTCGGGCACGACAATGAGCAACAGCGCGCCGGCAAAGATCGGCAGCAGGTCTCTGGTTTCCTTAATCAGCCTTGCATTCATAGCGCCTCCCATTACTTCAATGCCGCCACGAAGATTTCTTCCAGTGTCAGGGTTTCCGTCGTCAGCTCTTCCGGAGACAGGGACTGGAGTTGTTTCAGGATTTGCTCTGAATGGCCGTTCACGGTCAGCTCCAGTTCACGGCCCTCGCGCCGGATGTGGCTGGCCTCCGGGAAGGCGACTGCCGGCGCCGCAGCGGCAAAGCGCGCGCGGATTTTCTTGTAGCGGGAGCGCGCCTCGTCGGCCTCCAGCGTCAAGGTCTCCCGCCCGTTGTCAATGATGGTGAACTCATCAATCAGCCCCTCGAACTCGCTGATGAGGTGCGTCGAGACAAATACAGTGCGGTTGCCCGGATCGGTTTCCTGATAGGCCCCAATCACCGTCTGGATGAACTCACGGCGAACGATGGGATCCAGGCCCGAGGTCGGCTCGTCCAGCACCAACAGGTCCGGTTCGGCGCAGATCGCTCCCATGAGCGCCAATTGGGTCTTCTGGCCGCGGGAGAGCGCGCTGGCCTTCTTGGCGTCGTCGAGGCGGAATTGCCCAAGCAACTCACGCTCCGTTTTGTGGTTCCACCGGGGCCGAAACGACGCGAGGTAGTCCAGCACGTTGCGGACGGTCATCCACGGGTAAAACGCGACGTAGTCCGGCACGTATGCCAGCCGCGACTTGACCGCGACCTCCTCTTTGGCCGGGTCCAGGCCAAAGACGCGGACCGTGCCGGCGGTGGGGCGCAGCAGGTTCAGCAGGCATTTGATGGTGGTGGTCTTTCCGGCGCCGTTGCGGCCGAAGAACCCGTAGCACTGGCCGCGCCGCACCCGCAGACTCAGATCGTTGACGGCCTCGGTGCGGCCATAGTTGCGGACCAGGTGGTTGATTTCAATGACGGACGGTTCAGTGTTCATAATGATTCCTTCGCTTTGGCCTCATGGGCCTGGTTTGTGTGTTCAAATAGTTCCAGCCGTCCCTTGACCAGGTCTAAGAAATCCCTTTCCTCCACGCGCAAGTGGTGGGCCTGCACGATGGCGGCATCAATCTCCTCGGCGACCATCTTGAGTCGGACATCCTTCCGGAACGGGGAATGGTTCTCCTTGAGAAAGCAGCCCCGGCCGGCGATGGTCTCGATGACCCCCTGGCCTTCGAGTTCGGCGTAGGCCTTGGCGACGGTGTTCCGGTTAATGCGCAACTGCTCGGCGAGGGGCCGGATGGAAGGCAGCGGCTCGCCCGTCCGCAACGCCCCCGAGGCCGCCGCCGCTTTGACCTGGTCCACCACTTGCAGGTAAACCGGCTTGCCCGACTTAAAATTGAGCTGAATCAACATATTTTAGCCTGTTGTTATATTCTGTCATAGGACAGTATGACAGTACGGCGTTCCTGTCAACAGTCTTTTTTCAATTATTTTTAGGCTCGGCATCCGGGGGGCGCCGGGCGTATTCTTTCGCTCTGTATGGCCGGCCTGTTTTCCTCGGCGACCCTCGAACAAATCCGCGCTGCCAGCGACATCGTGGATGTGATCGGGTCGTATTTGCCGCTCAAGCGCGCCGGGGCGAACTTCGTCGCGCTCTGTCCGTTTCACAAGGAAAAGACCCCCAGCTTCAACGTCAACCCCCACCGCCAGATATTCCATTGTTTCGGCTGCCACAAGGGGGGCGACGTGTTCGCGTTCGTCAAGGAATACGAGAACGTTGATTTCCCGGAGGCGGTGCGGCGGCTGGCGGAGCGGGCCAAGATTCCGCTGGAGCACGAGAAGAACACCGGCGAGCAGCAATCGCGGCATCTCAAGGAGCGGCTGCTGCAAATTCATGAACAGATCGCGCAGCGCTGGCAAAGCGCCCTGGCCAATGAGGCCGCCGGGCAGATTGCGCGCGATTATCTCGCCCGCCGGGGCGTGTCCGACGAAGCGGTGGAGCTCTTCCGCCTGGGCTACGCGCCGGACCTGTGGGACGACACGGTGAACTGGGCGAAAAGCAAAGGCCACGAACTGTCGCTGGTGGAGAAGGCGGGCCTCATCTTGCGCAAGCAGGAGGGCGACAGTTTCTATGACCGCTTCCGCGGGCGGCTGATGTTCCCTATTTGCGATGAGCAGGGGCGGGTGATTGGTTTCAGCGGGCGGGTGCTGTCGGGGGATGAGAAGACGGCCAAGTATGTCAACTCGCCGGAGACGCCGATCTTCACCAAGAGCAAGGTGTTCTTTGGGCTGGACAAATCCAAACGCTCGGTGCTCGAGGCCGGGTATGCCATCGTTTGCGAAGGGCAGCTCGACCTGATCGCCTGTTTCATGGCCGGCGTGCAGAACGTCGTCGCGCCCCAGGGCACGGCGTTCACCGCGGACCACGCGCGCATCCTCAAGCGTTACGTCGAAGAGGTCGTGCTCTGCTTCGATTCGGACGAGGCAGGTCAGAATGCGGCTGTGCGGTCGCTCGATAGTTTGCTGGCGTCCGGGCTGGCCGTGCGGGTCGCCGTGGTGCCCGCGCCGCATGACCCGGACAGTTTCATCAAGGCCTCAGGTGGCGCCGCTTTCAAGCAGCTTATCGAGCGCGCCGAGGGCTTTTTCGATTATTACCTCAAGCGCCTGTGCGCCACCAACGAAGTGACGACAGACAGGGGACGAATGGCGGTGTTGCACGGCATGGCCGAAGCCGTGCACAAGACGGGCAACGTCGTTCTGATTGATAAATACGCGCAAAAGACCGCCCTGCGCCTGGGGGTGACGCCGGACGCCGTGCGCGCCGAATTCAGAAAGCGGTCACGGGCAAAAGCTCCGACGCCCGAATTCGTGGAGCCGCCGGTGGAGGAAAGCGATGGCCCGCAGCGACCTTCGACTCACGAATACTGGCTGTTGAAACTGTTGCTGGCGCACGATGACCTCGTGGCTTGGGCTGCCGCGCACCTGGATCCGGGCTGGGTGCAGCATTCGCTGGCGAGGCAGATCGTAGCCCAGCGTTTGGCGGAGCATGCGAATCAAACCTGGACCAGCCTGGCCGCTTTTCTCGAAAAGTGTGACGCGCCTGAAATGCAGAGCCTGGTTACGGAAGCCACGGCTGAGCCGCGCCCGATACCCAATCCGTCGCAGCAACTCGCGGATGTCGCGCTGCGTTTGCGGAACCAGTTCATTGATCGCCAATTGGGCGCCCTGATGCAGCGCGCGAACCAGCCGGAGTGCGCCGAGGCCGAGCGGCTGGACCTGCTGCGCCAACAGCAGGAGTTGCGGCGCCTCAAGCGCCAGCCGATCCAGAGCGGCGTGTAGAATTTCACGTTTGACGCACCCTTGGGCTCCAAAACGCCGGCGCGGCCCCTAACGTCTCACGCAGCACGCGCCACGCACCACGTTTCGCGCCCCGGCTATTTCGCGCCTTGATCAATCCAGGCGCGGATCAGCCCTATTTGCTCTCCGGTCAAGGGCGGGATCTTGGCCTTGTTCTTTGGCGGCGGCATGTAGTCATCGGGATTGCCGGCATGGGCGACATTGTGAACCAGCATGCTGCCAGCGCTGTTGCCGGGCAGAATCACTTTGCCGTCTTCGCCGCCTTTGAGCGCGCCGTCGAGACTGTCCAGACGCAGCTTGGCCTTCGGCTTCTCGGCGCCGTGACATTTGAGGCACGACTGGTCGAAGATGGGCTTGATGTCCGTGGCGTAGGTCACGCCCGTTTTGTCTGAAACCGGCGGGAGTTTGGAGAGATCGACAGCTTTCTTGTCAGCCCCCTGCACGCTGAACAGACACAGGGCCAACGTCGTCCCGAGACACACCATCAAGGAGTTTCTAATCATAGAGTTTCAGTAATTGGCCAGGAGCATCCTCCAGCCCGCCGCCCGTGTCAAAGAGTTTTGACTTCAGTTTGGCGGGCGGAGAATGCGGTAGTTCCGGGCGAAGAGTTCTTGGGTGGCGTCGCCTTTGGCCGCCTCAAGGGCTCCGTGGTCCGCGCCATCAATGATTGCCAGATGGATGATTCCTGCCTCCAGCAGGTTTGCCAACAGCAACCGATCACTCGCAACGCCCGGCCCGGTTCCCAGCGTCATAGTGGCCACCACGAGCACGGGGGGATGCTGTCCCGGGCCGAGGCGGGCGGCGTCGCCCTGCCTTAGAAGCGGCGCGCCCGCAAACGAAACCACTGCTCCGGCGTCAGCGGATTTCTCCAGTGCCTCAACGAAGTCCGCCGCCTTCAAACCCGGTCGGGAGCGCATGGGATCTCCGAGGTTCGCCGATTTGGCCGTAAGGACCGAGAAGCCCTGTTTTTTCATGGCCGCCCGGAAAGCCTCTTCGGCTATGGAAGACGGCCCCCAACTGGCGTCGGGCGTTATTACGGCAACCTGTTTTCTGGCGCCGGCGGCGCGAGCGGCTTCGTCCGCCAGTACAATGCCCAGCGCTTGAGGCGGTTGCAGCAAAGCCCGGGTCTCCTTGGAAGTGCAGCCAGCGAACGCGAGCAGCAATACTGCAAACCCCCAGGCGGTTTTCGGTGCTAAAGGCAGGGTCATACGCGCAGTTGAAACTAATCCGGCGCATTCTGCCAATCGTATCCGCCCGGGATATACGGCTGGCCCGAAGCGGCATAGGTCCAGTAACAAAACGGAGGCAGGCCCGTGGCCGCGTCGTAGTACAGCCTGATGTAGCGGACATGGCCATCCACGAAGCTGACGTTATCGAGCGCGTTGTTGTAGGGAATATTGACGTTGCCGGTGAGGCTCTTGTGCCAGGAATACCCCCAATGAATCGGCCATTCGGACATCAGCCACGTCCGCGCAGGATGTTTGACGCTCGACAAACGAATATCCAGCAGGTTGTTGACGTTGTCGTAGTCGTCACAGCCATTGAAGACGTAACTGCCGTAGTCGAGAATCGGGTTCTGCCAATGCGGGATGAGGTAGAGAGGATTGGGCGCCCAGCCCCGATCCTTCGGACAGCGAAACACCATGTCGTTGCTCCCCGAGGGGCCCTTCACCCCGGCGTAGGCCTTGTCCAATTCCTTGTACCACCACCAAATGTCCTCGCCCGGCACGCTATTTGACGCCGGGGTTTTGTCCTGGTAGTCGCCGCAGTAGAGCACCATTGCCAGGTTGAGCTGCTTGAGATTGCTCAGGCACTGGGTTTGGACCGCGCTGGCTTTGGCCCGGGCGAGGGCCGGCAAGAGCAGGGCCGCGAGGATCGCGATAATCGCAATTACCACGAGCAATTCGATCAGGGTGAACGCGAACGGGCCGCTTTGGCGGACCGGATGCAACCGCTGCCTTAGCGCGGATTGTCTCATAGCCAATCAGTGTTTGTACCAGCCGAGCTTGTCCTTATTGGTGACATAGAGCAGCCCGAGGATGCGCATGCTGACGGTCAGCAGATAGACGCTGGCCAGGCTCCAGAGGGCCCGCAAGCCAAAGCTCTTGAAAAGCACCGACATGTGCCGGGTGTGATAAGTCTGGGCCTGGGCAAAAAACGTGGCGAAGTCCCCGTATCGGCGCAGTGCGAAGATGCCGATCACCACGATGGTGGCGACGAGGTATCCCAGAGGGACTTTGAAAATGGCGGGGATGACGACCAGGGGGTTGGCGGCCAACGCGGTGTCCTTCATAGCGACCGCCAGAAACGCCATCGGGAAGTAGAGACAACCCAGGACCATGGTGACGATCAAGGCGCTGCCAGACGCCTCAAATACTCCGAAGAAATTCAGAACGACCAAGGCAATTGGCACGCCAAAGCAGATCAACACCGTGACCGCTAAACGGAAAGCGCCGCCAAATACGTCGTCAAATCCCGGCAAATCGGGCATCTGCTCCTCCTCGTTGGCAGTGGAGTGGATGATGTTCTGCATGAAGGAAAACAGGTAACCGTAAGCGATAATCTTCAAGAAGATAAAGAACCAACTCCTGCCGAGATACTCCACAAGCGCGAGCACGAAGGTGCTGACGAGCAAAACCAGCAAACCACTGCCGCGGAACGGGTAGATGAACGCGCTGGGGAAGCGGGCAAAGAACCCCTTGGGTGCCGTCGGGCGTTGAAGCTGCACCTGCACCGGCACGCATTCGGCGCCGCAATAGCGACAGAACTTCTGCAACCCGCGGGTGGTGACACAGATTTCGCAAAAGAACTGCTGGCAATGACCGCAGAAGTACCGGCCAGGGGTCTTGGGGTGGTGCTTGCACGGGCCGGAGCCAACGGCGCTGGACGGGGCAGTTGCGACCGGCGGGGCCGCGATGGGAGCGGGCTGGTGATCGGGGCCAAGGGCGGTGGGGGGTGTGGTCGAGACACGGGCGACCCTAGCTGGGCCTACGGCTCGCGGAGGCGGCAACGGCGGCGCGCCAGGGGCGGGGCGGGGCGCCGCGGCGGGCGGCGCGGCTCCCGCGTAAGCGGGCGCATCGGAGTAAAACATCAGTTCAACACCACCCAAATGAATGGTCTGCCCAGGTTGGAGCACCGCTTCCTTCACGGGAGCACGATTGACATACGTGCCGTTGGTGGAACCCAGGTCCCTGATAACGGCGATCCCGTTCTCGACCGCGATTTGGCAGTGGGAACCGGAGACAGACGGATCATCCAGCTTGAAATCGTTGGCTGGGTTTCGCCCGAGCGAGTTAGCGCCCTCCTTGAGCTTGATTTCCCAAGCTGCGGGAGAGCTGGGTTGGACAACGAGTCGCGCCATAGTTAAAGGTCAATCATCCGCTCTGAACTGCGGCAGGTCTAATCCAATTCCCGGTTGACTGTCCAGAGAAATCTTCACCCCTCGGGTTTGACTACCGCGATCACCAGGGCGTCCGGCTTGAGATATTTCCGAGCCACAGTTTTGACCTGGTCCAGCGTGACGGCCTCGTAAAGGGCGTCTTCGGTGTCGGTGTGGGCGTAGCCGAGGCCGTAGAGTTCATCGAGAGCGGTGGTCATGGCGAAACTGCCAAGGTCCTGACGGGCGATTTTGCGCTGGCCAATGACCTTGGCCTGGGCGCGGTTGAGTTCTTCAGCCGTGAGCCCTTCGCCGCGCAGTAATTCGGCCTCGCCCAGCAATTCCGTTTCCACCAGGCCGGCCTTCTCCGGCGTCGTGCCGGCGAAAAAGGCGAAGTATCCGGGCGCCAGGCCGAGGACGTTCTGCGCGCCGACGTAATAGGCCAAGCCGAGCTTCTCGCGGATGCGCAGGAAGAGGCGCGAGCCGAGGTCGCTGCAGGCTTCTTGCAGCAACTCGAGCGGATACCGGTCGGCATCGCGGACGGTCGTGCCGCGAAAACCGATGACCAGAACCGCCTGCTTCTTGTCGCGGGTCTCGGTGACGCGCTTGATTGAGTCCAAGGTCAAAAGTCCAAAGTCCAAAGTCGGGGCGGCGGCGAGTTTCCAGGGGCCGAAAGCCTTCTCGACGGCGGTTCTGACTTCGCCGGTGTTGACATCGCCATAGATCGCCAGGACGCAGTTGTTGGGAACGGCCAGCCTTTGGTGAAAGCCCTTCAAATCCGCTGCCTGGATGCTCTGCACACTGGCCTCGGTGCCGAGGGCGTCGAGGCCGTAGCCGCGCTCGCCGAATAACGCCCGGCGCATCGCCAGGGAAGCGCTCTGGAGCAGGTGGTCCTTTTGCGCGCGGATGCCGGCCAACTGAACCTGGCGCTCACGCTCCAGCGCCGGGGCCGGGAAGGCGGGGTTCAACAAAACGTCGGCCATCAAGTCCAGGCCCGTGGCGAAATCGCTGCTGAGAACTTCGGCGTTGACGCCAAAGCTGTTGTTGCCGCCATAGCTGTCAATGCTGCCGCCCACGGACTCAATTTCCCTGGCAATGTCTTCGGCGCAACGCCGCGCAGTTCCTTTCAGCAGGAGTTTGCCGGTCAACTGAGTGACACCATTGTTGTCCGCGGTTTCGGCCAGCACGCCGCCTTGGAAGACCGCCCGGAATTCGACGAACGGAAGCCGGTGGTCCTCCTTCACCAGCAGGCGCAGGCCGTTGGCGAGTGCGAACTTCTGCACCGGCTGTTCCCGCGAGGTTTCACTCTCGACCGCCGGCTTGGGGGTCGTGCCGGCGGGCAGGAGCGCGTAGAGCGTGCGGTTTTCCGGCGTCAGGTATTGGCGGGCGACGCGCTGGAGGTCGGCGGGCGTGACGCGTTTGACGGCGGCGAGGCAGCGCTCGGAGAAATTCAGGTCGTTGGCCGCCAGCCAGCTTCCGCCCAGGTCCTGCGCCTGGCCTTGCATGGTCTTGCGGGCGGAGAGGGTGGCGGAGACGAATTGCTTGACGGCTTTGCTCAATTCCTCCGCCGCGACCGGGACCGCCTTCATCCGCTCGACTTCGGCCAGCATGGCGTCGCGCGCGGCGGCGAACTTGTCGGCATCAACCGTGGCGCTCAGGCCGAACAACCCGGGATTGCCCGGGCTGTAGGTCCAGGCATCAACCGAGTTGACAAGGCCCTTGCGTTCGCGGACGGCCTGGTAAAGCCGCGAGCTGCGGCCACTGCCGAGCAACACGGCCAGCACGTCGAGGATCGGCACATCCGGGTGGCGCAACTCGGGGATGTGCCAGGCGAAGTAAAAATAGCCCAGCTCGATCGGCGCCTCTTCGAGCACCTCGCGCGGGGCCGTCTGCTGCGGTTCTTCGGGCAGCACGACGGGTGGCAGCGCCCGGGCTTTGGCTTTGGCGCAGGCCTCGCGGATTTGGGCGACGACCTCTTCGTGTTTCACATCGCCGGCGACGACGTAGAAGAGGTTGTTGGGGGCATACTTCTCACGGTAGTACGCCAGGATGTCTTCGGGGTTCAACTCGTTGAAGATGTCCGGGTAGCCGATGACGGTGAAGCGATAGGGGCTTCTGGTGTAAGCGGTTTCAAACAAGCGCCGGCTGGCGCGGCGGCCCGGGTCATCAACATTCATGTCCATTTCGCGGAGGATGACCTGCTTCTCCTTGGCCAGCTCGTCGGGCGGCAAGGTTGCGTTCTGCGCGATGTCGCACAGGATGTCGAGGGCGACCTTGGTTCCGGTGTTGGGCACATCAATATGAAAGACGGTGCGGTCGAACGACGTGAAAGCGTTCATGTAGCCGCCCGCTTCCTGAACCTCCTGATCAATGCGGCTGCCAGGGCGGGTGGTGGTGCCTTTGAAGAGCATGTGTTCGAGCACATGCGACAGGCCCGCGCCCAGCCATTTCCCTTCATGAATGCTGCCCGCCATGCACCAGACCTGGGCCGAGACCACCGGCGCGCTGTGATCTTCGCGCACGATGAGGGTCAGGCCGTTGTCGAGCGTGGTTAGTTTGACCCCCGGCGGGATGGCGGGGATGGGGTCCTCGCTGGATGGATTGCGAGTCATCCCGTCGCGCTGCTAAGGTTTAGCCTCCGGCGACGGCGCAGGGTGGGCCTCAGGCGCCTGGACGGGGTGTTTGGTTTCAGGCAGGAACGGTTTGCGGAAGACCTCGTCAAAGTCGTAGCCATTCTCGAAGTCAGCGCGGCTGTCCTTGTCCGTTTTCGCCAGCCAGCCCACCTCGACCATGTTGAAGACGATTTCGCCGAAGTCCAGGCTGCAGCGAATCCCCCATTCTTCGAGCACCGCCTTGGTCATCGGCCCGAATTGTTGCAGCGCAAACTCGCGGATGCCGGCGAGCAATTCCTGCCCCGTGACGTGGCGGATGCGGCCACGAGGGTCTTTGCCGATGGTCTTTTGGGTATGGTCCAGCGCCTCGCGGACGAACAGGTAGGCCTCGCGATGGTAGCGCGGGTCTTTGGCCCGAATCTTTGCCAGTGCCTCTTCAAAACTGACTTCTTGCATGTTACGGTTGTGCTGCTTCGGTCGCCTGCGCCGGCGGATGCGCCGCGCGATACGTTTTGACGGCCCAACCAGTCAGAAGCAAGCCTAGAATGAGACACAAAACCAACTGTTCCTGTCTGGTCAGGCGGTGCACGGCTGACAATATAGTGTTGCGCCGGACTGTTCACAATGGGAATTATGGGGATTTAACTATGGCCCTTTCCCGCCTCGCCAATATATTTCCCGCGTGATTGACACGGAACGAAAGCTCGAGGCCCTCCTGCCCGTGCTCCGGGCGGCCACTTGGGTGGCCGTGGACACCGAGGCGGACAGCTTGCACGCGTACCCGGAGAAGGTCTGCCTGATTCAAATCAGCACGGTTTCCGGCGACGAACTCGTTGACCCGCTTGCCTGCCTCAATCTCGACCCGCTGCTCGATGCCTTGTCCGGGCACGAACTGATCATGCACGGCGCCGATTATGACCTGCGCCTGTTGCGCAAGCACCACGAATTCGTGCCCAGCACCATCTTCGACACCATGCTCGCCGCGCGCCTGCTTGGCGTGCGCCAGTTCGGTCTCAGCCACCTGGTTGAGAAATATCTTGGCGTCAAGTTGGAGAAGGGGCCGCAGAAAGCCAATTGGGCATTGCGCCCGCTGACCGAGCGGATGGAACGTTACGCCCGGAACGATACCCGTTACCTTAAGCCGCTGGCCGACCGCCTCCAATCCGAGCTCCAGGCCAGCGGGCGGCTGGCCTGGCAGCAGGAATCCTGCGCGCAACTCATTCTGGACTCGACCACGCGCCACCCGCCCGACCTGGATGCCATCTGGCGCATCAAAGGCAGCCATCTGCTCGGGCCGCCGGCCCTGGCCATCTTGCGCGAGCTATGGCAGTGGCGGGAAAAGGAGGCCGTTGCCGCCAACAAGCCCCCTTTTTTCGTCATGAGCCATGAGGCGCTGGTCAAAATCGCCGCCGCGGCCGCCCTCGCCCAGCCCATCGAGTCGTTCTTGCCGAGGCACATCTCCGAGCGGCGTCGGGGCGGCTTGATGAAGACTATCGCGCATGGCCGGCGTCTTTCTCCCGAACGCCACCCCAAAATCCTCCGCCACATCACCCGCCGGCCCAGCGAAGGAGAAAGGCGCCGGTTCGCTGATCTGCAAAAGCGTCGCGATGCACACGCCGCCGCGCTGGGCATCGATCCCACCCTGATTGCCAGCCGCGCCATGCTCTCCGACTTGGCCCATGACTGGGACAAGCATGCCCATGAGTTGATGGCCTGGCAACGCGACCTGCTCAAGCCGTAGGGAGGGCGAGCGTCCCCGCGAGCCCTGATTACCGCAGATTTTCTGAGAAGTTTGGGCTCGCGGGGACGCTCGCCCTCCCCAAACGGCCGCGGCTATCTCACCACCTCAAACGCAAATCCCTTCAGATACTCCGTCTCGGGGATCATCGGGATAATCGGGTGGTCGGGGGACTGCGAGTAGGTGGCGACGCGCCTTAGAATTCGCCGGGCGTCGAAGGCGGCGGACAGCACTGTGTCCTGGAATAATCCGGCATCCACGTGGTGCGAGCAGCAGAAGGTCGCCAGCGTCCCGCCGGTTTTGAGCAGCTTGAGGGCGCGGAGATGAATCTCCTTGTAACCGCGCAACGCATCCGGCACCGAGGCGCGGTTTCGGGTGAAGGACGGCGGATCAAGCACGATCATATCCCAGCGGGGCACGACTTTCTCGTGCGGCGGCGTCACCGTTTGCGCCTTGAGCCAGTCGAAGACGTTGACCGCTTCGCCTGAACACTTCTCCGCCAGGCCATTGGCGGCCGCATTGCGCAGGGCGGCGGCAATAACCTCGGCGCTCTGGTCGAGCAGGTGCGCGTGGGCGGCCCCGGCGCGGGCCGCGTGCAGTCCGAACCCGCCCAGAAAGCTGAAACAGTCCAGCACCTGCGCCCCCTTCGCCAGTTCGGCCACGCGCTGGTAATTTACCTGCTGGTCGAGATACAACCCCGTCTTGTGGCCGCCCAGCACATCCACCTCGAATCGCAGGCCGTTCAGTTGGATCGGCACCGGGCCTTCGAGTGTTCCCGCCAGGACCCCGTTCGCTTCGGCCAGTCCTTCGAACTTGCGCGAGGAAACTTCGCTGCGCTCGACTATCGCCCGCGGCGAGAAGATCGCCTGCAACGCGGCCAGAATCACCGGCTTGCGCTGGTCCATGCCGAGTGAAGAAATCTGCACGGCCAGCACATCCTCGTACTTATCCACGATGAGGCCGCTGAGAAAATCGCTCTCCGCATTCACCACGCGGAAGGAGGTGGCGGCCGGCAAGTGTCTTTGCCGGACCGCCAACGCTGTGCGAATGCGTTCCTCGAAGAAGGCCTGGTTTGCCTCGACCCGCTCCGGCGAGAGCACACGCACGTTGATTCTCGACCTCGAATTATAGAAGCCCGTGCCCAGAAACCGCTGGCGATGGTCCTTGACCTGCACCAGTTCGCCATCCGCTGCCGGCTGCGTGAGCCGGAGCACCGAACCATGATAAACCCACGGATGGCCGGCCAGAATCCGGTCGGCTTCGCCCGGCTTGAGCAAAACGGTTGGCAATGATTGCATAGTGTGACTTTCCCTGCTACAAAGCCCGTAATGCAAGCCGTTATTGATTACCTGAAACAGCACGAGTCCCGCGCCATCGCCGAACTCTGCGAGTACGTGCGCTTCCCCAGCGTCTCCGCTCAACTGCAACACCGCCAGGATTTGCGGGCCTGCGCGGAGTGGGTCCTGAAGCATTGCCGCGGCATCGGCCTGGAGGCGCGGCTCTGCCCCACCCGAGGCAACCCGATTGTCGTCGCGAAGACGCCGCGCATTAAATCACCCGGCGCGCGCCGTCCCCATTTCGTGGTCTATGGGCATTACGACGTGCAGCCCCCCGAGCCATTGGACCTGTGGAAATCGCCGCCCTTCGAGCCGCGCGTCGCCCACGGCGCGCTCTTCGGGCGCGGCGCCAGCGACAACAAAGGCCAGAACCTGGCCCACCTCAAAGCGGTCGAGGCCTATCTCAAGACCGGGACCGAGCTGCCTTGCGATATTACCTTCGTCATCGAAGGCGAAGAGGAAGTAGGCAGCAGCAGCCTCGCAGCCTTTTTGAAAGAGCAGCGCGCGGAGTTGGCCTGCGATGCGGTAGTTATCTCCGACACCGGCATGCCGTCGCCCAAACATCCCGCGCTGACCTACGCCTTGCGGGGCATCACCGGGTTCGAAATCACCCTGCACGGCCCGGCCCGCGACCTGCACTCGGGCATTTTCGGCGGGACGGTGGACAACCCGGCGATGGCGCTGTGCCAACTCCTGGGCAAGCTGCGCGACTCAAAAGGCCGCGTCGCCATCCCCGGCTTCTATGACGGCGTCCGGCCCTTATCCCCCTACGAGCGCAAGCAATTTGCGCGGCTGCCCTTCAACGCCCGCGATTACCAACGGCTCCTGGGCGTGCCGAAGCTCTTTGGCGAGCAGGGCTTCACCCCTCTCGAACAGTGCTCCGCCCGGCCCACCTTCGAGATCAACGGCCTCACCAGCGGCTACCAGGGCGAAGGCAGCAAGACCATCGTGCCCGCCTGGGCACGCGCCAAGATCACCGTCCGGCTGGTGCCAAACCAGGACCCGGCCCAGGTCGTCCGGTGCGTCCGGCGCTATCTGGAGAAGCTCTGCCCGCCCACGGTGCGGTTGGAACTCAAAGGGCACCGGAGCGCGGAACCCTACTTGGTTTCCCCCGCCGGCCCGCAGGCGCAAGCCGCCTTGCGCGCCCTCAAGTTGGCCTTCGGTTGCGAACCGGTGCTCGTCCGCGAGGGCGGCTCAATCCCCATCGTTAACGCCTTCAAGAAGATACTCCGCGCCGACTCGCTCCTGCTGGGACTGGCCCTGCCCGACGACAACGCCCACTCGCCTAATGAGAAATTCGACCTGGGTTGCTTCGCCAAGGGTCAGCTCATGAGCGCGTATCTCTGGCAGGAACTAAGCCGGGTGTGATGTGATCCAGGAAGGGTCTGGCTGATCCGCCGCCGCCGCTGCCGTTTCGGCCCAACCCGGTGCAAGCGGTGCGGATTCGATGGGACGCCGGGCGGTTGCGGCTGGAATTATTGTCTCGAAAGCGGACACTGTGGCTGTTTTGGACCGGCAGCCAGGGGGGAGGGGGGTGGGGCCAACACCGTCGCCCCACCATCGCACCACCATCATACCACCATCATACCACCATCGTACCACCATCGTACCACGATCATACTACCATCGTACTACCATCCCAAGGCTGGCTCAGGAGGGACGGGAGGTGGAAGCGTCCTGAAAGCGGACGGTTGAGTGGCCTGGTGGCTTTTGCGGATTCGTCTGCTGTGGCTTGTACATTACGGGTGTCGCGAGAGCGCGCAGCTTGTCCACCCTCCGCAGTGCTGCTACGGAGGACGGGCTGGCGCTTTGGTTGGGGCCGGGCGTTCGACAGCGGCAGCAAGCTGCGCGCATTCCAAACGCTTCGCGTGGCAGCGCAAGAAATCTTGCTCAAAGTGCGCGATTTTCAGGTATCGGACTGCAATACTACGTCGGCAAAGCCTCGAGCTGCACGGTCACCGGCCTGACCAGCGGCACCCAATACTGGTTCCAGGTCTGCGCCATCACGCCGCCCGCCCCAGCGCCTGGAGCGACCCCGCCACCAAACGGGCTTTGCCGCCTTCCGAGCCACATCCCCGCCGAAATCCGCTCCCGCCCGGCATATCTTGTGGCGGCATCTCGACAGACCGCCGCCAACTCAGGGACCTCAGCCGCAGGCGGGCTTCCCAAACCCGGCGAAAAAAAGCGCAGCCAAAGCTTGCGCCCCCCCCCGCGGAGGCGTAGAATCGCCACAAATGAAACAATGAACCAATAAAAAGAAAGCAGAAACTTATGAAACTTAGCTCAATCAACACCAGTGTCTGGCTCGTAGTGACAACTTGCTTTGTCGCCGCAGCGAGCGCCAGCGGCGATACCCTTGTGGGTGGAACAGTGGCTGGAGAGTGGAATACTACCAACTCACCATACATCGTTCAAAGCAATATCACAGTCGCCACTGGCACCGTACTCACAATCGACCCGGGCGTTATCGTTCTCTTTCAACCAGGCACCTGGATTTATATCGAGGGATCGTTGGTCGCGGAAGGAACGACTACAAACCAGATCCTCTTCAGCTCCGACAACACCGTCAAGATGCCTGGAGACTGGGGAGGCATCCACGCTCACAGCGGGGATGGGGTGACTGCATCCATTGTGTTGGACAACTGCCAATTGGAATACGCGGCCGACGGCTTTTCGGCGGTTTGCGAGACGGTCTATTCGGGCGCTTCGCTATTGATTACCCTCGCCAATACAACGGTTCGTTCGTGCTCAGGTCGTGGGATATATCTCTCTGCAACCGGCTCTGATAGTTATACCTTTGTTAATGCCGCGATCTATCTCTCCTCGTTCGTGTACAGCCTCAGAAGGGGCGCCTGATTCGATTGGCTACTACAGAGGCACTATAAACAACAACTTGATTGTCAACAATGCTGGGGACGGCATTCAGACTTACGCTACCTATGACGCGTTACCAGTGCTCGCGAATAACCTAATGTGGGGAAATGGAGCTAACGGAATTAACGTAATTGGCTATATTGATGTCCCAATCCTCAACAACATTATCGCCAGTAACACGGTAGGCATTACTGCAAGCGGCTTGACTGGGTTTCCAAGCTTCAATTTCAATGATGTGTGGGGCAATGGAACGAACTGGACGGGAGACGCTGTGCAGTACGAGAACACCCCTGGGAATCTTTCGGTCGATCCGCTGTGCATGAATCCTGCGGGGGGCGATTTCCATTTGCGTTCTCAAGCCGGAAGATATGACCCGACAACCAGCTCTTGGGTTCGAGACAATGTCAACAGTCCCTGCATAGATGCCGGAAACCCCGCGTCGGATTGGGTTAATGAGCCACAACCAAATGGCGGGCGGATCAATATGGGACCGGATGGGAACACACCCTTTGCTTCCAAGAGCCTTCCGTGGCTTAAAGGCGTTATGGATGTGGTAACAAAGAATTTCGTTCTCTCTTGGAGTTGCGCGCCTACCGGGACTTACAACGTTCTCTACAGTACTTCACCAACGGGGCCGTGGTCAGATGACTTGCCGGGTTCCCAATTGACGGCGGGTTCCAACCAGACCACGCTCACGTACACGAACATAGTCGGCGGCACACAAACAAGCCGGTTCTATCGAATCCTCTGCCATACACCCTGAAGCCGTCCACGACTGAACCGCGCAACGTCAAAGCAAATTCCTATCAGTTCAGGCTTCCAAATCGTGGACGGATTCGACCAATCGCTCGGCGCGTTGAAGCGCGCTTAGGGGGCCGGAGCGCGGAGATTCCGCCACCGCTTCAACCGGCCCTTGCGGTGGCGCGGGCACGGGCTGTTTCGCGGCTTGTGTCGGCGGGCGGGCGTAGAACAGGGGCGACGGAAAACAAACCAAAGATTGCTTATGTCCACCCCGATCCTCGATCCCAGCTTGCTGGCCGATAACTCACCGTTGGTCTCGGGCGAACTGCGCGGCCAGTTCCAGGCCAGCCAGAACAACTTCGACGACATCCGCGGGCGCCTGATCGCCCTCACGCCGCTGGTGGCCCTGACGGTTTCCAATCCGGCAAGTTTAACTTGCGCCGCTGCCGGTGGAAGGTATTTTATTCCTATGGCGATTACGAATCTGGCTGTGGCTGAGGAAGCGCTCTCGCTGGCACCCGCGGAGCGTGCGGATCTGGCGAAGTTGTTGGTGCAAAGCCTGGAGGGGGACTCCCGAACCGACGAGGCAATCAAGGCGGATCTCACTCGGCGGCTGGAGGACCTGGTGTCCGGGAAGGATGCGGGTCTGAATTTCAACCAGGTCTTCGGGAATGCCGTGTGAATGCAGTTTTCAGCAGCAGCTTTAAGACAGACCTGGTCCGGGAGGAGGCAAGATACGCTGAAATATCCGAGCGGCTGTCGGGCGATCTTCACGAACGCGTTGCCGGCTTGGTGTGAGAAGTGATTAAGTGGAAGGGGGGCGACCATGTTGGTCCGCATGGTTTTCCCTGTCGGCGCGCCAAGCCGTTTCCTTTTTACCTCTATTACAAGATCGAAGGAGACACGATTTATTTTCTGAGCCTCGTCCACGAACGCAGGCACCCGGACTTCCTCAAGCAACAACTCTCAGACGACAGATTGAGCGGCGTTTGAATGCCGGGCCGAGGCCAGCCGGAATGCCCTGCCTCAACCGCCATAGCCCTTCTTGCGCAGCAGCTCCTCGGCCACTTCGTAATCGTTGAAGTGAATGGTGCGATCCTTGAGGATTTGGCTGCTCTCGTGGCCTTTGCCCACCACCAGGACGAGGTCGCCGGGTTGGGCCGTGTCCAGGGCGCGCTGGATGGCCTCACGACGGTTGTGAATGATCTGGCAGGCGCTGCTCTGCTTTTTCTTCAGGCCGGCCACAATGTCGCCCATGATCTGTTCGGGGTCTTCGGTGCGGGGGTTGTCATCGGTGATGATGAACAGGTCGCTGTTGGCCTCGACGGCGGCGGCCATGGGGGGCCGCTTGGCGCGGTCGCGGTCGCCGCCGCAGCCAAAGACCGAAATGAGGCGCTTGGGCTTCATGGCGCGGGCGGCGCGCAGCACCGTTTCCATTCCTCCCGGGGTGTGGGCATAATCAATGATGACGGAGAACGGTTGCCCGAGGGCGACCGGTTGGAAGCGCCCGGCCACCGCGATGTTCTTTTCCAGGCCCAACTTGAGGTCGTCCAGCGTGAGGGGGGTGTGGAGGACCGCCGCGACGCCCGCCAGCATATTGTAGAGATTGAACTCGCCGCGCAGCTTCGCGTTCACCCCAATCTCGCCCTTGGGTGTAACCAGGGTGAACTGGGTTCCGTCGCCGGATAAGCGGCAATCCCGGGCCGTGACGTCGGCCTTGTTTTTGATGCCATAAAGGACCTTGTGCGCGCGGACTCCCTCGATGAAGTAATGCGCGCTGGGATCGTCTATGTTGAGGGCGACATGCCGCTGCGGGCCGAGACCGGCCAGCCAGCGCAGCTTGGCGTTGCGGTAATTCTCCATCGTCTTGTGCCAGTCGAGGTGGTCTTGCGAGAGGTTGGTCCACACGGCGGCCTGGTACTCAACGCCGACGACCCGATGGAAGTCAACGGCGTGGGAGGAAACTTCCATGGTGCAGAACTCGCACTTCTCCTTGACCATCTCCGCGAAGATGGCCGCCAGGTCGGGCGGTTCGGGGGTGGTATCCTTCGAGGGGCAGGGGCGGCCGTTGATCTTGTAGTAAAGCGTGCCGATAAGGCCGGTGCGATACCGGGTCATCAAGAGGCTCTCGATGACATGCGTGGTGGTGGTCTTGCCGTTGGTGCCGGTGACGCCGATCAGTTGGAGGGACTTGGCCGGATGCCTGTAGAACTCCACGGACAGCAGGGCCAGGGCATAGCGGGAGTCGGGCACCAGGATTTTGACCACCCCTTCAGGGACAGGCAGATCGTGTTGCAGGACGACGGCCACCGCCCCCGCCCGGATGGCCTCAGGCAGGACCTGATGCCCGTCCGGGATTTCGATCTTGTCCAACTGCGTGTAGATATTGATGGCGACGTAAAGACAGCCTGGCGTGGCACGCAGGGGATCATAGACCAGCCCCGTGATTTCCGGGTCCCGGTTCCCGAAGACCTTTTTCTCCGGCAGCACAGATAGCAAAGCGCTCAATTTCATAGCAAGAGATAGTTGTGACCAAGTGTCGCGCCCAGCAGTGCCGGGACGCGGTGACGGGTGCAGGTTAGCCAACGGCGGGACCCGAGGTCAAGAGTTGGTATTACTTCATCCACGGCGGAATCGTCTCGCCTCTCCAGAGCTCCGCCACATCCTGGCGCTCGCGCACAATCGCCGCCCTCGCGCCGTGAACCATAGCTTCTGCGGCAAGCGGTCGGGTATTGTAGTTAGAGGCCATCACAAATCCGTAAGCGCCCGCGTCCATCACCGCTAGCCATTCGCCCGCAGCCGCTTTCGGCAGTGGCCGGTCGTGGCAGAAGTAATCACCCGACTCGCAGATCGGCCCCACCACGTCCGACTTGATGCCAGGGCCGTTACGGCGGCGAAGCGGAACAATTTCGTGGTATGCGTCGTAAAAGGCGGGCCGAATAAGATCGTTCATAGCGGCGTCAACAATCACAAAAGTCTTCCTGCCCGTGCGCTTCACATACTCAATACGGGTCACGAGAATGCCGGCGCTCCCGGCTATGAACCGCCCCGGTTCCAGCAGGATTCGCAGCCCCAACGGCTTAAGCAGCGGCAATAGCCGCCCGGCATACTTCTGCGGAGTGAGAATATTCCGCGCTGCGGCAGATCGCCACCAGGCGGCAGCGCCGCTGGCCAGCCCGGGGTCGTAAACAATGCCGAGACCACCACCGACGCTAAAGAATTCCAACCCGTGTCTCTGCTTCAGACGCTGGAGGAGGGGCAGGACCTTGCGCACGGCTTGCTCGAACGGACCCACCTGCGTGATTTGCGACCCGATGTGCATCTGCAGGCCCCGCAAACGAAGGTGTTTCAGCCTGGCCGTCCGCGCATAAAGGGTCTCAATGCTCTCGAAGGCAACGCCAAATTTGTTCTCGTAAGTGCCGGTCGTGATTTTCTTATGCGTCCCGGCAGCTACGTTCGGGTTCACGCGCACCGCCACCGGTGCCGTCTGCTTGAGGCGTGCCGCCACCCGGTTGATCCGCTCCAGTTCCGGCTCGCTTTCGGCATTGAACGAATAAATGCCTTGCCGGAGGGCGAACTCGATTTCGCCTTCGGTCTTGCCTACGCCGGCAAACACGCATCTCCGCGGGTCGCCACCGGCCGCAATCACGCGTTGCAGCTCGCCGCCGCTCACGATGTCGAAGCCGCTGCCAAGCAAGGCCAATACCCGCAGCACAGAAAGGTTGGAATTCGATTTGGCCGCAAAGCAGACCAAGTGGTCCACCGCGCCCATTGCCCGATCCAGTTCTTCGAAATGCCGGGTCAACGTGCGTTGCGAATACACATACAGCGGCGTCCCGAATTTCCGGGCCAGCGATTCGACTGCTATTCCCTCGCAATAGAGTTTACCGTTTACGTAACGAAAGTCATGCATAGCTGAATCAATCTAGCGTGCTTGATGTCGCCACCTGCAGGCGTCCGAGCGCACGCGGCCCGTTTCTCCGCATTTTCTTTCCCCTGCACAGTTTTGCAAGCTCTTTTCAACTCTTCGGGAAATACGGGCTGAGGCGTGAAACGTGAAGCGTGAAACGTGACGCACTAGCCCCATCACGTTTCACGTTTCACGTTTCACGTTTCACGCTTCACGTTTCACGGAAATGGCTGCTGCGCGTCAGCTCACCCGCCCACGCCTCCAACTCCGCCGTGAGCCGTTCCATCGGCAGGCCGACCACGTTGGTATAGGAACCTGCAATCTTTTCCACAATCAAATCGCCTTCCTCCTGAATCGCGTAGGCCCCCGCTTTATCGAGCGGATTCACCCGGTTCAGGTAGCGCCGGATTCGCACCTCGTCCAGGGGATGGAACGTGACCGCCGTGCTCTCGGCGAACACCGCCTGGCGATGATTGCGCAGGTGCAGCAGGCAAATGCCGGTGACCACCTGGTGCGTGCGGCCTTGCAGGCGTTCGAGCATCTGATACGCCTCTTCCAGCGTCGCCGGCTTGCCGAACAGCGCGAACCCCAGATAAACCAAAGTGTCGGCTCCCAGCACCAGCGCATCGGGGAACCGCTTCGCCACCGAGCGGGCTTTGCGATACGCGTTGACCTGGCATAGTTCTCCCCCCGTCAACTGGTCGTGATGAATCTCCGGCACCTCCCCCGGGACGACCTTGAACTCAAGGCCAAGCTGGCGCAACAGTTCCACCCGCCGCGGCGAAGCCGAGGCCAGAATCAGCGGCGGCAAATCCCTAAACGCGGCTCGCATGGGATGAACATACACAGCCGCAAGACGGGAGTCGAGAGACACCGGCCGGGACGCTGCCGGGGCTTCAGCGAGGTCGTGTCTCGCGGTTTATCCACTCTGCTTATTCCTTGACGGGTCCAGCCGGAACCTCGGCGGGTTGTTTGCCAAATACGATGAACAAGAAGACCCAGAAGAGGACGAAGATGGCGGGAGGGATAAAGAATCCCCTCCAGTTATGCCGCTGGGCTTTCAAATAGTCGTCACGAGTAACCCGACTGCCTATTTTATCGAAGGTGGCCTTCAACTCGGTTTTGGTGTAAGAAATTCCACCAGACTCCCACACCTCGGGAAGTTTATCGATGTCGATCGAGCCATCCTCCTTGGTGTACTTGCCAAGGTGTTCCCCAAAGTTGAAGATATTCTTATCACCTTTGAGGTATTTAACCGATTTTGCCAAATCGAGATATCGCCAGCCCGAGGTTTCCATTTCAGGGACATTCCAGGCGGGAAGACTCTTTGCGGCTTTCCCTTCTTGGGTGACCACGGTTTTCGTGATTGCTGGAGCACATCGGTCAATTTGGTAGCCGAACAGATAACCGCTGAGCACCTGGCCAATTCCCAGAAGGAGGAAGGCCAGAAGACTTTGAACGCTCGCTTTGAGATGGGCGGGAGCAACACGGTCGCCGAACATGTAGGCCGCTACGTAGAGGAAAGCATAGGCCATACCATGAAAAAGAAGCCCAAGCACGGCGAACTGGAACCCCCCCAGCGTGAAGATGAAATATCGGATTGCCCAGGCGCTCATGCCGATAACTAAAACCCATTTAAGGCCGATTCGGGCGACACAAAAAGGAAGGATCGCCATGAAGAAGAGTTCAGAGAACTGGTTGAGTGTCGTCAAGGCGACCGGCGCCGGGTAACCGAATTCGCGCAGGTAGGGAACCACGGACGGAAAGAAGTAGTTGCTCCCGAAGATACTGACCATAAACGCACAAAGGAGGAAGATGGTAAAAGTGGGGGATTTGAACATCGTCAAGGCCCCCAGGCCGAAGGTGTCCCTCTTTGCCCCCTGCGCGGGAGCTCCCTTGGGCGGTGTATCCGGAAGAGTGAACGCGTAAAGTCCGAGGAAGATGCCGCAACCACCCCCAATGAAGAAGAAATTAGGACTTGCAGCGCCACCCGCGAAAACCTCCACGACCAAGTTGACTATTATCCAACCGGCAGTCCCAAAAATGAAGACTTTAGGCGCCGAAGCCGGATTCGGAATATGTTTGAAAACGACGGTGTTGATTAAGGGGATTGACGGCATGAAGCAGATTCCGGAGATGAGCATCAAAACCATCAGCGATGCAAATGGAACCACGACCGCCCCCCCGGCCGCCCGGGATTCCGCCTGGACACAGATCACACCACAGGCCACAAGCGCTGCCCCACTGATCAGATGCAAAAGGCCAAGCATCTTCTGGGCGGAGAAGTAGCGGTCCGCAACCGGCCCAATGAACATCGGGGCGATAATCGCTCCCCACGGAATCGCCATATAGAGGGCACCAATGTGAGGGCCGCTCATCTTCCCATTGAGGTAACCTCCGAGGGCTACACACCAACTCCCCCAAATCGCAAATTGCAACAGATACGCCAACTGCAATCTTGGGTAAACACAACGCACTTTGTTTTCTGTCATCCTAAACTCCTGCTCGCTTTCGGTTGAGTCGGTTCGATCGTCTTTATGAAAGGGCGGCGATGCACAACCCGTGTCTTATGGCAGCAACCCCAGGCGGATTCAAGAGATAAATTGGATTGACCCAAACCGCCGCCTCGTTGGAACATGATTTGGACCTTCCCTGCAGTTGGCGCGCTGGTCATCCTGGCGTTGTTCGCGCTGCTCTTCAAATACAAGGACGAGCCGGCTCAAAAGGAACCCGCGCCAGCGGCAGGACCCGGCGTCGCCGCCTAACTGCGTTGCCTGACGTTTCTCAGTTTCCGCATGTTTTCGTCCAGCGACAACCGGTGAAGCAGTTCCGCCACGCTCCTTGATTGGCCGGGCAGGACCAAATCCAGCGCAATTTCACTGAGCGGTTGAAGCACAAAACGCCTCTCGTGCGCCCGGGGATGGGGCAGGGTCAATTCCCGGGTGGCGCGCGTCTCATTCCCGAAGGCAATCAAATCCAGGTCCAGCGGGCGTGTCTCGTTCAACACCTTCTTTGGCCGGCGGCCAAATTCCCTTTCCAACGCCTGCAATTTGGCCAGCAAGGTCTCCGGTGTCTCGTTGTCGCGCGGCCTAAACCCCACGACCGCGTTCACAAAAGCCGGCGAGCCCGGCGGGCAATCCACCGGCGCGGTTTGCCAGAGCGAAGACCGCAATAAGGGCCTGTCAGACAACTCCTCTAACCGCCTCATCCCCCGTAGAATGTTTCCCCGGGAGTCACCAAGGTTCGCCCCCAACGCTACGATAGCCAACTTCCCGACTTTGGACTTTGGCCTTTGGACTTTAGACTTCACTTTAGCCCCAGCACATCCTGCATATCGTAGAGCCCGGGCTTTTGCTTCACCACCCACTGTGCGGCGCGCAAGGCCCCGTTGGCAAAGGTCTCGCGAGTGGAAGCCTTATGCGTGAGTTCGACCCGCTCGCCGACGCCGGCAAAAATCACCGTGTGCTCGCCCACCACGTCGCCGCCGCGCACCGAATGCACGCCGATCTCTTCGGCCGTGCGCTCGCCCACGATCCCGGCGCGGCCATGAAGCGCCACCTTGTCAAGCTGCTGTTTGCGGACCGCGGCCAGAATCCCGGCCAGGGTCTTGGCCGTGCCGCTCGGGGCATCGCGCTTCAGCCGATGATGCATCTCGACAATTTCCAGATCAAACCCCGGCCCCAGAATCTCCGCCGCCTTGCGCGTCAGCCAGAACAGGGTGTTCACACCGGTCGAGAAGTTTGAGGAGAGCACGATGGGAATCTGCGATTGGAAGTTGGCGATTTGAGCTTTGCCCTCGTCCGAATGGCCGGTCGTGCCGACCACCATCGCCTTCTTGTGCACCGCGCAAAGCGCCGCAATGGCCGGCGTCGCGCTGTGCGAGCTGAAATCAATGACGACATCCCCCTCCCCGATCACTGACCGCAGATCGTCCCCCTGATCGATCTGGCCGACGATTTGCAGGCCGCGATGGTGGGCCGCACACGCAATGAGCGTTCGGCCCATGCGACCCTTGGAACCGATAATGATAATTTTGGTCATAAGTGGTGCGTGAAACGTGAAACGTGATGCGTGAGTTCACGTTTCACGTTTCATCCTAATACGCCGACAGCTTTCATGGTCGCCCGCAGCGTTTCCCGGTTCTTCGCGCTCATCGGCACCAGCGGGAGGCGGTATTCCTCTTCGATCCGGCCCAGCATCGCCAGCGCAGCCTTCACCGGAATCGGATTAGTCTCGATAAACAGGTCTTTAAACAGCGGATAATATCTCTGGTGTAGCTTCAACGCCGCCGCCGCCTTTCCCGCGGTAAACGCTTCGACCATCTGCGCAACCTGGTGCGGGATCACATTCGAAGCGACGCTGATGACCCCCTGCGCGCCCACCGCCATGAACGGCAGCGTCAGCGCGTCATCGCCGCTCAGGATTTCGAAGCCGGGCCCCAGCGTCGCGCGCAACTGGCTTACACGGTCCGCATTGCCGCCGGCTTCCTTGATGCCGATGATGTTCTGGCACTGCTGCGCCAGCCGCTTGACCGTGTCCACGCCAATTTCAACGCCGCAGCGGCCGGGAATGCTGTAGAGCACAATCGGCAGCCGCGTACGGCGCGCCACCTCGCGGAAGTGCTGGAACAGGCCCTCCTGCGTCGGCTTGTTGTAGTAAGGCGCGACCTGGAGTGAGCCGTCCGCCCCGGCCCTTTCGGCGTGTTCGGTGAGGTAGAGCGCCTCGCTGGTGGAATTGCCGCCCGTGCCCGCCAGCACCTTGATTCTGCCACTGGCAAACTTCACCGCCCGCTCGATAATGTGGACGTGCTCCTCGAAATCAACCGTCGGCGACTCGCCCGTGGTGCCGACCGGCACGATTCCATCCACCCCGGCCCGGATTTGCAGCCCGATCAAGCGCCCGAGCGCGGCCTCATCTATGTTGCCGTTCTTAAAGGGCGTCACAATCGCCGTGTAAGTTCCAGTGAACATATTATGGCACCTCGATCTTTCCCTCGAAAACAAACTCCGCCGGGCCGGTCAACTGCACCTCCGCAAACTCGCCCTGGGCCTCCCGGAAGCTGACCTCAAGCTGCTCGCCGCCCTGGGCCTGCACCGTGACCGGCGAAGTCAATCCGTGCAGGCGCGCCGCCACCAGCGCCGCCGCCGTCACGCCGGTGCCGCAGGCCAGCGTTTCGCCTTCCACCCCGCGCTCGAACGTCCGCACCCGTATATGATTCGGACCAAGCTGCTGCACGAAATTCACATTCGTCCCTTTCAAACCGAAGTGCGGATGGCGGCGGATTTCGGCGCCGAGCTGCTGCACCATCGCCCGGTCAGCATCGGCCACGAACACCACTGCATGTGGCACCCCCGTATTGAGCGAATGAATGGTCTGGGCGCCGGCGGACAGCGCCACTCGCTCATTGAGCCGCAAATCCTTTGGCCGCGTCAGGCTGACCGTCACCCGCTCGCCCTGGAAGCTGGCCGTAATGACCCCCGCCTCCGTCTCGAAAGAAAACCCCCGTGTCAAACCCGTCAGCTTCTGCACAAAGCGCGAGAAGCAGCGCGCGCCGTTGCCGCACATCTCGCCCGTGCTGCCATCGCTGTTATAGAATTCCCACGCCCAATCTGCCTTGCCCGAAACCGACGGCCCCAGCAGCAGCACGCCATCCGCCCCCACCCCGCGGTGCCGGTCGCAAAGCCGCACCACCTGGTCGCGGGAAAGCTTGATCCTCCGTGCCCGATTGTCGATGAGCACAAAGTCATTCCCCGCGCCATTCATCTTGGTGAACTCCAAAACCATGCGCGGCAGGTATAGTCCAAAGTCCGAAGTTAAAGGCCGCTCTATCCAGACGCGGGTCAAGGACGGGGCGCGAAGCCCATTTGATTGACTATCTCCTGTCCCCAGGTTGACTCGACAAACTCAACAAAGCTGCGCGCCGTTGCCGTCTCCTTCGCCTTGTCGGTGTAAAGACGAAGAACCCGCGCGTATGGATACTGCCCTTTGCTCACGGATTCGACGGCGGGGACCACTCCGCCGATGGACACGGCCTTGATGCCGGTCTTGCCGGCCGGGTTAATGGCCGAGTAACCGATCCCGTTCGCATCCTGCGCCACGGCTTGAACGAGTTCCGTGTAATTGGTGAAGGATTTCACATTAAGCGCGTAAGGCTTGTTTTCCATCGCTAGTTCCCGAAAGCCCAGATACGTGCCGGAATTGGGATGACGGATGTACAAATGAACCGGGGCATCCGGCCCGCCCACCTCTTTCCAATTCTGGGCCGCTCCGATAAAAAGGTCTCGAACCTGGTCACGAGTCAGGTTCCCGATGGTGCTGCCGGCATTGACGATGACCGCCACACCATAGGCGCCGATAGTATGATCTTTGAACTCCACACCCCGGTCCCGGCCCAACTGGACCTCATTCGTGGACGCATCCCGCGAAGCGGCCGCGATGTCGCATCGGCCCACAATCAATGCCCCCATCCCGTAGGTCGTCCCCTTGAATTCAAGTTCAAAGGCGACTCCCGGGTGCTCCTTCTGGTATTCCGCCACCAGGCGCGGGGCCAGTTCCTCGCCAATCGTGTTCGAGCCTAAGATGACGAGCTTCTCGGGCTTGCCCCCCGAACAGCCCGCGACGACAGCGGTGAGCAGAATCAGACCGAGGCCGGTCAGAAGATTCGCCTGCTTGCGACCAAACCATTCATTGCGTGAAGTTGTCTTCATGTCACATCCTTCCGTTGACGGCTGAGATCATTACGGCCCCCATTCTTATGGGCGCAAGGTAAGGGGGTCAAGGGCCAAAAGTGTCACATTATCGGGGCGAGTGAGAAAAGACTCGCTATACGCGAGGCAAAAAGGCAGGATTGGCGCTGTGCTTGCGCTTGAAGCAGCAAAGGTCCAATTCGCAGCCATCGTTCTCCCTGGCCTTGAGGCCGGCATTGAAACGGGCGGCCCGGCTGCAAAGGATTCGTTCGCACTGATTTACGCAGAATGGTGTGACCTTCGGCGATGAGGCTTCCCCGGATGCTTTGGTTTGAAAGAGATAAAGAACGACCCCGGTTCTATCTGCTGCCCGGCATGGGCGGCAGGGCGCGCCGGCGGAAGGAACTCCGGTTCTTGAGGTGGTCGATTGCCGCGGGACTGCTGGTTTCAGCTATCCTCGCCTGCATTCTGTACCTGATCAGCCGCGATTAACGAAACCAAATTGCCGGGTGGTCGGGGATGGGTAGTCAGCGCTCAAGGCGCCAAACCCAAAGGTCAGACGAACAGGTTCGTGGGCCGCATGTGCACGGCGTCGATCAAGCCCTGGTCGGTCAGCTTCAACTCCGGAATCGGCGAGAGGCTCAGGAAGGAAAGGGTCATGAACGGCGCTTCCAACTCACAACCCATCGCGCGCGCCGCTGCGTTCAAAGCCGCGATGCGCTCGATCACCTCCTGGAGCGGTCGGTCGGAGACCAGCCCCGCAATCGGCAGGGCCAGCTCGGCCCGCACTTTGCCGTGGTTCACCGCCACCTGGCCGCCCTGCATCTTCACCAGTTCCTCGATGGCTCGGGCGATGTCGGCGTCATTGGCGCCGACCACGACCACATTGTGCGCGTCGTGGGCCACGGTCGAACCCAGGGCGCCTGACCTGAGCTTGAACCCGCGCACAAACCCAACCCCTACGTTGCCGGTGGCGTGATGCCGCTCGACGACCACCAGCTTGAGGATGTCGCGCTCAACATCCGCCACGACCTGGCCGCCTTCGGTCCGTGGCCTCTCGATAATTTGCCGCGTGACGATCTGGTTCGGCACAATTTCGATCACCCGCATCTTGCCGGCGCGCTTGAGGCGGATCCTGAAATCTTCGGGCGCCTTGTAGCGCAGATTCATCGTGCTGCGCGGTCGCGGCACCAGTGCGCGCTGCGGGGCCAGATATTTGCCCTCCTCGGCCACCAGGATGCCCTTCTTGTAGGTCTGGCGGACGACGAGGTTCTTCAGATTGTCGAATACAATGAAATCCGCCCAGTAGCGCGGGGCAATGGCCCCGAAGTTGCGCAAGCGGTAATGCCGCGCCGTGCTGATCGTGGCGATTTGCAGCGCGGCCATCGGCGGCAGGCCCATCCGAATGGCCTTGCGCACGCAATGGTCAATGTGGCCTTCGGACACCAGGTCGCCCGCCAGCTTGTCATCGGTGGCAAAGGAGCAATTCATCGCGTTGTGCGAATTGATCAGCGGAACCAGCGTCGCGAGGTTTCGCTCGGTGCTGCCTTCGCGCAGCAAAACGTGCATGCCGAGACGGAGTTTCTCCTGCGCCTCGGCCAGCTCAGTGGATTCGTGGTCGGATTGCACCCCCGCCAGTACGTAGGCATTGAGATTGCGGCCCCGCAAACCGGGAGCGTGGCCATCAATGTTCTTGCCCTTGCCCGCTTCGACCTTCGCCAGCTCGCTCTCGGCGCCCAGATAGACGCCGGGATAATTCATCAGTTCGGCCACGCCGGCGATGCGCTCGTCGCCGATCATCCGTTTGAGGTCCTCCGCCGTCACCCGCGCGCCCGCCGTCTCGAACGGCGTGGCCGGCACGCACGAGGGGAGCATGATGAAGAAATCCACGGCCAGGTTCTTGCTCGACTCCAAAACGTAGCGGATGCCGTCCAAGCCGAGCACGTTGGCGTACTCATGCGGGTCAATCACCACCACGCCCGTGCCGTGCGGCACCACCGCGCGCGCGAACTCCCGCGTCGTGAGCATCGAGCTTTCCACATGGAAGTGCCCGTCGATCAAGCTCGGCGCCAGATACGCCCCCTTCAGGTCGATGATCTTCTTCGCTTTGTAGTCGCCCAAACCGACGACCCGGCCGTCATCCACCGCCACGTGCATGCGATAGATTTCGCCGCTCAGGACGTTGACGAGGTTGGCATTCTTGAAGAGCCGCTCCGCGGGCCGCTCGCCGCGCGCGATGCTGAGCTTCTGCTGAAGGTTCCGCATAACCAAAGATGTTCGGAATCCGCCGTTCTCGCGAGCAAAAAAGCGCCGGAGTAAACGCGCCCAGGGCCGATTCCACCCGCGTATTCGTAGCCGCCGACGGCGGTCGGCGCACTTTTTGGGCGGTCAGCAGAATCAGCGCCGACTGCCGTCGGCGGCTACGGCTTATCGATTCCGACCAGCAACGCGCCGCTACATTGCGCTGCGCACAAAGACGAAATAGGCCACGAGCACAACCGCCAGCACGTAAGTCAGCCAGCCGATCTCCCGGCCTTTGCCGCTGAACAGTTTGATGATCGGGCAACTGATAAAGCCCAGCGCGAGGCCGTCGGCAATCGAGTAGGACAGCGGAATCCCGATCATCGTCAGGAAGGCGGGCACGGACTCGCTGTAATCTTCCCAGTCAATCTTCGCCACGTTCCGAATCATCATCGCGCCGACGATCACCAGCGCCGGCGCGGTAATCGGCGGGTAACTGCCCACCATCGCAATCAGCGGACTGAAGAACAGCGCCAGCAAAAAGAGCCCCGCGACCACCAGACCCGTCAAACCGGTGCGCCCGCCCTGCTCGACGCCCGCCGCGCTCTCGATGAAGCTCGTCACCGTGCTCGTGCCCAGCGCCGCACCGGCGACCGTGCCTACCGCGTCGGAGAGCATCGCCTGTTTGGCGCGCGGCAGCTTGTTGTCTTTGATAAAGCCGGCTTGCTCACACACGCCGATCAGCGTGCCGATGGCATCAAACACCAGCATAAACAGGAACACGAAGATGAACGGCAGCATCTTCGGCGTCAGCGCGTGGGCCACGTCCATCTTGAGAAACGTGGGCGCCAAGGAAGGGGGCGCGGCCACGATGCCCTTCGCGAATTCAAACCGCTGCATCAGCACCGACCCGGTCACTTCCGGCGAAGCCGCGACCGATCGGGGCATCTGCGGCAGGGTTTCTTTGAGCGCCACGGCCAGCACCGTCGCGCCCACGATGCCCCACAGAATCGAGCCGCGCGCCTTGCGGGCGTGCAGCACCGCCGTCAGCAGCAGCCCGGCGAAAAAGACGATCAGGTCGGGCGAGGCGAAGTGTGCGTTCATCTTCACCGCCGTGCCGGGGTCTTTGAGGATCAGCCCCGCGTTTTGCAGGCCAATGAAAGCGATGAACAGCCCGATGCCGGCGGCGATGCCGTTCTTGAGGCTGGGGCTGACGGCGTTGAAGATCAGCTCGCGCAGCCCGACCAGCGACAGAATCAGAAATAGCCCGCCGGAAATGAACACCACCCCCAGCGCCACTTCCCACGCATTGGCGAAGCCTGCCGCCGCCGCCGGGATCGCGGAGAACACGAAGAAGAAATTCTCCCCCATGCCCGGCGCCTGGGCGATGGGATACCGGGCATACAAGGCCATGATGGCGGTAGCCAGCGCCGCCGACAGACACGTCGCCGCCGTCACCGCCCCAAAATCCATGCCCGTCGGTTTGCCGAACATCGCGCCCGACAGGACAGCCGGCTGGACGAAGATAATGTAGGCCATCGTCAGGAAGGTCGTCACCCCCGCCAGCACCTCGACGCGCGCGCTGGTCTGGTTCTCCGACAGGCGAAACAATCGTTCAAGCATAACCATTGGCATCTTGCGAACAGGCAAGACTTTATGGACGGCCCCGGGCCTTTTCGAGGAAATTCTTATGGTGGAGAAACTATGAAAGACACGAACCGCACGAAAAGCCAGCCGGACGTGCCCTGTCCATGACTTGTCGCGCCGCCGCTGTTAGTGACCGCGGAGGGTGAAAAACGCGTCCGAACTACTGCCCAGCGCCGAGAAGAAAACCGGAGCGACAGCTCGCTCGACCGATCTTAAGCCTTTAGCCTTCTTCGCTTCTTTCTTGCAGCTCTCTGAAGATCGTACAGGTGCTCAAGGGGATCATTTGCAAGAATTTCACCCAATGAGTCCCGTTTCTTTCTGTTACAGTCGTAACAGAGCAAACGGAGATTGCCTACGGTGCTCGGACCGCCCTTGGAGAAGGGGATGATATGATCGAATTCTACTTCATCATCTGGAACCGGGTTAAAGCACATTTGACAGATCTGCCCATCTCTCCGATCTCGTCTGATATACCGGCCAATCTCCACCCCCTAATGATACAAGGGAGGCTAATCTAGGGGGGAAAGGAGTGATGGAGTGATAGTGTGTACACAAGAGTGGGGGGGGGACAGTATACAGTTTCACACACCCGCACCCACCAGAGTACTAAAGGACCCCAGTATCCCCTTGGCACGCACCGCGCCGCTACGTGTCAAGAAGATTCTTCTCAAAAGCCAAAATACGGTTAAAGATTGCCAAAAAATGGAGAGCTTCTTCAATACTCCCGTGCAAACTTCTCCGCAGCATGGAATTGATCTTGCACCCATGAGGTGCCTGTCCCAGGCGATGCGATACCGGCTCGATGTCCACCTGTAGCCCTAGAGCACGTAGACGAGAATTGTTACTCCCCGGTCAACCGGGAGAGACGGAGCAGGCTTAGAAGCATCTTTGGAGTTTCATGTAGCGCTTTTTATGCGCGAGTCGCGCAATCACTCTATCTAGCCACCAGGTCGCCACCCCCGGCCCCTCCCAAAGTTCATCCTCCTGGTCAGGACCTGCCACATCGTTGACACGGGGGGGTGGGTGGCCCAAGATGGTAATGTACAAACCAGACAGCAGTAG
>JBEKJO010000113.1:0-20044 GCA_050011195.1 Verrucomicrobiota bacterium | reverse complement strand
CGCTCCGGCCTCCCTGCGTCCCTCGCCGCCAGCCGGGGGGAACAGATCAACGAATAACAACCCGAGAAGGGGACATTTTCTCGTGAGTTAACAGGGGGACATTTCAAATGAGTTTTGACAATAAAAAACGGCAGCCGCGCAAGCCGCCATCAACTATCAACTATCAACTATCAACCATCAACTACTTCGGCCCAGCCTGCCAGCACCCCCGCGCTCCCTCGCCTGGGAAGCGCCTTCTGGCCCTCGACCCTCGACTTCCCGCCCTCAACTCTCAACCCTCAACCCTCAACCTCGCTCAACCTCCCGGTTGACATTAGAAGGGCGGCGGCTAGGCTGGCAGGGATTGGCCGAGCGGCGCGTTCGTCTATCGGTTAGGACACGGCCCTCTCAAGGCTGAAAGACGGGTTCGATTCCCGTACGCGCTACCATTGATTACAAGGGACTTACGAATGAGTGCAGTAAAAGTGCAGTAAAATCGAGTGGTGGTTTGACGCAGACACTTACCGGCTGTCCTCTTTGACCACCGGCCCGTGAAGAGTCGGCGACTTCAAAACCTCGTTCCGCGGTACGTGCAGGCCGAGAAGCACCAGCGGGCACAGTGACCGCGAACTCATTCCTTCGACCAGCATCTCCAACTCGCTTTTCAGCGGCCCCGAACTCCTGGGTCCGGGGCCCTGGACGCGGCGTTGCGCCGGAACTGTGGTGAGGACATCGCGCAAACCGAAAACCAGCTCTCGTTGGGATGAAGGAACCGAGGTGGCGCCCCCCCGAAGCGGCTCGGTCCATGCTCGCCGGGCGGCGTGAACCTTCTTGGACACACCGGCTCCCCAAACAGGGAGCAGCGCCCACGCCGCGACCGCATTTGCCAAATACGTGTCGCCGATCCCGTCTATTCGCGCAGCCGGAAGGTAAGCGCGACAAATGCCAGATGGCTTGCTGTCAGCCCCATGTGGATGATGATCTCGGTCTCGGAATCGTAGATCAATTGGCCGTTTTGCCCGCACGTCACGATGATGTGCAGGCATGGCCGATCTAGGGAATCGAACCAGAATTTAGATGAGCCGTTTTGCTCCTCACTTCTCCAGAAGAATTCGCGCGGCTCTCGCGGGCAAATCCCTCGCACTGATGCCGCTCTCTCGACTGCTGTCAGCCGGCGTCAATGCAACACTTGCCTCGCTCACGCGAGCCTGAATCCGTCGCCAGTCATTGAAGTCTTGCCAAAACACGACCCCGCGAAAGACCGGGAAGCCCGGCAGGCGAAACCACTCCCTCGCTGCGGAGTAAGAGATGCAGGCCAGAACGGCGAACTCCTTCGCGTTCAGCGCCTGCCCCAACCGGCGCTTCTCCACGACCCCTTCAAGCGTCACTCCATGCAGTTGCTTATCCTTCGCCATAACGGAGTGCAGACGTCTGCAATGGTCATTCTTTCGCGAGCAGCTTGTGAACAATGGCGAACAACTCGCCGTGCCTCGGGTCTGCCCATTCATCCTTAGGGCAGGAAAAGACGTCCCCATCTGGCACCCCGGCTGTTTCCAGTTGGGCCAGCCATTCCTCATCGCTTATTGGGTGGTATCCCATGGGATGGAAATCCAGGTCTATTCCCCAGCACCCCTCGTTATTTTTCCCGGCGAACCGCTTCCGGTGCATCCGGTGTTTGGGGCGCAGCCAATACTTCTTCGTGGCCATCTGGCCGCGGAGATCCAGTTGGTTCAGTCGCAGTTCTTGGTGTTGCAGGTATTTGTGGCGCCGGACCACGTCCAGCACCGCCGGCTTCAAATAAAGGTCAGCGCTCACCCATGGGACCTGTGTCTGATTTGGCGCGCCGGGCGGATGCGGGGCCTCTTTTCTTTCGGCCCGGAAGTAGCGTTGGAGTTCAGCTTTCGTGTGGCCGAAAGCTCCGTTGGTGAAGGCCGCAAGCAGATCCTCGAAAAACTGATTGAGATCAGTTTGCGACTGCACCTCCTCTGTGGCGGCCCCGGTCTGAGCCACCAGTTCCTTGCGGAATTCCTCCAAGTCCTCGGCAGCATGGGACTGGAGCATTTCGGCCATCGCCCTGAAGGCGGCGTAGCCTACGCCGTAAACCAGCCGATGACGCTCCTCGATTCCCGCCAACTCGGGGGATTTGAGCCAATTGGAAAGCCGCGCCAGACACAATTCGATATACCTCGGGCGGTTGCGCATCAGAAAGCGGCCGAAAACAAAGAATTGGTCCCGATGCTCCTGGAGCCAGGGCAGATGATCGCCTTTGCGGCGGTTCCTGTTGACGTGGATATGCGCATAGCGGCTGCGAGTGGCAGCGTCGCTGGTGGTGGATTCACCGACCACGATGAATGCCGTGCGAATCTTTCGGCTACACCCACTTTCGGCGAACTTGCTCGACAGTTCACGATTGAAAGCCGAATGAATGATAGCGCGTTTGTCGGGATGCACTTCAGTTTCGCGGAATTCGTCCAACCACACGGGCTGATTGGAGACCTGTTCCTGAACGATTTGCAGACCGGCGGGCGAGGAGTTGCGGAGCAGACCGATGCCCGATTGCATGCGAAGAAAACCCATGAGCTCCATCAGCAAGGAGGTCAAGGTAGTCTTGCCACTGCCTTTCTCGCCGGTAATCCAAAGACCAGGGAAAGCGCCGTACTCGCGCAAAATTGCTCGGGCCGCAACAAAGGCTAAAAACGCGCCGATGGCGATATAGGCTTCGCACACTCCCAGCGTCTCACCCAACAGATGGGTCACCTCCCGGAAAAGTCCCTGGATGGCTGAAAGATTATCGGCTGTGCCCTTGACCAGTTTGTAACCGCCGTCGAACACCAGCGCCTCCGCCGGGCGCATTCGGGGCTTTGGCTGCCGGAAGCACTGATTGTCTGAACCTCTCTCGGAGAGTTTGTAGCCGCGCTCGCCCCACCAGACGATCCCGTGCTCATCGGGCAGGATTTCTTCACCGCCCGGTCCGTAAGCCACATCGTCCAGAAAAGTCAGCCCGCTCTGGTCGTGGTCACCATAGGCTGTGACCTCGTACACCTCCATGAACGCCGCCTCCTCATTCAGGTCACGCTGCAGCAGCTCAAGCTCCTTTTCGCCTTCCAGCCAGGTAAAATTCCCTTGGTTGGCCAGCCACTCCCTAAAATCGCGTGGGGCCGTGAACGGTCTGGCTCCCAGGGCCACCGGGCCCGTCTTTTCCCCTTGGGTGTTTTCGAGCGTGACCATGCGGAAGCGTGTTCCGTCTTCCTTTACCAGCACGTAATGGCAGGTCATTCTGAAATTGGAGACCGCCTTCGGAGTGCCCCGGGCCTTCAAATTACAAAACCACAGTAAATCCGCATCCGCGTCCCGCTTCGCCTGGTCACGTTTGTCGCCGAGCTTGGCTTTCTCCTGATCTCGAAGCGGTGCCAGAACGTAATAGCCTCCAACGACCTGACGGTACTTTTCTCCCAGATCGTACACTCCCGGCACGTCTTTTAGAGATCCGTTGGCCAAGGATTTGAGTTTCTGTGCCAAATCCAATTCTTCAACCCCGCCACAGGGCAAGGCCCTCCGGAGGTAGAGCTTGTTCAAGCCCACTTGGATCAACCGCTCCTCCTCGTCGGTGAAAACCCCCGAGCCCCGGAACTCGTTTGGCTTTCGGGCACTCGACAGCACAGCCAGCCATTCTTTGCGAATCACAGGCGCCACCGCCGGCCAGATTTCGCTTGGCTCGGTGGCATCGCCCTTGAGTTCGGCGATCCTGGCGGCAAGGCGTCCGTCCCAATCTGCTTTGCCCTGGGCATCTTGGTACTCGCGGGGCAGAACTGCCACCTTGGCATCGTAACCTTCGCGGTTCAAAAATTGTGCCAAGTAGCGTGCCCAAACTTGAGTGTCATGCCCCTTGCGCTTGTCCGGCTTGAACGAAGCCAAGCGCGGATCGCCCTTTTCTTCCCGGTCAAAGGCTACTACCACCCGCTTGGCCCCAACTGCTTTGAGCCAGGCAAGCAATTCGGCCCGGCAGATTTCGTTCTTGGACATGCTGGTGCCCGGCAGCGCCCCGAGGGCGAATTGGGCCGGGCCCGAAAAGTTTAGCACCGCGTTCAAGGCTTGGGCCTTGTACTCAGCTTCGGTCACCACCGCCGTTTCGCATTTGATGTCGCCGCCTCCCGGGCCACGAACGGCGTAAAAGTGCGGAGGCTTGCCGGCGATCCCACCTTTGTGCGGGCGCAGGTGGAACACCCTGCCCTGAGCACCAGTGACGCACCGACCGGGGCAGCACCGCCTGCCGCAGGAAGTTGCCCAGGTTGTAGGCCAGCACGAACAGTTCGCCGTTGTGCCACTCGACCTTGGCCAGCACGCGCCGGGTCCGATCCTAACTCTGCGCCTGCTACAAGAAGCCGGCAGACCAGATCACCGGTGCGTTCGCGGGCCAGCCCACCGGACGGTCGGCAGTGGCTCGATGTCCCGCTGCAACACATCCTTGACCAATATGTGATCGAAGCAATCCTGCTCGGTGGGGTTTCCTTTATCCTCTAGCAGATCCGCATTGCCGAGAGCTTTCCCTTCCCCGCGTCGGTCGCCAATCTCGCGTGCAATCGCCAGGTCGTCTTCGTGAAACCGAATGGCCTTGCGCGGCTCGCCCAAGCCGGCATAGGCAATGCCGAAATTGCCGAGGATGCTGCCTTCGCCACGCCGGTTGCCAATCTCGCGACGAATAATCAGGGCCTGTTCGTAGAACGCAATCGCTTTGCGCGGCTCGGCCAAGTCTTTGTAGGCGCTGCCGAGGTTCCCAATCGGACAGAAACAGGTTTTGCGCACCCAGACTCTCGAAGCTGCGCCCTTTGAGTGCATTGTTCTGGGCATACTTCACTCCGGCCTTGATCTTGCCCTTGTGCCGGGGCATCGCCGGCCGGGTCGGCAAGATCACCGTGCCATAGTGCCGGCAAAACTCCTCCACCTTCGGGTTAAGCTCCGGTTCAAACCAATCCGCCCGCGTCACCGCCGCCCGAAGACTATCGATGACCAGGCTTCGGGTGACCCCGCCAAAGTGACGGAACGCATTTTCCAGAGCCCGGACGAAGTTCTCTGTCGTCTGGCGCCAGACCACTTCGCTATAAGCCTTACGTGAATGGCTCAACATTACCCGGAACAAATGCGGCCGGCGGCACTTACCATCCTCGATTACCCGGAGCGGTTCGCGCAGCAGGCGCTTGGGCACAATTCCAAGGCGGTGCATCACGCCTACTCGAAACACGCGGAAGTCACCGTGCCGTCGCTGGATGATTGGGAAAAGGATTGGCAGGAGAATCCGCAACGGAGCGTGCAACCCAAGTTGCTGCCGGTGGATTTCCGGTCGTCATCGGCTGCCCTGAGGCGAGCGAGGATTTGCAGGCGTTGAGAGGCTTATTAGAGCTACAACTCTTGGACGCAAGAGCCTTTCATTCGCAATTCTTGTTCACCTAGGCGGCATTGAACACAGCAATTTATGAGGCACAAAATGGCAATTGCACTTAATTGAGCGGGGTGGCTAGAAACTAACAATGAGGTCGAGTTGTCACAGGAATGTAATTGGCACATTTCAACGGGTTTCGTATGTTTTGTCGTAGTTCACACTAAATGGCACGGGCATTGCTTTGGGCGAAACGCAGTTTAATGGAATATTTGAACAGGCCAGGGGACAGGTTGTGTTATTGGGCTAGGATAAAGAATTGCAAAAGATTGAAGAAAGAAGTCGTGAACATGAAACCACTATTCAAGATCGGTCTGGTCCTCGGGCAAGTATCGGTCGTCCTCGTAGCCTTCAGAGCCGGCGAAGCAATCAAGGCCGGCCAGGTGAGTGCTAAATCCTGGGAGGACTATACAAGCGAAATCGTGCCGGGCGTGGCTCTAAACCCGGTGCCGTTGAAGGTCGAGAACCGTAGCGTGAGCCTGATCATCCGAGGCAGTTACCTTGTCAACGCCAATCAGCACTGTAATTTTTGCCACACCTGCCCTCCGTACGCTACCAACCGTGATCAGATCATGCCGGGCCAGACAGTCGCGTTTAATGCCGTCAACTATATGGCTGGCGGCAGACGCTTCGGCGCGTCGAACGACACCAACGCACCGATATCGGCCAATCTCACCCCGGACCTCAAAACAGGACTGCCTGGCGGCTTGACGTTCAACGAGTTCTTAACCGCCCTCCGGACTGGGCGGTCTCACAAGACGGGGCGCAATTTGGAGGTCATGCCTTGGCCCATGTTCAAGGACCTGACTGATCCTGATTTGTTGGCGATCTATGAGTACCTGAAGGCTATTCCCCATGCGGAACCCGGCACTGATGGCTATCCTTACATACCGGGAACTGGACCCCACAGTCACTGATCTCTGCCAAAGCGGGGGCCATGAAATTCATGAACTATGTCCTTTGGAACCGTGCTGGGGGTGTTCACGAGTCTGGTGCTTAATGGTCAGCAGTGTGAACCAAACCCAAGAATCCAGGTAAAAGAGGACCACATCAGCTGGGCAGACGTTACCAAACTCTATTTAACTTAGTTTTATTCCAAGCCTAGGGCGCTTGTTCGTTTCCTGCCGCGTGGCGGACATCAAGGTGGACACCAACCTGGGCGGAGTGACCGGGATTAACCCCTGGGCTATTTGGGTGTCCGCTCCAGATGTTCAGGCTGCAGACGCCTCGCCTCTAAAAAATCCGCTCGCGCTCTGTTGCCAAACGTGTTGATAAACGCGCTTCGCCATTGCCTTCTTTTCGTCCTCGGTGAATGGCGGCGTGGGCAGCGCCTCAAGCAGGTTGTCCAGAATGAGCACCTCGACCTCGGCCTGTGTTTGCTCCTTTTCCGTCCACCGCTCACGCTGCGCGATGAGCTTGCGCAACGAATCGAGCAGCCCCCGGCTCGCCAACTTCACCTTCTCCCGCTCGGTCTTGGCCATGTTCTCCTTCTGCAACAAACAAAACAGCGCGTATTCGTCTTCACTCAAACCCTCCTTTGCGGCGCGGTGATCTTCGGCGTCGAGACCGCTCATGAAGTCCACCAGCTTCGTGAACGTCTCCTCAATCGTGACGCGGTCCTTGTCGCGGTTGTAATCGGCGATGATCTCGGAATACTTTTTGTAGTAATCCATCCGCTGCGGATTGCGCGCCAGCATTTGCTCCAGTTTCTTTTCCACCATCTGCCGGATGTCCTCCAGCGCCGACGCTTTGCGCTTCACCTTCCTGGCAAACTCGTCGCGCAGCTTTTCCAGGTCAATCCGGCTCATGTCGAAAAACTTCGAGTCCATCTGGTCCTCACCCGGTTCTTGCGCGCGGATCGCCTCGTTGACAATCCGGTGCAACTTCTTGAGCAAGTCCGTCACGTCCGCCGTGTCCCGCCGTTCCTCCAGCTTCACGGTTGAAGCCTTTGAACTCCTCCCCCACCTGTCGCCTGGTAGTTCTCCTGATCTGATTCGATTGGGAGAGGCTGAGGGGTGCACTGGAAAAAGTCCTTGCAAACCTGTGGTTAAGGAAGAAAATTACGAAAAAGGCCCACGCTGGTCGTGGGCAAGAAACCAAATGGGAAATCCCAGATGAAAACCAGACTAATTACACTTGTATTGTTTGCCATCGCCGTCACTGGTTTTGCGGATTTAACTCAGGGCACAAACCAGCCGGCACGCCCAACCCCCATTGACATGCGCGCCATGCAGATGCAAATGGCCATCCTTAAAGATCAGGACATGCACAAGGTTGAGGAACTGCTCAAGCAGGGGGTAGACATCAACGCCCCTATCGGCTGCGGAACATATAGCCCGCTGGACGGAGCCGTAACGACCCAGAACCTGGAGATGCTCAAGTTCCTGCTGGCGCATGGTGCCAAACCTCAGGGCCGCGAACTTGCGGATGCTGCTTTTAATGACGGCCAGCAGACAGCTCTGGACTTCGCCAAAGTATTGTTGGCAGCGGGCGTCAATCCGAACGCGACCAACCGTTACAGCAACGCATTGTCCAGTGCTGCTTATCAGGGGAATCTCGATTTAGTGGCCCTGTTGCTCTCCCAACCTCGGATCAAAGTTGATGCGCCAGACGTGGACGGCTATACCGCCCTAATGTGGGCAGCCGATCACGGTTCTCTGGACATCGTGAATTTGCTGGTGAAAGCCGGGGCCAATCCAGGCCTCAAAAACAATCGGGGAGAGACGGCAGTGGCATTGGCGGAACAGGGCATTGCGACCAGACAAGCTATTATTTCAAAATTACAATCCAACCTCAAATGATGCCTAACCAGATCGCCATAGAAACCGCAAGTTGGCACCAGCCTGCAAACGGCGAAGGCGAATTAACGGGAAACCAAAGCAGCAAGTGAAGCATGACCATTCTGCGACGAGTTCGCAGAAGGTTTTTTGCGGCTAATATCTGTCCCGAAAGAATCTGAACGCGTCTTCGGGTCGTGGATATAGCCGTTAAAATGCGGAAGGTTGCCGACCAATAACTCTCCAATATCCACTTGGTCCTTGTTGGCTCTCATCCGTTCGAGCTGGTCAACGGTGACCAACCCAGTGGTCAGAAGGTATTTTGTCCAACCCTGGTCGCTGGGGCGGCGCGTGAACATGCGGCGTTGGCAGGGAGCTAAGCGGTAGCGGGCCGAAGCGCGGGCTCGCGCTCTTTCCTGCCCAGGCAGGGGCGGCTGGACAGTCCGTTGGAAAACGTTTCGCAGCCTATGGAATTTGGCATGTGCGGAAAAACATTCCGGGCCGGTTTGTCGCAGGGAAAGTGTATTTCAGGGTCGTTCCCGAAGGACTGGAGTTAGTGGCGGCGGTCGTCCACGTAGTCAGGTTTGTTGATTCCTGCAGAAAGACTGTGCCTTCGTAGGGCACATTGGTCACCGACACATTGACAACCTTGCCGGGAGCATTCGATACGCTCACCCCGCAGAGCGGTTGCAGGTACGCCAGAGAGTCATAGGAAACGTATGAAGCGCAACAATACCACCAGGAATTCGGCACCTGCAACTCAGGGAAGTTGTAGTAGGGAAGAACATGAGAGTCGCCAACATCCATCGCGAAGTACTCGTTCGCGTCCGGAACAAAACTGAAGTCCCACGAGAAAGTGCCCGTTGGATCGCATTCGTTGCCCACGCAAGCGTCTGTGATCAACCATCCCGTGTTGGGAAGGTAATATTCCGTCCTAACGTGCCATTGCGGATTGTTTTGCCATGAATCGCCCTCCCAAAAGCCGGAGATGCGGCGCGCTGGAATTCCCGCATTGCGCATGGCCGCCGTCAGAAGTGCCGCATAACCTCCGCAATCCGCCAATCCGGCCTGCAAAGAATTCGTCGCATCGTCGTACGGCGGAGGTTCCAGATAGATGAGACTCCTCATCACAGCATTATGAAGTGCGCAGGCTGTATCATAGGGCGTCATCGTGGTTTTGTAATTTGCGGGAAGGTAGAGTTTGACGAAATTGGAGATGGCCGGGCTGGTGGATTGGCACATCGCGTCGGGGGCAAGCCATTGGGTTATGTTTGTCGGAAGGGCGCTTAATTGCGCCCATGTGTTGGTCCTGAGCATGGCGGGGTTCACCTTCATGCTGCTGAGCTGGGCCGTGAAACTTTCGGATTGCTGAAATACTCCAGCTGGCACATTCGTCCTTGCAACCACGTTCACCGATAAATTGTAGGGAGCCGTGACGATGCAGGAGGAATTTGTCGGCGGCGTCACGGAAAGCACGTTCTGTGCTCCGTGAGAAGTTGGACATCCAAAAACTATCCAGAGGTCGGAAATGGTGCCGCTTCCCGGGACGTAACTGGCTATTGATTCTTCCGTTCCGCCTACAGTGACGGTGTTGTAAAGTTGAAGCGGCACGGAAGGCGGGGTGGGAGTCAAAGTCCCGCTCGCGGTCATGGCGGCCCTGTTCGTACTCCCGCTGACTCCATCCGGATCTAGCGTGATGGTCCACGGTATCGAACCATCCAAATTCACCGACCAATCAAACCCATACCACCAGCCGTTTCCGGTTGTGATGCTGGTGAGATAACTTGAATACCAGGTGACATTCCCGATCGTAAATTTGATCCGAAACGGTTGATAGGGCGTTCCAACGTCGTTGAAGACGACTTTCAGGCCATACAAGTCGCCGACATTTGGAGTGCCCGACACACCGCCCGCGAGGCACGGTTGCGCGCTGGTGATCTGGAGAGAGCATGCGCCTGCCGGGATGGCCGTGCCGGCCGTCACGCTGAGATTGTCCACCAGAAGGATAGAATCGATGGGGTTGGAACCTTGTAAAACAAGCGCCACGGAGCCAAGCAGGCTTCCGGAACTCGGATAGAACGGCATGGACCCGAAGGCAGTTCCATCCATGTAGAAAATCACCTGGCGGCTGGTGAAATTGAGGTCGGCGCGAAGGACGTGGAAATTATTTGTGCCGGTGTTCGGGGCTGTCATAACCTGATTGGGGCTGGCAAAATTCTGGCCAAAAACGACGCCATTCTTGTCAATACCGATGGTTTCGTAGGCGTTGCCGTTTTCATCGTTCAAGACGAGGAAGCCGAACAGCCAACTCGACTGGCTCGCGGTCGGTCCGAGGTTCATCCAGAGGTCGGCGCTCACGGTGACGATGGGTGTGCCTGCCGCGACGGGATCGTAGTTCGTCAATGGGTGAGCAAAATCGCTGTCATAGAAATTGGGCCCGCCGGACGCCACAAAGGGACCAAAGATTTCCAGGGCCTGCCCAGCGGCATACGAGACGATTTGCGCTGCGTTCGAGGAGTAATTGAGACCCGACTCCCACCCATCCTGGCCTACCAAGGCAGCCTGATAATACGGGGAGGGAAAATCCACCCCTGGTTGAAAAAGGATCGTCTCAGCAGCGGGTACCCGCCCAGCCGCTAAACCAAAGAGACCCAGCAAGAATACGAATTGGACGGCTCTTTTCATGATCTATCTATACAGGGTGGTAAGGTCTGCGCCGCCACCCCACTAGCCATTATCAAACCGAGACCGGCTATCAGCGCGGGCAGAAGGAACGTAACTTTCCAATTCGCTGCTGCAAATTGATTATTGACGCACCGCCAGCTGAATGAGGCTGCGGGCGGTGAAAATTTGCCTCTGGCCCAGCCGCCTTCGGTGTTTGGTTCTCTCATTCTCTGCAAGCAATTACACCAAAGCTGCTTCTCGAGCCGTGAACCCGCCACAGACCGGATACGCCCAGCTCGCCCGTTCAGAGTTGGCTCAAAAGTGACGCCCCAAGCCGCTGTGGTCATATTTGAATTTCGCTCACACATGCAATCTTCAATCTGCAAATCCACAGAGCTTTTTCATGCCTTTTCTGTGGAACTCAGGAAAATAAAACACATCTCCAGCATCTTGTCAAAATGTTTGCTGATCGTTCACATAAGCACTGCCTTCGGAGCCCTCCGTCACGGTCGGCTCCTTTACGCCGAGCAGCAGGTTCCGGTATTTCCCGACAATCACGTCAATCCGCTGTTTCGTGCTCGCCTACACTGGATTTTTCCTGAACCTCTTCAATTTGGCCCCCATCGGTTTTCTTGATGGTGGGCGCATTGTGACCGCGCTCTCGCCTTGGCTGTGGCTCGTTGGAGCAGCCGTAATGCTGGGATTTCTGGTAATCCACCCGAACTTCATTGTTGGCTTCATACTCATCATGTCGCTCCCCAGACTCTGGTCCTTGTTCCGCAAGAAAAGCGACGAACAACGCCGCTACTTTGAGGTTACGCCTGGTCGCCGGCTGGCCATGGCAGGAATGTATTTCGGCCTGATTGTGTTTTTGCTGCTCGGGATGGCACTCACGCACATCGTCCCGGCACAGCTTTAACCAAAAACATAATCAGGCTGCTGAAATCGGATGAGCAAGTGGGACATCAAAATCATCTCCGGTGGTCAAACTGGCGCTGATCGAGCTGGTCTTGATTGGGCCATGAAGAACGGCATCCCTCACGGCGGCTGGTGTCCCAAAGGCAGGAGATCAGAGGATGGTCCGATTGATGGCAAGTATCAGTTGCAGGAGAGCCGGTTCTAGATGTGCTCCGTCAGACCCATACGCTTTGACTACCATCGCGCGTCCACTCCCGGTTTAATGATGTCCGCCAGTGCGCGGCCAGTCAGACCGGTGACGCAGTCGTAGGCGGTCTGTGCCTTGGGTCCTGGTACCGCTCCCTCGTTAAGCAGGCCGAAGGCTTTGGCGTTTTCCGGGACCAGAATGAAAGCGGTGAATTTCCGTGTCGCCGCCGGGATGCGAGAGTCTTTTTCCACATAGTCGTAATACCAAACGAGGAAATTAATGACTCCAGGGCTGCGCTTTTGGTCCCAGTCACCCGGGACCGACCAGGTGCCGTTGGGATTCTGAGTTTTAAGCAGAAAATCAATATGCGGTTTGATTCCGGCGCGGAACTCCTTTTTCCAGGCGCGTTGGCCGCAGTAAAGGTCGAACGAAAGCAGGCCCTCGCCTATGTAGGCCGAGTTGCAATAAGCCGTGTTGGTCCAGAGCATGAAATCGTTCTTGGGATCGCCCTTGATGCGCAGATCGGATTTGCCACTCGGATAATTGTAAGCGATCACGCCGTCTTCGCGCATCGTCGAGAGGATCCATTTTTGGGTGTTGTGCGCAATCTGCCGGTATTTTTCCTTGCCGGTCCTGTAATACATCCAGGTAAGAATCTCGCCGCCCGTCAGCGCCGAGGAAGTGGAGTAGTCCTGGCTGTAAGGCTTGATGGGAACGCCGTTGGTATCGAGCAGAAAACCGACATCCAGGGCCCCGGACGGCCGGATCAGCCCATCGCGCTCAATGGCGTCCACATATCGCTGCACCGAGTCGAAGTACTTTTGCTGCCGTTCGTGGTCCACGTGATTATAGAGCACGATGAACAGGCCGAGCGCGCTGGCGGTATCGGCCAGATACAGCCTGCTGTAGCCGGTCAGCCAATAGCCGCGTTGCGATTGCTTTCCGAGCAGCCAGTCTGCATAGCCGATAGCGGTGTCGAGATAGCGTTTCTCGCCGAAGATCTTGTAGCCCGCCACCAGGTCGCGCATGTAATAGCCGCCGGTGAAGATCACCGGGACGTTGGTCTTATTCGCGGCGATATAATCGCAGAATTTGTGGAAATACTCGCGGGTCGCTTTGGTGTCGGCGCAGAAGGGATTGGCGTTGAGCGCGGTCGCTGCCATGAGGCAGAAGAGGACAACGCGAACATGCACGGTGAATTTGACAGTGTTCTCGATTCTTCTCTCACGCTTTTTCATTGTATCTAATTAACCTTTCTTTGGTTTCTGATTTCCCGGCGGAGTCGAAGAAACCCATCGAACCATTTCTTATCAACCGAATCAACAATTCCCGTGGTTTTCGACGCCGCTCCGACCGTCGTTGCCCGGTCACCTCTTCAAATGCCGTCTCCGGACTGATTCCATTTCCTGCTCCAGCCTGTAACTGCGCGCCCTCTTCGAACGCCTCTTTGCTCCAATTTTTTCCCTCGCTTTCTCCCGCACCTGGACCAGGTGCTTCAGACAATAATACCTTCCCACAGCCGGTTCCCCACAAATCCTGCACCGCCGATCCCGCTGCATACGTAACTGGTATTTGCGTTGACGGGAAACCGGCAAATCACTGAAACCTGTCTTTGATTGCTTTAGGCATTCCGGCGTGGGAATCAAACAGCCTCGGGGGTGATCATGGGGCCCATCGATGCCAATGGCCTCTGTGCATGTGTGGCACAATCACCCCGAAAAGGAAGAGGAGAATCATAATTCCAATAACGGTGAGCACCACAATCATAAATCGATTGGCGGCTTCGTCGCCTGAGTTGTCTCGTTCGGTGGGCCTGCTCTCGGCTGGCTGACTCAAGAGCTTGGCTTTGGCCTGTGCGAACTCCTCATCGTTCAGGGTTCGTCTTTGTGGAGCTTGCTCAATCGCTCCAATTCATCGTTCAGGTTCACAAAAATGTGGTTCTCTCAAACAACATCTAACAGCATTATTGGGACATGTCAACGCCGGTGAGGATGCCGGCAAAATCGCCAGTTGAAAACCTTGGCATTTCTTGGCGCGATCGTTGCCGCGGCAAGTTGGCCTGTGCCTTGAATCCCCGACCCGCGCAAGCGCCACCACACCCGCAGTCACCGAAGGCTTGGTGGTCACGACCCGACCGTCAGGCGTATCCTTGCCGAATGTACAGCACGGCTTTGCGTTGGAGGTGCTTAGCCGTAATCTTCTCACTCATTGGCCCCTCCCTGAGACAGCAGCCGTTGGGCTGCCGGACTGAGCAATAGTTCGGTCAATAACACCATCGCTTGGGCCTGGCTCTCCCGTGGCAATCCTCTCCCTATCAGGTGGTCCATCACACCGAAGGCCGCCGCTTGCAATACACGATGAAGGAACGGCTGGAGCAATTGGGCTGGCCCTGTTGATTTGGAGCGCCGGGGCTTACAAACTCAAGCCGCGGGAGGAATGGATCGGATGGTCGGACCGGCAAAAGAAACGGCGCTTGCCCTTGGTCGTCAATAACAGCCGGTTCTTCATCCCGGAGGCGTATCACGTTCCCAACCTGGCCAGCAAAGTGATGAAACTGGTCCTGCAACGGCTCAGTGATGATTGGCAGCAGGCCTATGGGCATGGGGTTTTGATCGCCGAGACCTTTGTGGATCCGAGCCGGTTTCAGGGCACGGCCTACAAAGCCAGCGGGTGGACGTTGTTGGGAAAAACCAAGGGCTTTGAACGTTCGCGTAAAGACTTCTACGAGGCGCATGACCGGCCCAAGCAACTCTGGGTGCGCGAACTGTGGGAGGGGGCGCGCACCCTTTTGCGCGGGCGCAATCTGCCGGCGGCCTGCCAGGCCTGCGAACAGGATCGTCCGCCGGATTGTCCTCAGAGTCCGGAGGAACTAGGCCGGATGCGGAGCTTTTTTAGCGGTCTGCCCGAGTGGCGCACTCGCCGGTGCCCGCACCGTTTGGGCAGCCTGGTGGCGGTGACGGTTGGCGCGATGATGTGCAAGGTATGCCTGGGGCAAAGAGATTTGGCGGCCTTTGCGCGCAATCTCACCCGCGAGCAGATGGAGGCGCTGGGCTTTCCCCGGGATTGGTCCAAACGCATTCACACCTACCTGGCCCCCAGCGAGACCACCTTTGCCCGCCTGCTGCGCCATCTGGACAACCAGGCCCTGCAACGGGAGTTGCTGCGCTGGCTCGACCACCTGCTGGGCAAGCGCGATCCGACCGGCGACCAAGTCTCGGTCGACGGCAAGGAGTTGCTCAACAGTCAGGGTGCGGCCGTGGTGAGCGCTTACTCCGTCCAGACCGGGCGTTGGCTGGGCTCGGAACCCGTCGCCCAGAAGTCCAACGAAATCCCGGCCGCCCAAGAACTCCTCAAGCGGGTGGAGCTGGACGGCTCCCGGGTCACCGCCGATGCGATGCATACCCAAACCGAGACCGGCCGCATCGTGGTACAGGAAAAAGGCGGTGATTACCTCTTCACCGTCAAAGGCAATCAGAAGGGGGTGGCCGACAACGCGCGACAGCTCTACCAGAACCTGTCGCGCGATTTTTCCCCCTCAGCGCATGGCGCAGAGCTGTGAGCTGAACCGCGGACGCACCGAAGCTCGTTGCGTGGTCGCCTTTGATACGACGGCCACGCGCATCGACTTTCCTTTTGCCGAGCAAGCCGCCCGGTTGACTCGTTGCGTTGATAGCCGGCGAAAACCAGCCGAGGAAATCGAAACCGAATACCTGATCAGTTCCAGGTCTGCCGCCCAGATGAGCGCCGAGCAGATGCTCCGGCAGGATCGCCAATACTGGGGCATTGAAACCGGCCTGCATCTGCGGTTGGACGTGATCGCCGGAGAGGATCGCAGCCGCGTGCGCCATCGCAACGCCGTGATGAATCTGGCCGTTATTCGACGGGCGGTCGTCAGCGTCGCGGTCGACTGGATCCGCCGTCAACCCAATCGCCGCCAGGCTTCCATGAGCGGCTTCTACGACTTCATGTGCGCCAAAAACTCCAAAATGGCCTTCAAACTCGTAACCGCCTCAAAACATGTCAGGTTATCGAACTTGTAGTTCGGCCTTACAGACTCACCTTGCCGTCGCTCTCAGCCTCGCTTTTTCTTGAAAAAGGAGTAACAAATGGGGATTTCTCTGAATCCTAAACATCTAAAGCGATACAAGGACATTGCTCTGCTTTTGATCAAGCATGGACGGTCGGACGTTGTGAAACACGCTGGGCTGCATGGCGCGCTGGAACTGGATGCATCGGTGGAGACAACGACGGGCGAGTCAAAGGCAGATGAACTGGCGCAAGACCTGGAGAAGATGGGGCCGACCTTTATCAAACTCGGTCAACTTCTGTCCACTCGCGCAGACTTTCTTCCCCCTGCTTATATCCATGCGCTGACACGATTACAGGACAAGATCGATCCATTTCCATTTGAGCAGGTGGAAGCAATCGTCTCTAGCGAGTTGGGAGTGCGGATCTCAAAAGCATTTTCAGAATTTGAAGAAAAACCTCTGGCGACGGCGTCGTTGGGGCAGGTCCATCGCGCGGCAATGCTTGACGGCCGGGTGGTGGTGGTGAAGGTGCAGCGGCCTGGAATTCGCGAAATCATCGCGGAGGACATGGAGGCGCTGGAAGAGATCGCGGGGTTTTTGGATAAGCACACGCAGTGGGGCAAACGTTACGAGTTCGGCAAGATGCTTGAGGAGATTCGCAGGAGCCTGTGGCGTGAACTGGATTATCGCCAGGAAGCGCGCAATCTCAGCACTTTAGGCGCAAACCTGCTGGAATTTCCAGGGATTGTCGTGCCGACTCCGATCGAGGATTTTACGACCGCGCGCGTGTTGACCATGGAATACATCCGCGGAAAAAAGATTACGGAACTTAGCCCGTTGGCTCGTTTGGATATTAAGGGGGCCGATCTGGCGGAAGAACTTTTTCACGCCTATCTGAAGCAAATTCTTGTGGACGGCTTTTTCCACGCTGATCCTCATCCAGGAAACGTCTTCCTCACGGACGATCATCGCATTGCGTTGCTTGACCTGGGCATGGTGGGTCACATCACGCCGCAGTTGCAGGAGAACCTGCTTCAGTTGCTGCTGGCGGTGAGTGATGGCCGCGGCGATGATGCCGCAGGCATCGCGATCAAAATCAGCGAGCTAAAAGAAGATTTTTCAGAGAATGCGTTCCGCCAGCGTGTGGCGAGCCTGGTAAGCGAGCATCAAGGATCGAAAATGGACCAGATTCAAGTAGGGCGAGTCGCCCTGGAAATCACGCAGATTTCGGGCGATAATGGACTGCGGGTGCCCGCGGAGCTAACCATGTTGAGCAAAACGTTGCTGAACTTGGACTTGGTCGGTCAAACACTCGACCCCAAGTTTAATCCCAACGCTTCGATTCGACGCAACGCGGAAAAGATTCTGCAGCAGCGTGTGTGGAAAGCGTTCACGCCGACCAATCTGTTCGGCAGCTTGTTGGAGATGAAATATCTTTTGGTGCGGCTGCCAAGCCGGCTCAATCGGATTCTCGATGCAATCGCGCATAACGAGTTGAGGGTAAAGGTGGAGACGATTGATGAAAACGTAATCATCGAGGGACTTCAGAAGGTCGCGAATCGCATTGCGCTGGGTTTAATCTTGGCCGCGTTAATCATCGGCGCAGCTCTATTGATGCGGGTGGAGACTTCGTTTCGTCTCTTTGGGTATCCTGGTTTCGCAATCTTATGTTTTCTGGGTGTGGGAGGAGGCGGTCTCTTCCTTATTATTCGCATTCTGATGCATGATCGCCCTGCGAAGAAGTAAGGTTCAAACCTGTGCATGACGAATTCTTGCACCTTGCACTGCCACCCATTGCATTTTGCATGGCCGCGAGGGCCAGATCGGACTTGAGAAGGCTCGCGCCGACTCGCCATGATCCCTCCGTCGCTTTATCAGCTTTACCCCGTAGGTGGTTAATGGCGGGGCATTTGTAGCGTTTTTGAGGGTGGCGACTTCGCGCTGATTGTGCGCAGCCGGCCATCACAGAGCATCGTGGCACGTGCGAAGCTTAAGAGAATCTCCATGAAACACATGATTATGAATCGTATGGCTGTAATTTGCGTAGCGATTGCCGCCTTGGCGTTGCCATTGCTGGTCGGGTGCGACCGTGAGGTTTCCAGCACCAAGAGCACCAGCGAAAGCAGCGACGGCACTGTTAAATCGAAGGAGAAGACCGTTACCCAGTCACCGGATGGCACGACTACCAAGACAGAAGAGTCCAAAACGACCACCTCCACCAACAAGCCCTAAATGAATACAAAAACCATCATCGCAGTCGTTTTGGTCGCTCTGGGTCTCGTAGTGCTCGCTTACTCAGGCATCTCCTTCACAACTCCAGGACAACCTGTCAACTTCCTTGGGATGCACTTTGAGACCACAGTAAAGCACTTTATCCCGCCAATCGTCGGAGTGCTGGCGCTCGTCGGTGGGATCGTGTTGCTGCTTGTGAATCCCAAGCGGGCCACCTGAGCAAGGTTGAATCATGCTTCTTCGAGTGATCATCGGCGGCGGCGGCGGTTGAGCTGCTTCCGGCGTGCTGGCCACTGTCAGAACCGGGTTTCTTCCGCCAAACCGGTTGGGCACGGTTTCTCTGGCCAGCGGGTCGGGCATCCATTGGCCATCCACCACGAGGCAGTATTCATACGTGCCGAGCGCCAAAGCCGTTTCCTTCAGCCAGCGACCGCCCCCTGCGGGATGCAGCGTCTTGGCTTTCCCAATGTGACATTCAGCAACCAGTCCGGTGTCTGTATGGTTCCCGAACGTCCGAACGTCCGCCCTTGGAAACCGCTTCCGCTGTGAACAAGGTTGTCATAATGGTAGCTTGAGTGCGTAGTGGCGTTTTAAGCTCTTCAATTCCGGCCAATTAGCGGGCTTTGGCGTCGTCTTTGGTGATCGCTGAGGGACGTAAAGTCATTGCAACTTGCACGAGCTCTACCTAACCGAGCAGCCGATGCAGAAGCGTTACCACTGAAAAACGCAAACAAACTCAAAACACCACAAACATGAGCAAGCACACACAAGCACCCAGCAATGACATGGGCACGCTCGCCGAAGATGCGCGCGCCTTGATGGCCGCCACCGCCGACGTCGCCGGCGAAAAAGTTGCGGAAGCCCGCGCTCGTCTCGCCTCCGCGCTGGAAAGCGCCAAGGAAATCGCGGGCCGTGTCCGCGACAAAGCGGTCGAAGGCGCGAATGCTGCCGACGAAGTCGTGCGTGACAATCCTTATCAGGCCATCGGCATCGCCTTCGGGGTGGGGGCGCTCGTCGGCTATTTGGCCATGCGCCGGTGTTCCCGCACCTGCGACTGATATCGTTGACGGTGCCCTCCCCCTTGGCTGCGGGCACTCCCCTCGGAGCAGTTTGCCGAATCGCTTTTCCGATGTTACTGGTTTTCAGGCGGCCTAGCGACCGCCTCATTTATGGACCAGACCAACGTTGGAAGCGAAACGCAAGAAACTGAAACTGGACTGCCCGCGACGCCAAACCAGGGTGCGACGCTGGTCCTCGGAGCCGTCGAGGGGCGCTTGATAATCTCCTCGCCAACGCCAGCGCCGCCGGAAGTTCCGGCGATGAACCTGCATCTCCTGTTGGACACGGACATAAAGTTGTTCCAACAGGGGACTCATTGTCGCCTGCAAGAGAAGCTGGGCGCGCATTCCGCGACAGTGAAGGGTGTGTCCGGAGTTCAGTTCGCCGTCTGGGCGCCCAACGCGGAGCGGGTCAGCGTCATGGGTGACTTCAATCAATGGGACCGCAAGAGCCATCCGCTGCGCTCACTCGGCGATTGCGGGATTTGGGCTGGCTTCGTTCCCGGAGCCAGGCCCGGGTCGTGCTACAAGTATTTCATCAAGTCGCGGTACGAGGATTACCGCGCGGAGAAGGCCGACCCATTTGCATTCCGCGCCGAATTGCCGCCCAGAAGCGCCTCCATCATCTGGGACCTCAATTACGCCTGGGGCGACAGCGTGTGGATGAAAGAGCGAGCGCGGCACAATGCGCTAGATGCGCCGATTTCCATTTACGAAGTCCATGCCGGCTCATGGATGCGCGTGCCCGAGGAAGGGTGCCGCTGGCT
>JBEKJO010000112.1:0-20650 GCA_050011195.1 Verrucomicrobiota bacterium | reverse complement strand
TCGCTTTACCATCAACTGATCTCTGACTTCTGTTCTCTGACCTCTGTCCCTATGGTTCTGAACACCTCCTTCAACCTCAAGGGCGACCCCATCGTCTGCTCGCCCAAAGACGCCATCCAGACGTTTTACACGTCGGGCTTGGACGATCTGGTGATTGGTGATTTTGCGGTGAGCAAGCGGACTGGAACATGCAGAGAAATATGAGCGCGCGATATTGTTTTCTGTTGGGGTGCTCCAATTCGGGCAAATCCCTTTTGGCGCGAGCCCTGCGTTGTCTGGAAGGCACGTTGTTTGCCGATGAGGACATCATACCCACCTTTCTGGCTCATCTCGTCAAACAACCGTTGGAACCTTGGATTCGGGAAGCCATTTGCAGGGGCATTGCCAACCACCTTTCGCTGTACACCACGGCGGGCGGTTCGTATTCAAGGAGAAAGGCCATAAGCGAATTCCTCACTTTGAAACTGCCGTTGACTGATCTTGGTCGCGCTTTCTCCGCAACTCGATCGTTTGACCTTTTCATCGTTGAATCAAACTTCTTCTCTTTGGCTCCGGAGTTTCTCGCAGAGGCTGTCCCAAACTCATCCTGGATCCTGCTCGTGAGGGACGGCCGGGATTGCGCAGATCAGTTGGCCCGCCAATATCAAATCCTTTCAGACGAAAAGCTCGTGAAGCTGACTTCGAGTGACATCATAATCGGGCGCAAGGTTGATCACCGGTCGGTGCCCTGGTGGGTTGAGTTGGGCCGGGAAAACGAGTTCCTGGCGGCTTCACTTTATGGCCGGGCGATCTGGATGTGGAAGGCCATGGTAACAATGAGTCACGACTGGGTCACACGGCAGGAAACGGCGGGCACCCTCAACTCGATGATTCTAAAATATGAGGATTTTGTAAGCGCCCCGGTAGAGCACGGAGAACGGGTCATTGCCTTTCTGCAAAAGCGCAGCAATGTACTGGCGCTGCGGCAACTCAAAAAAATCAATGGACTGAATATAGGAGTCCACAAGCAACGAGCACGAAAGGAACTCGATGAGGCGGAGCGGATAGCCGGGGCGGAACTGAGGCGATTTGGCTACATTTGACGGCTCCAGTCACGCGTTCAGGATTTCAGGCGATGCCATCCGGGCGGATGGTCCCGGGCGGGGAACTCGGCCATGACCCCAATCTGGCTGCTGGCCTGCTGACGAGAAAAGCATGTGAGCTATGATGGAAGTCCCTGTGAGTAACTACCAGGATTTCGGCCTCGGAGGCCGGGACTGCAGTCTCCGCTACGAGGTGATCAAGGCATGTCTTCCCCAGGACCGTCTTCTGGCAGTCCTGGATGTGGGCAGCAACATGGGCTTTTTTAGCATCTCCATTGCCCGGGACTTTCACGCGCTGGTGTATTCGATCGAACATCAAAGGGCGGACTATCGCTTCCACATCGAGGAATTGAATCGCGCCGGGCTGTCAAACAACTATGTGTTCAAGTCATTGCTGGACAAGCCGGCCGTCGAGCGGATGTTTCGCGGGCCTGAAGTATTTGACGCCACCTTGTTGCTGAGTGTGGTTCACCACTTTCATTATCCCTTCGACGAGTGGGCTGAAATGGTGGGCACGTTTGTCCGAGCCTCGGCGCTGACGTTTCTCGAACTGCCGAGCACGGAAGATGCCGATGACGTTGCGGCAATGGACAAGTTCCGTTCCTGGTACAGCCGCCATGAAAGGCCCCCTTATGAGCCGCTCGTGCATGAAATGCTCAAAGTGGCCCGCCTGGAGCAATGCACCGTGGCCACGATTCGGGGCTCTGTGAGCAATCCTTGCTCGAAGGAAACGCGGCACATTTTGGTGGTGCGAAACGAGGCCGTGAAACCTTCCGCCCCTCGATTCCATTGCCTGCCTCTGGCAACATCTCCGGGTCTGTTTCTCGTCCATCCCCCGCACAAAGGTCGTCAAGAGATGTTTCATGATTGGAAGGCATTTTGCCGGCGCATGCAACAAGGAGTCAGAAATCGCTGGAGGCGGACCAGTGGCCTATGCCTTTAACTTTACCAGGGGGTCTCTAAGACGAAATCTTGCAGCAGCTTGCCAGCGACTCCTGCTTCTGGTACCGCGGACACGACCCCGCTCGCACGGCTAAGCCAGTTCGTGAATGCCCCACCGCAATCGAAGAAGAAACCCAAGAACAATGCCTCCTCCGTAATTGCTAATGTCCCCAACCTTCCAGGAGCGCCATCACAAGCTGGCCATTGTGATCAGCCATCCGATCCAGTATCACGCGCCGCTCTACCGGCACATTGCAGAGACTGGGGCGTTCGGTTTGCATGTGATCTACCACAACGATCGGGGAGCGCGACCCTATTTTGACAAGGGGGCCCAGGCTTCCATCGCGTATGACAATGAAATCCTCCAAGGTTATCCCTTTACCGTTCTGACCCGAGGGAATCCATCGTCCATTGGCCAGTGGCTCCAGCAGCAATTCCTTCGCGGGCTTCAAAAGCAGATTCGCAGGCAAGGCTGCAACGCCGTCTGTTTCCACGGCTACAACCACCCGGCCCATGTTCGCGCCATGCTGAGGCTGGGCCGGTATGGGATCAAAGTGTTCCTCCGCGGCGAGAATGAGGATGTGCGGCCCAAATCGTGGTGGAGAAACGCAGCGCGCGAGAGTCTGCTGCGGGTGCTTCTGAAAAGACTCGATGCGGTTCTCTATATCGGGACAAAGAACCGGGAGTTTTTTGTGAAGCGAGGTTTCCCGCCGGAACGCATGTTCTTCGTCCCTTACAGCGTTGACAACGACGATTTCGGCATCAACATTTCGGAGGGTGAACGGCTGCACGTGAGGCGCGAAATTTGCGCCGAGTTCGGCCTCAAAGAGGATGCCGTTCTTTTCCTGCATACCTGCAAGCATCGGGCATTCAAGCGTCCAATGGATGTTATCACCGCTTTTATCAAGGCGTACGGGCAGCGGTCCGGTGAGTTCAACGCAGCTCTTCTGATGGTAGGCGACGGCCCCTTGCGTCCGGAGATGGAGCGGCGCGTGCGGGAAGCTGGAACACCCAATGTAAGGTTTGCCGGCTTTGTCAACCAGAGCAGGCTCAAACAATGTTTGTGGGCGTCGGATTACTGTGTCAATACTGCGTCGGAAACTTGGGGGTGCACCTTCAACGAAGCGTTGCCGGCGGGTCTCGGCATCATCAGTTCCGATCTCGTGGTCGGTTGGCACGATTTGGTGCAGGTGGGCAGCAACGGCTTTGTGTTTCGTTGCGGCTGCACCGATTCCCTGGCCCACATCCTGACGCAGTGCGCCAAGCACCCCGAGTGGATCCGGCCGTTCCGGGAAGTGTCCAAGAGCATCGCCCGGGTTTACAGTTTCGACACGTGTGTGATCGGTCTGAAACAGGCCTTGGATGCGTGTGCTGCGAGGAGGACCTGCGGTTGGCCACGCGTGGTCACCGCCTGATCGGTGGTAAAGGTGTTCGCTGAATAAGAGATGTCTTCTAATCGTTACATCTGTGCTGCTGTGGGCCGGAGAGACGCCTACCAGGTGCCGGTGGCCTTGGTGGAGGCTGGGCTTTTAGAAATGTTGGTTACGGACATGTATTGCACCCGATCCTTACGGTTCCTTGCCACATGCCTGCCAGCGAAGCTGCGACGCGTGGTGCGTGGCCGATACCATCCGGATTTGCCTCAGGAAAAAGTTCGCAGCCTCAGTGCCCGCACCGCGTTGTGCTGCCTGCGCGGTATGATGCAGGGAAACCTGGACGCAGCGGCTGGCCGGCTGGATGTCTTGTGCGGTCAACTGGCGGCAAGGTACGCGCAACGCTGCCCCAGTCATCTGTTGTTGTACCATTCGTACGCCTGGGAGGCCTTCCGAGCGGATTATCACCACAAGCCCCGCAAAGTCCTGTTCCAGTATCACCCGCACGGTTTGCTCGAAGAATCAATCCTGCGCCAAGATGCAATGGGGACGGGGAATACCCTGCCCCGACTGCGTTCAACAACTGAACGTGAACGCGAGGTCTGGCGCTACGCGGACCTGGTGCTGTGCGCCAGCAGCTTCACCAAACACTCACTCGTTAGCGCGGGTATGGATCCAAAACGTTGCCGGGTGGTACCCTACGGAGTGGAGCCTCCCTCACCCGAACCGTCGCTGACGGCGTGGAAGCCGGGCCGTTTCCTGTTCGTCGGTTCCGGCGTCCGGCGCAAGGGGTTGCATCACCTGTTGAGTGCATGGCAAGCAGCGACTTTGCCGCCTGAGTGTGAACTCCTGTTGGTCTGTCGCGAAATGGAACCGGCCTTGCGGACATTGGCCAAGGCGACCCGGCAAGTGAGAGTAGTGAACGGAGCAAGCGCCACTGAGTTGAGCGATTTCTTCGCTTCCAGCATGGCGTTTGTAATGCCCTCCCTTTGCGAAGGCTTTGGCCACGTCTATGCCGAGGCGCTCAACTACGGCTGCCCCATCCTCGGCACACCCAACAGTTGTGTGCCGGATTTGGGGGGCGAGCAGGATGGCGTATTCTGTGTGCCCGCCGGGAATATCAAAGAGCTGCGCCTCGCCCTGGAGCGGCTGGCCCTGATGTTGCCAAACCGACCTGACTTGCGCGAAGCGGCTCTCCGTAAGGGGGCCAAGCTGACATGGCGGCGGTTCCGCGCAGGTGTGGTGGAGTGCCTGTCGGATTTCTAATGAATAGAGCTGCTTTGGTTGTCTATCTGGCGGTTGCCCTTGCAGGTCGCGCCCACGGGGACTCGCATGACATTCTGTTTCGGCTCAACGAGCCTGGCCAGGTTTCCCTTGCGGTTTATGACATGCATGGGAAAATGCTCCGCGAACTCGCGCGCGGCATGAATTTGGAAGCAGGTGAACACCGCTTTGCCTGGGACGGCCTCAACCGCTACGGCCAGCCCGCCCCAGCCGGCCAATACGAGTGGCGTCTGCTCCGCACGCCCGGCTTCACTCGGGAGTTCCTCGTCAACATTGGCACCAATCCCGGCTGGACACCGTTCGACTTGTGGCCTGGCAATCACGGGGGCCCAACAACGTTGATGCTCGATGCCGATTCCAACCTGTACATCGGCTCCATCTCGTCCGAAGGGCCGCCACACCTGTTGAAGATGTCCACTGACGGGCACAAGAAGTACTGGAGCACGGGGACTTGGGGCTTGAGGGACGGTCTGATCGGTATGGCGCGCATTGGTGAAGTCGTGTACTTGCTGTTCTGGGACGGCACGATTGACATCCGCCGCGCTCAAAACGGCGAGAGATTCTGGGGTCACCCGAAACTGCGCAAGTTCCCGGACAAAAGCCTGCCCTTCGCCGACCTCGTTCACCCCAACGATCCCGACGCCCAGAAGAGGCCCGAAGAACGCAAGCGCGTTTTGGATTTGGGTTTTGCCGCAAGCAAAGACTTTCTCGTGGTCACCTACCCGAAGTACAATGAAGTGCGGTTCTTCTGGCCGAAGGACGACGCGATTGCTCGCACGAACATCGTCCACGTGCCAGAGCCGAAAGGCTGCTGCGTCGCTCGCGATGGACGCGTGTTCGTGGTGTCGGGCAAGTCCGTCATCCGCGTGAATCCGGAAACCGGGGAGGTACGGACAGTCGTCACCGACACCGAACTCGTCTCGCCCACGCGCGTTGCCTACGACCCCGCTAACGACGATCTGCTCGTGGCGCAGCACGCCGAGAACCTGGACCACGTCCGGCGATATAGGGCGGCGGACGGCAAACGGGTCGCGATCTACGGTCGTGCCGGCGGCCGCACTTATGGGGTGTTCCATCCGCTTGACTGGGGTGGGCTTCTGGACATTGTCGCGGATGGGGAAGGCGGATTTTTCACGGTCGAAGAGTTCCCCCGGCGGGTCGCACATTTCCGCGGGCGCGAGCAACACGAGCTGGTGGCCCAGTGGATCGGCGGCATGCAATGGGGCTCGTTGTGCGCGCTGGATCCTGCGGACCCGTCCATCGCCTATTTTTGCCCGGACCACAAACATTGTGGGCGCGCCCGGGTTGACTACGTCGGTCGCACCTGGACCCTTACACATCTCTACGAGCTGCCGGAAGGTTTCAGTTGGACCCTGGGCAAGGAAACACATCGAGCCATGTTCCCGGGCTTTGGCGGCATGTCCTATTGGGAGGTGCGGCACGTCGCCGGCACAACTTTCCTGGTGAACAATGGCCGAATGCAAGGCGGATGCGCGGCGGTGGTGAGGGTGGACGAGCAGGAAAACCGGCTCGTTCCCGTGGCTATTCTTGGCGGGTTGCATCCCACGCTGGATCGCATTAAGCCTCCGTCGTGGTGGTTGGCGGCGATGAAGCGAGCCGGCTTCGACCCCAAAGGGAGCGGCTACCTTCATTTCGGTTTCTCCTGGTCGGACACCAATCATAATGGGAAGATTGATGTTGAGGAAATCAACCCTGGCTCCCTGGGCAGCACGTACGCCGAGGCGCACTGCTTCGTAGATGCGCAGTGGAACGTTTACCACACGGCTGGGCCGCAGGTTTCGGCCGCCGCGCGAGGATCGAGGATGGGCGCGAAGAAACCTGATCAGTCTATCTGGCTGGTGGTTACGAACGAAGGCCGTGCCGATCTCCCCTGTTGGAACTGGGACCACGCCCAGCGAGCCTCCGCCACCTTCCCGGAGTGCGAGGTCTCTTTGGGCGCAACTTCGATCCAGGGTATCTACTGCGATCCCAGAGGCGACACCTATACCGTGTGCAACGCGGAGAATGATTCCAGGCAGGCCGACGTTCCACCATTGACGTGGCCGAACAGCTTTACCCACGCCAGCCGCCTTCAGAAATGGAATTCGGCTGGCCAACTCGAGTGGTCCGCCGGCCTTCATACCGCCTCGAAGCAGCGACCTCCCGGACAATTCGCCCATCTGCGCGGCATCCTTAGCGAGGTGCGCGACTGCCTTGTGGTGCTCGATGCCTGCGAACCGGCTTCCGTATGGACGAGCGATGGATTGTTCGCCGGATCGCTCTATGGCCAGCGGCTGGATGACGGGTTGCCTGACCTCGCTTACAATCGAATTTACCATGACGATAATCATTGGGGGCTTGTCCTGGAAACCCGACCAATCACGGGTCAGGGGTCAACCCTCAACCCTCAACCCTCAACCCTCGACACCCTCTGGGGTGGCATGTCGGACAACAGCACCCCCATCTACCGCATCCGTGGCTGGGACCATTGGGAACGCCAGAGTGGCAGGCTGGTTGTCAGCAATCCAGCTCCTGCCGCGCGGTGGAAGGGCAGCGGGTTGAGCGCAGAATACTTTGCCAACTCCGACCTGAGCGGAACACCCAAATTGCGGCGACGGGATGCGGACATTTGGTTCGGCCCGATGTGGGGCGACCATTCCGAAGTGGTCGCGCGTAGCACCTGGTTCAGCAAGGCGGAATCCTTGGGACTCTCACCCGGCAACTGCTCAGCGCGCTGGACGGGATTCTTTGAGCCGCCGCTCAGCGAGAACTTCACCTTCGTCGTCTATACCTACGGGGAAACAACTTTGGATCGTCAGCAGAAAAAGCGTATTTCAGGCAGCAAGATTCGGTTATGGGTGAACGGACAACTGGTCATAAACGAGTGGCAAGATGTAAAACCGGAGAAGATAAACAAGTGGGTTCGGACCCGGCCCTGCACGTCCGACCCTGTGACGCTGATTGCCGGACAACCCGTACCGATTAAACTCGAATACGTTGCCGCTGGCGACGATGAAGCTCATTTGCATCTCTTTGCCAGTAGCGATTCGTTCGACCTGCGCCACGTCCCGCACGCTCTTCTCTATCCCGAACTCCGTAAATAAAATTTGAGGCCCGTGACTCCCATGGGCCGTGACTTGGATCTGTCTGATTCTGCCGGAAAAGCAAGGGAACTCCTGGTGTTTGCCCAAATCGTTCAAATTGTGCCCGAGCTGCCTCCTATGACGGGCGGCGTCGGTGGCTACGCCTCTTGCCTCGCGCGCGAACTGCGGGAAGCGCAGGGAATCTCAAGTGAATTCCTTTTGGTTTCAACCTCATCCGCCAAGCTTCCTCACACCGGCGATGGATTCAAGGTTCGCCACGTTGGCCAGCACCGCGCCTCGGAGCTCTGCTCACTCTTGGCGGATGTCCGCAAGAAAGGAAGCACCGTTGTCTTGGTTCACTATGTCGGCTACGCCTATGGTCGCTGGGGGTGTCCTTTCTGGCTGATCCGGGCGCTCCGCCGTTGTCGCGGAGAGGACATCAATTTGCCGGTTGTGACCATGTTCCATGAACTGTTTGCAATGGGCCCGCCCTGGACGACAACCTTCTGGACGTCGTGGTTCCAACGGCACCTGACGGCCGAACTCGCGCGCCTCTCCCGTGCCTGCGTCACCAACCGTGCTCACTCGGCACGCTGGCTCCAGCGCGTGGCGCCCCGTCGCCAAGGCAGGGTGGCCATCTTTCCAGTCTTCTCCAACTTCGGCGAAGTGCAACAGCCGGAACCACTGGATCGCCGGGCCGCCCAATTGGTGGTTTACGGTGATTTGAGATGCGCGGCGCGGGATCGGCCGAAGACGTTCGAACGGCTTCGCCGGGCCTGTGCCGCGCTGGGCGTCGAACGTGTGGCGGCGTTTGGCGTTCCTTCACGTTTGGCCGCTGAGCTTGGCCTGCCCTTCAACCAACTGGGTCGGCTGCCCGCCGATGGGGCACGTGTGCTGCTGAGTCAATCCCGCTATGGGTTCCTCGATTACTTTGATGGATACCTCGGCAAGTCGGGGATTTTCGCCGCCTACTGTGCGGTTGGGCTGCTGCCGGTGTTCGCTTCCCCCAATGCCTCTGAAGCGGATGGCCTTCGTGCCAATCAGCACTACTGGGTGACAGAGGAGACCAGCACCTCCATACCCCTTGCTCGGCAGCAGGAAATCGCACAACGTGCTTTCGCATGGTATGCTTCACACAATGTCCAGCGAACAGCGACAGCTTTCGCCAACTTGATTAAAGACGGCAGGTCATGATCAGTCACTTATGGCGATGTCGGGAACGCCCGTCCCTCTTTTCCAAGCGGTGGTTTAATTGTTGGGCGAAACGGCTATTTGAGTTCCCGGCGCTCGTTTCGGCGTCGTTCCGCTTGATGCGCCTCCGACAGCGCGGCGCGTCAATTGGGGGTGGAACAATTGTCTCTCCCTCGGATATCTCTGGTCGGTTGCGCTGTCTCCGCATCGGGCAAGGGAGCTTCATTGGCCGCGTAAAAATCCAAATGCACGCCTCAGTCGAGATCGGCTCGTGCGTCTGCATCAACGATGGAGTCCAGATTCTCACTGCTAGCCACGACGTTCGGTCTCCGAACTGGCCTTTGATCGCGCAGCCGATTGTGGTCCGTGACCACGCCTGGATCGCCGTCAATGCGCTGATTCTTCCCGGCGTCACGATTGGTCGCGGGGCGGTCGTGGGCGCCGGAGCCGTCGTGGCGAAGGATGTTCCGGATTATGCGGTCGTCGTTGGCAACCCGGCACAGGTCCGGGTGAATGCCAGATGCCATGAACTAAACTACAACCCGACTTGTTTCCTCGGATTTCAAGCGGCGTGGCTAGGGCGTCCGATAGTAAGCGTTCAAAAAAGATGAATCTGTTGCTGCCATCTGTTTTAGCCGGGATGGTCGTTGCAATTTCCGCGCTCCGCTGGCGGTGGTCCGTCTATGCCGTGCTGGTCTTGGTTGTTATTGAAGGGGCCTTGCGCAAGTGGGTTTTCCCCGGCCAGACAGACCTGCTCTATTTCGCGAAGGATGTCGTGCTGGTAGGCGCTTATTTGGGCTACCTTTCCACTGCTAGAAACACAAACCCCCGGCTCCAAATACCAGCCAGGCTTCCCGGCACCCTGGTAATCCTCAACGTGATTCTGATCTCGGCCCAGATCAGCAATCCAAATCACCAATCCTTGCTGATGGCCCTGTTCGGCTTGAAGGCTTACTTATTCTACATCCCGCTCGCCTGGCTGGCGGCCGACCTATTCCGCACCACGAACGAACTAAGGAGTTTCCTCCGCTTCTACACAATCCTGGCGATCGGAGTGGGTTTGTTGGGGGTCTGGCAGTTCTCCCAGCCGCCCGACAGTTTCTGGAACGTTTACGCGCACGACATGGATGTGGACGGCGTGGCCACCTTCGGCGGGGAGATAGAATTTGCCCGCATCACGGGAACCTTCGCCTACATACACGGCTATGCGGTCTATCTGGTGGTCATGAGCTGCTTCCTGCTGCCACTCGCGGTTTTGGAGAAGTCCAAGGGGTGGAAGGGGGCCACGTTCCTGGCGCTGCTGCTGATGTTGGGCAACATCTCCATGACTGGTTCCCGGTCACCGGTGCTGTACGGTGCCGTAGTGCTGGCAGGGTTTGTCATCGTGACTGGACTATCCTCGATCGGGGAAGAGCGCAGGCTTGCCAGGGTTACAGCAGCCGTCGCTGTGGTCGGGGTGGTGACGACGCTCACCCTTTTTGGACGGGCCTCTGCCGCGCTCAAAGATCGTGCTGAGGAGGATTGGGATACAGGTTTGACCCGGATGGCCACGCCATTCATCGGTCCTGTTGCAATGGCCGGGCTTGCTGGCTGGGGGGGGTACGGCCCGAGCACGGGTTTGCCGAGCATGAAAGGACTCAGCGAGAAAGTGGGTTTGGCCCCACCGCGCGCGTGGGCACCGGACCCCCTCTGGGACTCCGAACAGGGGCGTGTCTTGACGGAATTGGGCCTCCCCATGACAGTCCTCTGGTATGCACTGGTGCTGTCTTTGCCTGTCCTGCTATGGCGCACACGAAATCGCTTGCGGGATCCGTGGCTGCGTCAGATGGCCCTCGGGGCATTCCTCATACACCTCTGTGCTCTGCCCAACTCCCTGACCGCCAGCTCCACCGTGGCGGTGTATGTTTGGTTCACCGCCGGGTTCATTGTGCTTCTGCCGAGGCTTCAAGCTCAAGTGGGGCCGGCGGCCCCCAACCCTTCGAAGGGCCGGCAGCGCAATGGTCGCGCATGGAATCCCACTTCCCCAAACTTGGGGGTCGAGGGCTCGCAAACGACCGCTCCCACGGAAACATTTCAAAACAACAAAGAAAGAGCATGAAGCCCGGGTCTGAGAGCCTGTCTGAAAGGTGGGCAGCGCCGTTAGCTTGAGGACCAGAAGCCAGGCGGCTCACGGAGCAGGGGGTGTGGCGGTGATGCATTTTCATCGGCAGCCGGGCCCTGGATATCTGAGCATCGAGCGTCTATTCCGTGAGATAAGAATGGCGATGCCAGCCGATGTGCGCTGTTCGACACACACCTGCCCGCGTTTCAGCAAGGGCGTTTTCCCGCGCCTGGTGAATATGGCCGATGCCGCGCGGCACCAGGCACAAGTCAATCACGTAACCGGCGATGTCCATTATTTGCTGATGAGCCTGAATGGCCGCCGGACACTCCTCACGGTCCATGACTGTGCCACGCTGGAGCGGCTGGGGGGACTCAAGCGAGCCGCCTTCAAACTCATCTGGTACACGCTGCCGGTGCGGCGTGCCGGCCTCGTGTCGGTGGTGTCGGAGGCTACCCGCCGGGAACTGCTGCGCCATGTCCATTGTGATCCCGCGAAGATCCGCGTGATTCACAATTGTGTTGCCAGCGATTTCGTCCCTGCCCCGAAGAAATTCAATGACAGCGACCCGGAGCTGCTTCATCTCGGAACTGCGGCCAACAAGAATCTTGAACGGGTGATCGAGGCGCTTGCCGGCCTGCGTTGCCACCTGAACATCATCGGGACGTTGACGACGGCGCAACGTGCCCTGCTGGAGCAGCAAGGGATTCGGCACTCCAACATCCCGCGAGCCACGGATGCTGAAGTCGTGCGTGCCTACCAGGCTTGCGACATGGTGGTTTTTGCGTCCGCCTACGAGGGTTTTGGCCTGCCGATAGTCGAAGCCAATGCCACGGGTCGCCCGGTTGTCACGAGCGACCTTCTCTCCATGCCCGAAGTGGCGGGGAAGGCAGCCTGTTTGGTTGATCCGTATGATTGCGCTTCGATCCGGACGGGAGTCTTGCGGGTCTGGCGGGACGCCGCTTACCGTGACAGCCTGGTGCAGGCCGGACTTGAAAACGCAAAACGATTTACACCGAAAGCAGTTGCGGAAAAATACGCGTCACTGTATCGCGAGTTGGCAGCGCAAGTGTGACCAGGCCGCGACAGGCAACCTTGGTGGATCTTCATTAAGATGCGCATAACACACGTGGTCGGTCTTTTTTCCCCGGAACACGGCGGTCCGGCGAATGAGCTCCCCCTGCACTGCAGGCGGCAGGCCGCCGCGGGGCACGCGGTTTCGGTGCGGGTCTTGGAAGGATTTCCCGGCACGTCGCCGGCCATCCGCCTCGATCCGCCCATAGACTGGTTCGCTGGAAAGGTCGCCTTCCCAAGCAGGCTGGGCCGTTCCCCCGGCTTGAGGACCCGCCTGCGGCAGGACCCTTCTCCCGATGTCTATCACCTGCACGGCGCCTGGCTGCGCGCGATGTATTATGGAGCAGTGGAAGCCCGGCGGCGGCAGCGTCCCTATCTGGTGCATTTGATGGGCATGTACGAACGCTACGCCCTGGGCCAGAAACGCCTCCGAAAAGCAGTGGCGCGGGTTTGGTTCCAAGATCGGGTGCTGCGCGGCGCGGCCTGTTTGCATGTCAACTCACCGGCTGAAGCGGCAGACCTCCGGCGACTCGGCTTCACCAACCCGATCGCGCTGGTCCCAGTAGGCGTGGATGTCGCCGGTGTAGCCCGCCTTCAAAGCCTGCTCCCGCGGAGTTGTCCGTGGCCTGAACTGGTAGGCAGGGAGTTCCTGCTCTTTCTCTCACGGCTCCATCCAAAGAAGGGAATAGACCTGCTGCTGGAAGCATGGGCGCGTCTTTCGCCAGGACACCCGAATCACAGCCTGTTGGTGGCCGGCACAGGAACGCCAGAATACATCCGCGCTTGCCGGGAGAAGGCCAAGACGCTCGGCATCGGCAGGAGTGTGGTCTGGGCTGGACATGTGGATGAGATCCAAAGATGTTGGGCTTACTCCAACGCGGCGTTCTATGTCTTGCCGACTTATTCGGAGAATTTTGGCAATACGGTCGCCGAAGCTCTGGCTCATGGCACGCCCGTGCTGACGACGACCGGGACGCCTTGGCGCCACCTGAGCGACCGGGGGTGCGGCTGGATTGCCTCCCCGACAGTGAACTCGCTGGTGGAGCAGCTTAGCAAGGCGCTTGAGTCAACGTCAGCACAGCGCCAGTTGATGGGGTCGGGCGGTCGGAAACTGGTCGAAGAACGGTACTCTTTGACGGCCGCCTTGGAAGCTTTGGACGCCATTTATCACTGGGTGCTTGGCAGGGCCGGCAAACCCGCCTGCTTGTTTGGACAGTGAAACCAGCCGTCTATCAGCCGGCCGGCCGGCGTATTCTTCCGAGCCACGCTGCTAATCATGCCCAGACCATTTAGCAGCAAAGCCTTCATCACGGGCGCCGCGGGATTCATCGGCAGCCATCTCGTTGACCGCCTCCTTTCGCTGGGCGTACCCGTTGTGGGTTGGGACAACTTCTCCACGGGGCAGCCCGAGTTTCTGGCGGAGGCATCTAAGTACCCCGGCTTTAGTCTCGTCCGCGGGGACAACCTCGACACGCCCTCACTGGCAGCAGCCATGTCGGGCTGCGACGTGGTTTATCACCTCGCCGCCAACGCCGACGTGCGGTTCGGGCTGCAACACCCGCGCAGGGATTTGGAGCAGAACACGCTCGCGACCTTCAATGTTCTGGAGGCAATGCGGGCCAACGGAATTTCGACCATTGCATTCGCCTCAACCGGGTCAGTCTATGGGGAAGCTCTGACTATTCCCACGCCCGAAAACCATCCGTTCCCGATACAGACCTCTCTCTATGCCGCATCAAAAGTCGCGGGAGAGTGTTTGATTCACGCTTACTGCGAAGGCTTCGGGTTCAGCGCTTACATTTTCCGTTTCGTCTCCATCCTCGGAGAGCGCTATACCCACGGCCATGTGCTTGATTTCTACCGGCAGTTGCTGGATCATCCTCGCCGCTTGAAGGTGCTCGGCGATGGCACTCAGCGGAAATCATACCTGTTTGTGGGCGACTGCCTGGACGCGATGCTGCATGTCATGTCCCTCGGTGTCGCCGGACGGGAGAAGCACCGGGTTGCAACTTTCAACTTGGGCGCGCTCGAGTACGTGGAGGTCAACGATTCAATCCGCGTGATTTGCCAGCACCTTGGCTTGTCGCCGGAACTCGAATACACCGGGGGGAGCAAGGGCTGGATCGGCGACAACCCTTTCATCTTCCTTGACACGCGCAAGATTCAAGCCTTGGGATGGACGCCAAAGCTGAAGATCAGTGAGGCAATTGTACGCACCGTGCGATGGCTGCAACAGAACCAATGGGTGTTGCAGCGCTGCTAGGACCCCCTGTTAAATGGGAAGCCTTTGGGGAATTCTGTGGTCTCACCGCTGGCCTCAGCAAGGAATCGTCCGGCATTCGTCTCAGATGGCCCATTTCTGGTTTGCGGATGTGCTTTTGTTGCCCGGCCGGTCTGCCTGCCGTTGATGCTGCCTGCTGGTTTCAGTCTCAAGGATACCAATGATTATCACCCGATCACCCCTCCGCATCACCCTGGGCGGCGGCGGCACTGACCTGCCATCGTACTACGAGCAATACGGCGGGTTTTTGGTGGCAGCCGCCATTGACAAGTACGTCTATATCACAATTCACGAGAACTTCTCGGGCGATCTGATAGTCAAGTACTCCAAGCTTGAGCGCGTGAACGTCGCCAGCGGCCTGGAGCATCCCATCGTTCGCGAGTGTTTTGCCATTCTCGGTCTGGACGGCCGCGGATTGGAACTGACCAGCATGGCTGACATTCCGGCCGGCACGGGGTTGGGGTCATCGGGCAGTTTCACAACCGGCGTGCTGAAAGCCCTGCACGCCTATCGGAAGAACCTCGTGCATCCTGCGGAACTTGCTGAACAGGCTTGCGATATCGAGATCAAGCGTCTTCGGGAGCCGATCGGCAAGCAGGATCAGTATATCGCCGCCTATGGTGGCATCACTTGCTTCAAGTTCCTGCGAGGAGGTGAGGTTGAGGCATGGCCCCTCAGAATCTCCCAGGAAACTCTCTATAATCTCGAGGACAACCTCCTGCTGTTTTTCACGGGGTATGCGCGACTTGCTTCTTCAATACTTGAAGACCAGGAGAAGAAAACCAAAGAGGGTGACCCCGCGATGATCGAGAATCTCCATTTTGTGAAGGAACTGGGAACGCGCACCATGAATTCGCTCGAGTGCGGCGATCTGCGGGAGTTTGCAAGGCTAATGGATGTTCATTGGCAGCACAAGAGACGGCGTTCCAACAACATGAGCAACCAACAGATCAACGGCTGGTATGATCTGGCCCTGCAAAACGGTGCGTTGGGCGGCAAGTTGATCGGGGCTGGCGGAGGCGGGTTCCTCCTGTTCTACACGGAGGAAAAACCCCGGCTGCGCCACGCGATGCGGGAAGTCGGCCTTAAGGAAGTCCGGTTTCGGTTCGACTTCGAGGGAACCAAGTTGTTGATCTCGTGAACCCCGGCAACCTCGACCTCCCTCTCGCGATCCTCGCGGGTGGGCTTGCCACACGGTTACGGCCGCTCACGGCGAAGGTTCCCAAAGTCCTGGTGAGGGTGGCGGGCAGACCGTTCCTTGAACACCAGCTCGCGCTCCTGAGAAAACAAGGGATTACCCGGGTCGTACTGTGCGTCGGCTATCTCGGCGAGATGGTCGAAAGTGCATTCGGCGATGGGCGTAACCTCGGGATGCAATTGGATTATTCCTTTGACGGCCCAGTGTTGCTCGGGACCGGGGGGGCGCTCAAGAAGGCATTGCCCAGGCTGGGGGAGCGATTCTTCGTCACCTATGGTGACTCGTATCTCACAGCTCCGCTGCGCCCCATCGCGGAGTTCTTTCGGCGCAGCGGCAAGCGCGGGTTGATGACGGTGTATCGCAACACGGGACTATACGATACCAGCAACGTCGTATTCGCCGATTCAGAGGTCAAGGTCTATGACAAGACAAAACTCCTTCCGGAGATGCAGCACATCGACTACGGCTTGAGTCTGTTTCAGGCGTCGGCGTTCGAGGAGTTTCCCGCAGGTCAGAGGTTTGATCTGGCGAGCGTCATGCAGTGGCTGCTGGCGCAGAAGCAGTTGGCCGGTTATGAAGTGCCGGAGCGTTTCTACGAAATCGGATCGCCTGCCGGCTTGACGGAACTCGAAACCTTGTTGAGAATTCAGGCATCCCAGCCCGCTTGAAGGAATCGCCGGTTTGACAACCCATACCGCGCCAGGCAACGTTTCCAAGGCATGAGCTTCACAATACAGTATCTTGAAGAAGTCCAACAAGTGATCGCCCAACTCGATCCCGGTGCAATCGAGCGGATGGTTGAAGAGTTGGCTCTGGTGCGCAGTCGCGGGGGGCGACTCTTCTTGCTCGGGGTGGGCGGTAGCGCGGCCAATGCAAGTCATGCCGCGAACGATTTCCGCAAGATTTGTGGCTTCGAGTGCTACGCACCCACAGACAACGTTTCGGAACTCACTGCTCGCACGAACGACGAGGGTTGGGCCACCGTCTTCGCCGAATGGCTGAAAGTCAGTCGTTTGGTCGGCAGGGATGGCCTCCTCATCTTCTCGGTCGGAGGTGGTAACCAGGAAAAGAACGTCAGTACCAATCTCGTTAGCGCGATCCAACTCGCGAAGCAGGTCGGAGCATCCATTACGGGCATCTTGGGCCGCGATGGTGGCTACGCGGCAAAGAATGCCATAGCTTGCGTAATCGTCCCAACGGTGAACGCGGAACACGTCACGCCGCACTCGGAAGCTTTGCAAGCTGTCCTATGGCATCTGATTGTCTCGCATCCAAAACTCAAAGTCGGGAGAACAAAATGGGAAACTGTGAAGTGAGACGCGGAGCCCAAATACAGAAAACCCAATTCAGCCGTGCCGTGTTCCTTGACCGCGATGGCGTAATCAACCGTGCCTTGCAGCGCAAGGGCAAGCCTTATCCGCCCACAAGCCTGAACGAGTTCGAGATTCTACCCGGCGTGCCTGAAGCCTGCATTAGGCTCAAGCAAGCCGGCTTCAACCTCATAGTGGTTACCAATCAGCCCGATGTGGGCCGAGGCACTCTTAGCCGGGCGATCGTGGAGTCGATCCATCGATACATGTGCCGGCTTCTGCCAATCGATCGTGTGGAAGTCTGCTATCACTCGGGCAGACCGGGGTCTGATTGCGACTGTCGCAAACCGAAGCCCGGCATGGTGCTGCGCGCGGCGCAAGCAGAGGGCATTGACCTGTCACAAAGCTGGATGGTGGGCGATCGATGGCGGGATGTCGATTGCGGCTTTGCAGCAGGATGCCGCACCGTGTTTATCGACCGCGGGTACGCGGAGCGCCTCAACCGGCAACCGGAATTCCGCGTCCGCTCTACCTCTGAGGCAGCAAACTTGATCCTGGCTCAGGTGAGCCGTCCGTTGCATTACCTGCATCCGGAAGCACCCTCAAACAGCCAGGTCCAAAATGCCCACGAACGGCACATCCGCGAGTTGTGATGTCAAATTTATGACTGACCTTAAGAATCTCCGCGTGAAGATTTACGCTGACGGTGCAGACAAGAAGCGTATCCTCGACCTGAATGCAAACCCGCTCATCAAGGGGATTACCACGAACCCCACACTCATGCGCAAGGCCGGAGTAAGGGACTACGAAACTTTCGCGAAAGACGTCCTAGAAAGCATAAGAGACAAGCCAATCTCGTTCGAGGTTTTCTCTGACGAATTCCCGGAAATGCGACGACAAGCCCTTCAGATATCCCGCTGGGGGGACAATGTTTATGTGAAACTACCCATCACCAACACACGCCAGGAATCCACGTTGCCGCTGGTGCACGATTTGTCTCGGGAAGGGGTTAAGTTGAATATCACTGCCATCCTTGCTTTGGAACAAGTCGGTGGCGTCGCACAAGTGCTGAATCCGAAAGTGCCATCGGTCGTTTCAATTTTTGCGGGGCGAATTGCTGATACGGGGCGCGATCCCGTCCCCGTTATGCAGGCGGCTCGCGCGCTTCTTCACGGGCAACCCAAAGCCGAACTGCTCTGGGCAAGCGTGAGAGAAGTGTTGAACATCTTTCAAGCCGAGCTCTCTGGTTGTCAAATTGTTACAGTTCCTCATGACATCTTATCCAAGGCCCTTGAACTGGTCGGCCGGGACCTGAGCAGACTTTCTTTGGAAACCGTTTGCATGTTCAGGCAGGATGCTATATCGGCTGGTTTGACTCTCTGACACACCCTTGGCCGAACTCCGGGGAGTTGACCTCATGGGTTCGTTCATAGCGGCTTATGGCCAGCATCCTCATCTTGGTGCAAGTCTTCCCGCCTGATAACGTCGCGACGGCGCAGCTTTACGGAGACCTGGCTAAGGACCTTGTCGCTCTGGGTGACCAAGTCACCGTCCTGACCACCACCCCTTATTACAGCTTTGACCCGAACGCCAAAGGATGGATGCCGCAGGGGGCGAAGGGGCTGCGTTGGGGGTTTCCGTGCGGAACGATGGAGCACAATGGGATTCGGGTCTGCCGGACCTGGATGCCCAGGAAGCGCCCCAACGCCCTGTATCGCCTGGGTTGCTGGGGATGGTTCCACGCGGTAAGCACTTTCGCAGGCCTGTTCGTCAAACCGCGCCCGGACGTCATCCTGTGTCCTTCCCCACCGCCGACCATCGCCCTGAGCGCTTACTTGCTGGGGAAGCGCTACGGGGTGCCGTTTGTCTATAACGCCCAGGAGCTGTATCCCGATGTGGCGATCAACCTCGGCCTCGTGCGCAACCGGTTCCTCATCCGGCGTCTGCTCGCCCTGGAGAAGTTCATCTACGCCAACGCTGCCGCTATTACGGTCATTTCCAGCCGAATGCGCCTCCGCATCCTGGAAAAGGGTGTCCCGGAGCAGAAGGCTGTGTTGCTGCCCAACTTCGCCGACACGGAGACGTTCCGGCCTTTGCCCCGCGACAACCGGTTCAGCCGGGAACATGGCCTGCTCGACAAGTTTGTGGTGAGTTACGCCGGCAACATGGGCAAACCCCAGCATCTGGATGTCCTTCTCCGCGCGGCCGCGCGGTTGAAAAGCGAGACGCAGATCAATTTCCTGCTGATTGGCGACGGCGCCGAGCGGGCCGCACTGGTTGAGCTGGCAGAGAAAATGAGCCTGGCGAACGTCTCTTTCCTGCCCTACCAATCCTATTCCCTCATGGACCAGGTTTATGCCGCTTCCGATCTCTCCTACGTGCCCCAGGCGGCCGGCACCAGCAGCGACGGGGTGCCGTCCAAAGTCTATCGAATCATGGCCTCGGGCAGACCCGTCCTGGCCGCCACAGACAGCGGTTCCGACCTGGCCGCTATGGTATTGGACTCCGGGGGCGGTGAAGTGGCCGGCGCCACGAATGAGCAAGAGGTCGCGGAGACAATTCTCCGTGCCTTCTGCAACCGCAGCGAATGGTCCAACCGCGGCGAACGCGCACGACGCTACATCCTGGAGAACTTCAGCCGATCCAGGATCACCGGGCTTTACCACGAACTGCTTAACCGGGTGGCGGCAGGCTCCTCCAAGCCATGCCAAGCGTGAAGCTTTTCAGGTTTATCTCCCATAAGCCCCGCAGATTTCTGCTGGCAGTGCTTGCGCTGTCGTTCGGGGCGGCATTGGTCGCCTTCCTTTTCCCCGAGCAGATGCTGGCGATGGACAGCGGGGAGGTCCAAGCGGATGTAATCGTGGTTCTGGGCGGTGGCCTGGGGGAAAGGCCCATCCGTGCCGCCGAATTGTTTAAGTCAGGTGCCGCACCCGAAATCATTGTCAGTGGAGGGGGGGATGCTGAGGACAATCGTCGCCTGCTGGAGCGCAACGGCGTGCCTGCCGCTTCTATCGCAGTGGAGCCAAAATCAAAAAGTACTAGGCAGAATGCCAACTTTTGCATTCCAATGCTCCGCAAGCTTGGTGCCAGGCGTGTAATCATCGTCACCTCGTGGTACCACTCCCGCCGTGCCTTGCAGTGCTTCCGCCACTACGCGCCGGATATCCGGTTTTTCTCACGACCTTCCTACTTCGGCTACCCCGGCACAGCAGAAAGCTGGCAACGCAAAGCGTTGAAGAATTACATCCGCGCCGAATACCTGAAGTTACCCGGTTACTGGGTTTGCTATGGCGTTTGCCCCTTCTGAGCAACCGGCAGCGGCCCGTACACATGGATGCCGTAGGCCGGGAATTCATCCTGAATTCCGCCATCTTCCGGCTGAACATGCCGTTCTTCCCATCCGTGAAGTTTGGGTCTGGAATGCCATCCCACTTGGCCCGTTCTCAGTAGAACCTGAACACGAAGCTCACGGGATAAAAGTGTCCAAAAGTTGGACATGGACCGCAAATGAATTCTCAATACTGAGAAAAAACCAGCCCTGCCCCTACTTGCGATGGTATTGCGACGGTAGCGCAACGGTAGCGCAACGGTGGGGGTGGGGGGGAGCGACCCCATAAGCATTAACCTACCGGACCGTGAGTTTTTTGAGTCGCTGCAATTGGCGCGGTCGCCTTGGATGATTTTCCTGCAGTGCCTTTGCGATGCTGCTCCCCCGCCGCAGCAAGTGTCGC
>JBEKJO010000111.1:0-20802 GCA_050011195.1 Verrucomicrobiota bacterium | reverse complement strand
CCGGTGTCGCAAACAACTGTCGGAAGTGACGACTGGAGCATTACCAGCACCTCCCACCATTTCGGATCCGTAGCTCAATTAGCGGAGCAACCCGTTGTCTGCGGGAAGGCTGAGGGTGCGAGCCCCTTCGGATCCGCCATTTTCCAGCGCGTAGCGTAGCAGCCAACGCACTCGGCTTGGGACCGAGGGATCGCAGGTGCAAATCCTGCCGCGCTGACCATTTTCCAATGCTGCCGTGGCCGAGATAGAGAGGCATTCGTCTTCTAAACGAACCGATGCAAGTGCGAGTCTTGCCGGCAGCGCCAATTTCAAACTGCCAGGTGGTGTCAAAGTAGCACGACGGTTTGTTAAACCGCACGGTGTTGGTGCGAGTCCAACCCTGGCAGCCATTTTCAGGGTGTAATGTCAGCAGCAGACGGCCTCGTTCGGAACGAGGAGGTCGCAGGTGCAACTCCTGCCACCCTGACCATTGCGGATGGTTGGCAGAGCAGTAATGCCCCGGTCCCGAAAACCGAGTGAGCCTCCGGGCTGCGTGGGTGCAATCCCTACACCATCCGCCACTTTAACCCTCAACCCCAGGAGACCAACATGACCATAGTCCAGTATATACCGCAGTGGCTGCGGAACAGCTGGCAGAAAGCTGCTCCACAGAAGCCTAAGACCGTTGCCAAGAAGGAGCGACAAGTCCTTCCGGTGCTGCCGAAGCCGAAAGGCCCGCCAACGCTCTGGGAGGATGACGCCGGTGAAGCACGGTTTCGCATTTATTGGCGCATGTAACCCGGCAGCCGGCGTTGCTGGATGAAATTCAACTCTCGAGGGGTGTCCTCCAAAGGTCGCCTCTCGAGCCATTTTCCGTCCTGTAGCTCAAAAGCAGAGCACTCGCCTGATAAGCGAGAGAATGCGGAGCGTTACCGCGCGGGACGACCATTTCCCCGAGTAGCTGAGGCAGATTAGCGCCTCCCTGAAGAGGAGGAGACGTTGGCGCGATACCAACCTCGGGGACCATTAACCTGCGGAGTGCGGAATGCGGAATTCCGCAAGCCACCCGCACCACCGAAACCCCAATCCCGCTTTGGCGGGGAGAAAGGAAGCATGACCACGCTTACAAAAAGCAATGTGTGCCTTTTCGCCTCCAGTAACAGTTGGATTGAAGGCGAGGCGCTACGCCAGCTCTGCGCTGCGGCTGCATTCGATGGAATGCGACTGGCCGTCGGTTTTCCGGATCTACACCCGGGCAAAGGCAGCCCGGTTGGTGCGGCCTTCGTAACCGAGGGGCTCATCTATCCTTACCTCATCGGCGGCGACGCCGGCTGCGGTATGGCCTTGTTCAAGACCGACCTCGTCCAGCGTGATATGAAGCTCAACCGTTGGGCCGATTTGCGCTTCGACCTCGAACATCCGTGGGAGGGCGACGTGCAAGAGGTGCTCGTCGGTTCGGAGCTTGAATCCACTGAATTCGACCAGGCCTTGGGAACTCTTGGTGGCGGCAACCACTTCGCGGAGTTGCAGATGGTTGATGAGGTGCTTGATGCCAGAGCATTCAAGCTCTTCGGCCTGGGCAAGCAGCAACTCGTTGTGCTGGTCCACAGCGGCTCGCGCGGTTTGGGTGAATCCATCCTGCGCAGTTATGTGGAGGAGCATCAGGCCAGTGGCTCGGACGCAGAGTCCTTCGCCGCCGCGGCTTACCTGCAAGGCCACGACCTGGCCGCGCGGTGGGCCAAGGTGAACCGAGGGCTCCTCGCTCAGCGCTTCGTGCAACAACTCGGCGCCGAGGCTGACCTGCTCTGGGACGGTTGCCACAACAGTATCACCTCTCGTGAGCACGAAGGTGAAACTGTTTGGGTGCACCGCAAGGGAGCTGTGGCAGCCGAAACCGAAGCGGTGGTCATCCCGGGTTCGCGCGGCTCTCTCAGCTACCTGGTCAAGCCGCTGGCTGATGGCGAAAGCCGTGCCTGGTCGTTGGCTCACGGTGCGGGTCGTAAATGGGCCCGGAGCGAAGCCCGCCAGCGCATGCGCGAACGCTTCGGCATGGATCAGTTGACCCAGACGCCTTTGGGTGGCCGGGTCATCTGCGGAGAGCGGGACTTGCTCTATGAAGAGGCTCCCGCCGCTTACAAAAACATCGAGGACGTAGTCCAGGAGCTCGTCGATGCCGGACTTGTTTCGGTCATCGCGACGTTCCGGCCGCTCCTCACTTACAAGACGCGTGCGTTTCGGCGCTAACGCGTCCTTTACCGCCATGGAGGATCCGAGACCACAGGGTTAAGGCTTGCCCGCGAGCAGCGACCTTGTCGGTTTCACCCTCCCTGGCTTCGATTTTCGTCCGTGAATGCAAAGCAGCTCGCGCAGCCGGGTTTTCAACCCGACCCTAGCCGGTGCAAGTCCGGCCACGGATGCCATTTGCTCTCAAGGTGTAATTAGTTCTGCACGCCGCTCTGCGAAGGCGGAGGTTCGTGGTGCAAGTCCACGTGAGAGCACCACTTTAATGGTGATCATGATGTAACAGCAGCATCACGCCCCGTGAAGGCGTTTGTGCCGGTGCGAATCCGGTTGGTCACCCCAACTTCCCGCGCCGTCAGGGCTCGCGGGGACGCTCGCCCTCCCGACGGTGGCTCAGGCGTTCAAGGTGTTGATCAGCTCATCCAGTTTGTCCGCGATGGCCTGCACGTCGGCCTGGGTGGGCGGGTTGGAAACCGTCAGGCCCAGCGGCGTCAGCGAGATGAGCTTGCCTCGGATGTCGTCGAACATGCCGGAGATGGCCTGGAACTGGCCGCGCATTTCACCCGAGGAGAGCGGTGAGTTATCGGCCGGCAAACTGGGATCGAGGATTGGAGAGGACATAAGTATTCTTTGGTTTGTTTTCCATCGCCCCTGTTCTACGCCCGCCCGCCCGCCAACACAAGCCGCGAAAGGACCCGCGCCCGCACCAGCTCAAAAACCCCCGCGCGGCGACGGCTCGCTGGAGCGCACTTAGGCGGCATGTTCTGTCCTCTCACGTTTTCTGGCACGCACGATTACTACAAGACAGTGCAGCAGCCAACCAAAGACAATCGCGACGACTACCGATGCGCTCCCGAACACGATAAACACGCCGCGAAAAAGTTGCGTGGCTGAGTCGTCATGCTGGTGAACAGCCGCAATAAGCTCTTTCAATGCGGTAGCAATACTGAAGTGCGGCCCGCTCTTGATGCTGATAACAGGAATGCACCAACTGGCGGCAAGCACAGCCAATGCAATCCACTCCCACAGTCTCACGTCAGTTGGAAATCGTGTCGCTTTCATACTTTGGTTTGTTTTCCGTCGCCCCAGCTCTACGCCCGCTCGCGTTCGCCCCAGTGATTTGGGCGGCGTTGTCATCTCGCCTCTCCTCGCACAAACTGGAAATTCGTCCCGTCCCAGTCGTAAGCATTTGTCGTACTCTCGGCGGCTGACATGTGCCAGCGTGTGATGAGTCTCAGGCGACGGTTAATGCTCTGCCATGTGTAGGTGTTGCCTTCGGCAATCCCGACTAACTCGAAGCCACGGTCGGTGTTGCCAACGCCGCTGAAATCGCGAGCGAACGTGCGCAGCACGTAGTACCGACCATTGTCCTGCGCTCCACGAATCTGATCGTAAATGCCGCCAGCATAATATCGGGCGGTGACGACATACAATGGTGGCATATCGTCGAAGTGCCAAACCCTAATCTCGCTGTCGGCAGCCAGCCGGAACAATGTGCCCGCATCCGTCGGCAATCGCTCGTGCTGCGCGATGAATCTGAACGCTGCCTGATAATTGGTGAAAACTGTGGTCGCGGGCAATGTGGTGCTCGACGGCTTAACCTGCACCGACGAGCACCCTGCGAGCACAAGCACCAAGCCGACAACGGAAACTAAAGTGCTGCTGCTCAGGATGAATACGGATTTCATGGCGTGGACGATGAACGCCGAAAAACCCAACGCGGGCGATGCAAGAGCGCAGAAAGCATGTAAAGGACGGTCGTCCAGAAAACCCATATAAGCCATAGGGCAATCCTGGGAGAAACGAAGCGGTCGAGCCACAGAAACGGGCCGTCGGTGACTCGGCTGATGAAGATGCCGGCCGATTCGTTGAAAGCGGCTGCGCCTGTAAGAGGCTCGGAGGCACCTGGACGGGGGAATGATGAAAGCGTTGAATAAATCTGCAATCCGGCGAAGCAAAGAAGCAGGATGCAAAACCAAGCCGTGCGAACAAGAAACGCCGAGAGTACTGTTCGCCATCCGGCGTTGGCTCTGCCGCGGTTGGGCGACGGGTCAGGGATGTGAATGGACATAGACCCGGTCACCGGGGCGGAGCACCGGATCGTCGCTCTTGTTTTTGACGGCAAAGTCATAGAGGCATTGCTCTTTTTCGCCATCGGCATGAGACAGACGCACCCGATTACGATCTGCCAAGTCGGTCAACCCTCCCGCGCACGCGATAGCATCCGTGAGCCGCATCCCGTTCGTCCACGGATACATACCCGGCGCATGAACTTCACGTTCCACAAGAATACGAGAACCGAGTGCCTCGGGCTTTGAGGCTGGAGCGCCTGGCTTGCCCCCAGGGGCGGTTGACGGAAACCGCCAGGGCATCATAAGCTCCTCCTCGCTCAGCTTGACGTGGTCATCATCCGGGGGAACAAAATTCAATCCTCCCACGGAATATGAGAGCACCGTCTTGAAGGTTTTGAAGCGGCGTCCGGGAGGAAAAGGACCCTCGAACAGCAACTGAACGTATCCGATAAATGGGCGATTGGTGGCGAAGAATTCCGGGTTCCAACTGACGATCCAGCGCACCGCCGCTTCTTCATCGTCCGGCCACGGGGCGTCGTCGCGGTCGGCATACTCAAGTCGAAGGCTCTCGTACAACGGGTAACGCTCCCTGTACGGAATCGCCAGCTCTCCCTCGTACACCCTGTTCGTACACGAGACCAACGTCAGCGCCTGCCAGGATGACCAGTGCTGACGGTCGGGGCTGTGACGTGCGTACATGTAGCCGGGAGTGTCGTAGAAGCTATGGCCGTGGTACGTTAGCTTCTGGGGTCCCGGGGAAAGTTCACCCCGGACATGCACCGCCGTGGTAGGTCTGTGCCAGTAACCCACCCCAACCGGATATGTCAGAATCTCCCCTCCCCCGATGTGCTGTCCGTTAGACTTGCCGTCCCAGCCCAGCCCCTTTTTGGTAATGGCGAATGCGTCCGCTGGGGCCCACTCGCACTGACTTGCCGCATTTGTGTCCGTCAGGTCGATTTCGATAGTCCTTTCGTCGATCACAGAACCCAGCGCCGCGTTTGCCGAGGCGATCAGCGCGAGAGTCTCCAATATTCGGCGAGTCTTCATGCACCGCTGGATGAACGAGTTTTGGGCCTCATGCTCGACGTGTTGTATGACGGCATGGGTTAAGGGTACGCGTTGGTTTACCCATTGTCTATTCTCTCTTGCGGCGGGTTGCGAGCCGCCTGTCGAAGTGGCAAAGGCGTCAGGTTGGCGGGTCGGCGGCGGGGGCTGGGCGGGAGCGGATTTCGGCGGGTTTCCGGTTCGGGGGGCGGGGAAGGGCTGAGACGGGCGTTTTTGGGGGAACTGGGCCGTTTTGCTGGTGTTTTGGCGGCTTTCCGGCTGGTTTTCTGACTCTCTTTTGACGAAAAAGAGTCAAAGAACGGCGTTTGTTGGGGAAGAAACGGCGTCCCTTGGGCAAAGGACGGCGTCTGTTGGGGAAAGAACGGCGTCCCCTGGGCAAAGAACGTCCTCCCTTGGGGAAGGTACGGCGTCCGAGAGTCTGAAACGTCGTTCGAGGGGCAAAGAACGTCGTCCGTTGGGGAAAGAACGGCGTGCGTTGGGGAAAGGTCGGCGTCCGAGAGTCAAAGCCTGGCGAGCGGGTGTCCGAGGGGGGGCGAATATTAGCCGTGGGTCGGGGGCGGGCGGCGGCGGAAAATAGTTGTTAATAAGTGTTGCGCGGGTCGGGCGGGGGCGTAGTCTCGCGCTGTTGGCAGTGAACAAATTTGAACTATCTCGACGATCATGCTTCGCACCTGGAACGGCCCAAACGAATTTTGGGATGTGGGTTCTTGGGACGGGGACGCCGAGTCGCTTACCTATAAACGTATGAAAGTTAAACTGAGTCTGACGACGCTCCCTTACGACGAGTTGGCCGATCTGAGCGATAACATCCACACGGCCATGAGCACCAACGCGGCGACGTTCACCGCGCCCAACCCGAGCCTGCCGACGATGGCGACGGGCAACACGGCGTTGCGCAATGCGATTGCGGCGCGCGCCGCGGCGCTCACCGCGGCGGACACGGCGTTGAAGAATTTGCAGGCGGCGGCGGCGGCGCAGCGGGCGCTCTTGAGCCAGCAAGGGTCGTACGTGGAAAACAAGGCGGCGGGCAGCGAGGCCATCATCGCCCTGGCGGGCATGGGCGTGCGGGCCACGCGGGCTTCCATCGGCGCGATGCCCAAGGTGCAGGATCTCAAAACGACGACGAGTGATCACGCGGGCGCGGCGGATTGGATGTGCAAACCGGTGAAGGGCGCCAGCGCCTATATCTTGCAGGTTTGCACGGGGGACCCGTCGGTGGAGGCGAACTGGCATTACGCGGATACGGCGACGAAGTCCAGCGGGACGCTCAGCGGGTTGGCGAGCGGGAAGGTGTTCGTGCGCGTGTGCGCGCGCGGGGCCGACGCGAACAACGGCGCGTGGAGCGATCTGGCGGAGGAAATGGTGCGCTGAGGGCGGGGTGAGTTGATAGCTGGACGAGTTGATAGTTGATAGAGCGAAGTTTTCGGGGCGCGGTTCTTGCGAGCCGCGCCCTTTGTTTTGCCCGGTTCAGCGAACTGGGGGTTCTTCAGAGATGCCAGAAGGCAACACGGCGGGCGGAGGCGAAAGCTTCCGCCCGCAACTTTTCACTCCAACCCAATTTAGTAATGAAAGGACGTATGAAATCCAAACGCACCAAAGGCGCCAGGCGTCATTCCAAACTATTGCTCAAATTGAGCTCGTGGGGAAATTACATCGACGAGGCCTATCAGCTCGAATCGATATTAGCCAGGAAGCCCGCGCGGCTGCAGATTGAATTCGTCGGTTCGGGCGAAATCCCGCCGGATTCGGCGCTCCTGATGCGCTCGATGCTCCTCAAGCGCTCGCCCCAGACCCGCATTGTCACCAATGCTCGGTCCAGCCTCCAAGGCGCGACCTTGCTCATATGGCTGCTCGGTGACACGCGGCTCATTCGCGAGGACGCGAGATTCCATTTCCGTCCCGCCGGACCATTCGTCGCCGACGATACCTCCACCGGTTGGAAGGATCGAAGCTGCTTCGACGCTGACGACATGGAAGAAGAGGATTATGTCCGAGTCCTGCACGCGATCAACGAGTTCCTTCCAGTGAAGGAATTGGCAGGTCGCCCAATCGAAGCGTCAGTTCTGAAGGAATTCGGATTGATTGACAACGTTGGCGTCGATGGCCTATTGGCAACCGCCTTTGGGAGGGCGAAGGAGCGGCGCGAAAGTTCGCGGACTAGTGCCAAGAAGGAGTTGCTAAGAGAGGCCAGCCGGTGACTGCCACGAAAGCGGCGGCATTGATGCCTGGCTGTGTCGGAACATGCGGGCGGAGGCCAAGCTCTCCGCCCGCCCATTTTAAAATGTCTCGTTGGCCGAGCAGCTCAGGCAGCGGTCCGCAAAACCGCGCAGGTGAGTGCGACCCTCACACGGGACTCCATCTTTCGAGCATAGGTGTTTAGAGATACACGCCGGTCTTCCAAACCGGAATACAGGGCGCAATACCCTGATGCTCGACCATTTCCTTTTCCCCAGTCGAACCTGATGTGTCGGCAGAGACCTCGCAGCGTCGAAGTAATAGTCGGATGCCGGGGTCAGTGCGCTGGGGGTTTATCAGAGCGTAGCCTAAAAGTGAGACGCCTGCTTCGGGAGCAGGAGCAAACGGGGGCGGTACCCGTCGCTCTGACCATTTTACGCGACGCGAATACCGGTGCCGGTCAGGACCCTCACAGGCCTGGCTGCGGCGGTTCAACTCCGCCTTCGTGTCGCGATCGGGTTGCAAGCATTGCAGCGATGCAGCGGTTTCTTAAACCGCAGAGCACGGGGCAGCACCGTGGCGACCCACCATTTCATGCCGGCGTGGCTCAGCAGCGACAGCAGCAGTTTCGTAAACTGCCGGGCAGTCCGCCCCACGGGAGTGCGAGTCTCCCCGTCGGCCCCATTCCATGCTCCCGTAGCTCAAACTATCAGAGCGGGCGGCTTCGAACCGCCAGGTTGCAGGTGAGATTCCTGCCGGGAGTGCCATTTTGCCGCGTTAGCCCAACTACCAGAGGCGCTCCGCTCAGGACGGAGAGGTTGGGGGTGGAACTCCCTCACGCGGCACCAGTTTGCTCCCGTAGCCCAAGGCAGAGGCGGCGGGCTTAAACCCCGTTCAGTGTCGGTGCAAATCCGACCGGGAGCACCATCCGCGTGTAGCCCAATTAGCAGAGGCGTCCCGCTCAAGACGGGAAGGTTGCAGGTGCGACTCCTGCCACGCGGACCATTTTTGGAATGCCAACCGGGCAAGCGAACCGGGCCTGTTTGCTAAACAGTGCGTGCCTTCGGGCAAGTGGCGCAAGTCCACGGCATTCCGCCATTCTCGGCGCGCGTAGCTCAAAGAGAGCAGGCGGCTTTATAACCCGCATCGCACTAGATGAGTGCCTGGATCCGGAGCTTACCGGACGCGCGTACCGTTTCAAACCCCTGAACGCGAAGCAGCTCGAGCGGCCCAGCCCTTTCCTTCCTGAACTACGGTTTTTGAAAGCGCTGGGTGTGAGTTGGTGGAAGAGACCAGCCAGGGGTTCGCTTCCTCGTCCCCATAGCACAAAGCACAGAGCGGGAGTGTCCTAAACTCCAGGTTGCTGGTGAGAATCCGGCTGGGGATACCATTTCATGCGGGTGTGGTTCAACAGCAGAACGCAGCCGTCCCATGGCCGAGGCGACGGTGCGACTCCGTCCACCCGCTCCAGTTCTCTGGGGACGTAGCTCATCAGCAGAGCGCTCGTTTGACATGCGAGAGGCAAAGAGGGCAGCACTCTTCGTCCCCACCATTTATGAGGGCATAGCTCAGCCAGCCAGAGCGGATGCGTCACATGCATCAGGTCAAAGGTGAAAATCCGTTTGCCCTCCCCATCTTTTTGTCCCTGTGGTGTAGTCCAGCCAACATGCCTGCCTCTCATGCAGGAGATCACCGGAGCGAAGCCGGTCAGGGACACCAGTTTCTTGGCGCGTGGTTCGCGGGGAATAGCAGACCCACCTGGCTTAGAACCAGGCAGTCTTGGACGTGCAAGTCGTCTCGCGCCGATCATTTTCGATGCCCCCAAAGCATTTTGAGCGATGCGCCTGCTCGGTAAGCAGGCCAGCCTGGTGCAATTCCGGGTGGGGGCTCCATTTTGTTCGCCACCCTCCGCAAGGTGGCCGTCCTCAAGGGCCGCAGTCGAGCCAGCGCTCAGGCAGGTTTCATAAGCCCGCTGTGCCCAGGGCAGCACTGGGGATTGCGACCATTTCGCCTCCTCGCGGCAGCCTGCGAACTTTCTTTGTAAGAAAGTTGAGCCGGGGCAGCACCGGCAGGAGGCCCCATTTGTTGGCTCTGCGCCAGCAGCTCCTGTAGCACAATTATCAGAGCGCAGCCCTCCGAAGGCTGAGGTTGCCGGTGAGATTCCGGCTGGGAGCACCAGTTTCCGGGCGAGTGGTTCAGAGGGAATAGCAGACCCCACAGATCGAGAATCTGTGAGCCTTGGAGGTGCAAGTCCTCTCTCGCCCACCATTTTTTCTGGAGCCGAAGCCACAGCAGACCGGCACCGGACTTTTAATCCGGTTTGGTGAGGTTGCAACTACCTCCGGCTCCACCAATCTCTTTGCCTCGTGGTGTAACAGCAGCATGCCGGGCTTTGACCCCGATGGTCTTGGTGCAAATCCAAGCGAGGCAGCCAACCGGTTCCGCTCGGTGGTGAAATAGGATCATGTCTGGCCTACACCCAGAAGTCGAAGGGGCAGAACCTTCCCGAGCGACCAACCTTCGTTTGCTGGCTACGGCTTGGCGGGCCATTTGCCTCGTGGTGTATTTAGGAGCGCGTCGGTCTCTGAAACCGAAGGACCTGGAGCGAAACCGGGCGAGGCAGCCAATTTCCAATCCCTGCGCCGATTTCAACAAAGAACAAACACCTCGCTACCACGGGTGGTGGCTGTGTGCAATTTATGAACACTATATTGACGAAAGCGACCGTGCTGGTGCTGAACCGCAACTGGCAGGCCATCAACGTGCGCACGCCCCAAGAGGCGTTCTGCATGATGGCCACCAATGTCGCCACCGGTCTGGAGATCGAAGGCGAGGACCACATCCGACCGGTCACCTGGGCGGAGTGGATCACTCTGCCGATTCGCGACCAGGACGAGGGGGTGCAGACCGTTCGCGGCCAGATTCGCGTACCGACCGTCATTGTGGCGGTGAACTATGCCAAGGTGCCGAAGAAACGTCCGAAACTCTGCGCCCGCGCAATCCGCGAGCGCGACGGCAACCGGTGCCAGTACACCGGCCGGGTCCTGCACCCGGACGAGGGCAGCCTCGACCACGTTGTGCCGCGCTCGCGCGGCGGCAAGGACGCCTGGGAAAACCTCGTTTGGTCGGCCAAGGAAGTGAACCAGCGCAAGGCTGACCGCCTGCCGCACGAGGCTGGTCTCAAGCTCCTTTCCACGCCTCGCGCACCGAAGGAACTGCCGGCAATGGCGTTCATTCGCAACTCGCACGACATCACGGACTGGAAACTGTTCGTGGAGGGATAGGGATGGAGGCGGGTGTCAAACACTCGCCCTCTTGAACAGAAGGAACTATTGTTGAATTGCTATGTTTGTCGGCACACGAACTGAGAAAATCCTCTCACCCGTGGACACACCGGTATGCTGTTGGACCATCCATCTCTCGAACCTTTCGAGCCGATAATTGCCGAACTTTTCGATATTGCTTTCGGCACCGCCTTCAGGGGTCTCGCGACCACCGGGGTTCGACCCGGCGACGAGTGGCACACGGAGGCTGCCTTAGTTTATAGGGCGGCTTGTCTGCCAGGTTTCAAGAAAGCGCAGGACGCTCTCGGTACCAGGGTCATCGAACTCGAAATTAAAATCTGTGAACTTAAGAATGAAGAAACTAAAAGGCGCGAGAACAAAGACGCTTTGGGAGCTGAACAGAGCAGAACAGTGAGGAAAATTCTCCAGAACCGACAATTAGTTCTGCGGAGATTGGTTGATGGAATGCTCTGGCTCCTGTTTTTGCCTGACAAGTGGATACTGCGCCGGCTCCGTTTGGAGGGTGGGATAAGACGAGTGAACGTAGACCAGATCCGAGAACTGCTCAACGCGATTGTTGATCAGCATGCAAAGGATGAGGATACCGTTTGGATTATCTGCGATCTGAGCACCCTAGCGCAACTAGGCGACGTGATCTTCGCACAGTGGAAGCCGGGTCGTGATCGCATGAAACTCGTCGTGGGGGAGCTTAAGGTCGGGCAGAAGAACATTCTCCTCCATGAGCGATTGCATGATCCGGGAACTGCGGACTTGGCCACGAGAATTGCCGGAATTTCGCACGAACTCGGGCCTAAAGCTGCTAAACAGGCAATCCGAATGGCACGCCAGGAACTACGGCTGAAGAACTTCGAGCACGTGGTCCGTACAGATGCGGGCATTAATCCTGTTTCGGGTCAGAAATTTCGAATGACCAAAAGTGCGTCTGTATCGAAAGATTACCGTGATCAGATCTGGGGGTTGATTTCACGCGCAAAACTCGATGGATCAAGTGCGGTAACCCTCGACGGATGCCTGCACCTCCTTGCCATTCAAACTCAGCCAAACCAAACCAATGAAGGCCTGAGGGTGGCTCATAGGCTCTTTCACATGCGAACCGGAGACTTCTGTAGACTCCCCGGTCCGGAGGAGGCGCGGAAGCAAGAGATGGCTGAGATTGTCAAAGGTCCAATGGCCATCAATCTGCTGGATTTCAACATGAGAACAAGTATCGCGATGCCACCTCTGCTGTGGTATCCGCGCGATGCAATGCTCGATGTCCTAATGGGCAGGGTCAAAATCTTCGCGCAGTTTGACCATGAAAGGTTCTTTGAAATGGCCTTAAAATCAGGGCTGAAAGTGGGCTTCATTCGAGGCAAAGAGGCGGCCCGAATAAAATCTGCAAAGCTCTCGGGCCCTCTACCTGAATATCGGGACCTGCGTTTCATAAGGGCTGAGAACAGCCACGGTAAGGTTTCGTTCTTCGGGGCCAGGTTTTTCACGAAGGTTTATACAGAGCTTGTGAGACCAACGGATCTGTTCGAAATGACTCGAGACCTCGTCGAAGAAGCTGGCAGACCTGGGGCGGCGGCTTATTTTCGGCCGGTCGGGAAACAGCAACGAGGCGCGAAATCATGACGTTAGGCCCCGAGGACAATTGGGCGCAATAATATTCAACCTGAAAACTTGGGAACCTGACAATCTTTGCATGGGTTATGAACACTAAAGACTTTATTCGTCTCGGCGTGCCGCTAGGTGAAGCAACCCGGCGCGCGACGGATTTCATCAGCAAATTTATTCTCGCAGGCGGTGATAAGACCTGTTTGGAAGAGGAAGTGAAGGCGATCATCGCCAATCCGTCCGCTTTTACGGAGGACAGCTTGCGAGGCAAATTCGCCAAAGCCCTACTCGATGCGCCGCCACCGCCACGGAGCGAGCCTGTGAAATATCGCCAATGGGGTGAAGAACTTGAACACGAGGCCGTTATGCAGATGGAAAGGGCCTGTCTGCTGCCAGTGGCAGTGGCGGGTGCCCTTATGCCGGACGCCCACGTGGGCTACGGTCTCCCGATCGGCGGGGTACTGGCCACCGAAAACACGGTGATTCCCTATGCCGTTGGCGTGGACATCGCCTGCCGCATGAAGATGACGGTGCTGGATATTCCCGCCCGGGACCTGGAGCGTCACCAGGACCGCCTGACGCGGGCGATCGAGGCCGAGACGCGCTTTGGAATTGGGGCCTCGTTCAAGCACCGTCGTCAGCATGAGGTCTTGGACGCGGATTGGGACATCAGCCCGGTCACCAAGCAGAACAAGGACCGCGCCTGGTCGCAGCTCGGCACCAGCGGCAGCGGCAATCATTTCGTCGAGTTCGGCCTGTTCACCGCTCATGGGGAAATTCATGGACTCGCACCGGGAACCTACGTGGCACTGCTTTCTCACAGCGGCAGCCGCGGCACGGGTGCCGCCGTGTGCGACCACTACAGCAAGCTCGCCTTCAGCCAGTTTCCAGACCTGCCGAGCGAGTTGAAGCGCTTGGCGTGGTTGTCACTGGATTCCCAAGAAGGCCAGGAATACTGGGCGGCGATGGAGTTGATGGGCTGTTACGCCGCCGCGAACCACGCCCTCATCCATAAGCACGTCGGCGCGAATCTAGGGGCCGAGGTGCTGCTGGACCTGGAAAACCATCACAACTTCGCCTGGAAGGAGCGGCACGTTATCAACGGTGTCGAAAAGGAAGTCATCGTTCACCGCAAAGGAGCAACCCCTGCCGGCGAGGGTGTACTGGGCATCATTCCCGGTTCGATGGCTTCGCCGGGCTTCGTCGTGAGCGGCAAAGGCAACCCGGAATCGCTCAACTCCGCCTCCCATGGCGCCGGCCGGGTGATGAGCCGAACGCAGGCAACCAAGACCTTCGAGTGGAAGAAAGTGAATGCGTTCCTGCGGGAGAAGGGCGTCACCCTGATCTCCGCCGGTTTGGACGAAGTGCCGATGGTCTATAAGAACATCCACGAGGTGATGGCGGCCCAGAACGACCTGGTGACCATCCTGGGCCAATTCGATCCCAAACTGGTCAAGATGGCGCCCCACGGCGAGCGGGCGGAAGACTGACGTGATGATCGCCATTGATGGGTCAGAAGGCGAGGGTGGCGGCCAGATCCTGCGCACGTCCTTGGCGCTGTCGCTGGTGACGGGCCAACCGTTTCGCATGGAGCGCCTCCGAGCCCGGCGCCAGAAACCGGGTCTGTTGCGCCAGCACCTGACTGCCGTCGAGGCAGCCAGGACAGTCGGTTGCGCCGAGGTCATTGGAGCCACGCTGAGCTCGCAGGTGCTGGAGTTCCGCCCGGGGCCGGTGACGCCCGGCAATTACCGGTTTGCCGTGGGCACGGCCGGCAGCGCCACTTTGGTGCTGCAAACCGTGCTTCCCTCATTGCTGACGGCCTCCGGCCCGAGCACGCTCACCTTGGAAGGCGGGACGCACAACCCTCTGGCGCCCTCGTTTGATTTCCTGGCCAAGTGCTTCATGCCCCTGATTCGTCGGATGGGGCCGACGGTAGAGCTGGAATTGAAGCGCCCGGGATTCTTCCCGGCAGGTGGCGGGCAATTTCACGCGCGGGTGCAACCGGCAACGAAATTGTCCCCGATCGATTTGCTCGAGCGGGGTTCGATTCTAAGCCGGCATGCTCGCATTTGGACCTCCAAGCTCCCGGAGCACGTGGCCGAAAGGGAACTGGCGGTTGTGCGTGAGGAACTGAAATGGCGGGCCGATGAATGCACCGTCGAGAATGTTCCGCACCCCCTGGGGCTCGGCAACGCGGTAGTCTTGGAAATCGAAGCGGAGCACGTGACCGCGGTCTTCACCGGCTTTGGCGAGCGTGGCCGGCCCGCAGAGGAAGTCGCCAAAGTGGCAGTCGAAGCCGCCAAGGTCTGGCTTGAGGCGAATGTGCCGGTGGACGAGCATTTGGCCGACCAGTTGTTGCTCCCCATGGCCTTGGCAGGGGAAGGCTCTTTCCGAACCACCAAACCCTCGCTGCACACGACCACGAATGCCGAAATTATCCGGCGGTTTCTGCCCGTGCCCATCCGCATCGAGCCGGAAAGCGACCTGATTTGGCGGGTATCGGCAGGCTCGAGAGTTTGAGGGTAGCCTCAGGGTACCCGGGCCCCTCCGCCTCTGTCCCCGAGCGAAGACTCACTTGGATTGGCTTTTTCAGCCCCAGGTTTCGGATGCTCTGTACAATAAGCTCGAACTTCTTCTTATCCCGGGGCCTCGGGTTCAGAATCCGAATCCGATCAATCGGCACCATCTTAACTTCATCATTCACGTTATCCATTCATCATTTCCTTTCGTTGCTGACCACTGGTTACTGATTACTGATCACTTGCCACTCGCCCCCAGCCACCTCACGCCGCCTCCTGGATCTTGACTCGCTGCGCCATGCCCAGGAAATAGTCTAGCGTCTCAAACCGGTATGCATCCAAGTAGATGCCGTTCTCCTCCGCCATCCGCAGGTTTTCCCAGGTCATGTCCAAACCGGGTAGGAGGTAGTAATCCCGAATGCCCTCGTTCGTGGCGTCCATCCGCACTGCAATCGTAATGTCCGGCTTCAGGCCCGCGTCCAGTCGCACCACCCACCGCGACGCTCCGCCTGGCGTCATGATGTGCCGGCACAGCACGATCGACACCCGCAGCTCCCCGTTCAGGTGAAGCAACTCCGTTTTCTCATCCCACGTCGCCAGCGCCCCCAGTTCCTGGACCCGCCGGATCACGGATGCCACAATCTCTGGGTACTGCTTCCGCAGCTTCCGGTTTGTCTCGATAAAGCTGTAGTCAATCCCCGGGTCATACCCGATCAGCCGGTACGCCGCCACTAGGCTGCCGAAGCGGTTCTGGAACGCCGCGCTCGACGGCAGGCCCTCGGCCTCATCAATGACAATCCCGCTAATGCGCCCATGCTGCTTCAACACCCCGCGCAGCTTTTCCAGCATTTCATCGTCCGTCAGCCTCTGGCTGCGGGCGAGGATGATCTCTCGCGCCCTGAAAAACGTCTCCGGCTCGACGATCCCTTCGAACACTCCTTCAGCCCGAATCCATTCAGCCGGCGGGTTGACCACGTGCTTCTGTTTCAGTTTGAACGAGGTCCGGTGGTACACGTTGTTCCCGATATACTTCTCATTGGTCAGCACCTCGTGCACCGTCCCCCGCGTCCACGCCCGGCCGAGGTCTGTTACCAGCCCCCGCGCGTTCAGTGCCGCCGCGATCTCCGACTCCAGCTTCCGCTCCTCGACAAAAGAACGGTAAATCCCACGCACGACCGCTACCTCCTCCGCCGGGCCGGCCACCAGAATCACACGGTCGGTCTGGATGCTCTTCTGCTCACCGATCTTCAGCACCCCCTTCGGCTCCCTGTTCTGGTCCACCAGCATCCGGCGCAGTCCGTATCCGGCCGCCCCTCCCTGCCGATAACCAAGCCTGATTAGCGTGCACGCCCCGTTGAATACCTTGCCCGAAAGCTCCCGGCTGTACTCCCCGGCCATCGCCCGCTTCACCCCCTTGACGATGGTTGACACCGGGCTGCCGTCATTCTCGAACTGCTCCGCGCAATAGTGAACCGTGACGCCGGCCTTCCGGCAGATGTACTCATAATACGCACTCTCGTCCGCATCCTGAAACCGTCCCCACCGGCTTACGTCGTACACCAGAATGGAAGAGTAACGCGCCTTGCCATCCGCCACGTCCTGGATCATCTGTCCCAGCGAGTCTCGTCCCTGGATATTCAACCCGCTTTTCCCCTCGTCGGAGTACTCCTGAACGATTTCCAAACCCCGGCGCTTCGCGTATTCCCGAATTACATCCATCTGGTTGCTGGTCGAATACTGCTGGTGTTCCGTGGACATCCGCACATACGCGGCAGCCACATTCGGCATTGGCCCAAGATCCCCCCTGCTCATGGCGAAGCACCACCTTTCCCACTCCCGCCGCCGTCCGAGTACTCGCTTACAATCTTGAGCCCATGCCGCCTGGCATAACGCCGCACGAAGGCCATCTGTTTGCCGGCCGACGATGCCCGCCGCCGCACCGCCATCCTGACATAGGTGGCGGCGCGGCACGGGAAGTGTTCTGGTTCGCCCTTGGCCATTCAGTATCAAGAACTGTGGGGTGGCTCCGAACGGAAAAAGCCGCCGGCGCGTCCGGCGCCGACGCCGCTACTCTGCTGTCCTTGCTGGCGCAACGTCTTTCCTGCCAGCGCTTCTTTGCCTGCGAAGAATTTCACGCCCCGTAGCTAATACACTCCTGTAGGTCTCCACAATCTGGCTTGGCAGTGTGCTGCCACGTAACACCGCGAAAAGCCCTACAATCACGGGGTCATCTGGCAATTTCTCATCTCGGAGCGTTGCTTGTCCTAAACCCGCGTTATTCGGCCTCTGGCCGGCACTTTTCGCGAGTATCTCCTCTCTCCGCCGATACCACAGGTTCTCCGGTTTCGCTCGCCACTTCCGCTGGGTCGCGGCTCGGCTTGCCACTCGGCAGGCGGCTTCAGAACAGAAACGTTGGTGAAACCTGCACCTCGGGTCAGGCGAGAACAACTTTTTGCAATAGGCACATCGTCGGAGCTTATGTTTTAAGTTCATAGTGGCCGCTCCCTGGACCACCACGTCATCCGCCGCAACCTCTCGCGCCAAGCCCGTCCCACTCCAAAGCAACCACTTGCCGCTAAAGTGAACCCCGGTCTCCTTTTTGTCCTCCGCCCCCTTCCACCGCCCCCGTTTCAGCGTTTCAGCGTTTCATCCCTCATGGTCATGGTGACGAAGCTGCCAAAGCTGCCTTAAGCAGACCTGCCGCGTTAACCATTTCTTGTTGAATTTGGAGCCGTTGAAAGCCGATGCCCGCCGGTTCGTTTGGCGTGACCGGCCCGGGAAAGAACCGAGCCGCCTTCGTAGGAGCGAGTGAAGCCTCCGACTGAAAGTGCTTCTCCAGGCAGCGCAGTGCGTCGGGACATGCGGCATTCCCAGCGCGAGTCTCCTCGACAAACGCGGCAACGGCCGCTGCCGTCCCCCGGTCGTAATGCAGGAGGGTATAGAGAATGTCAAAAGCGTCTTTACCCTCCTCGCGCTGGATAAAAGCACGAAGTTTCATGGCGAGGAAGGGTCCGACTTCACAAACCCGCACCGTTGCAATTTGCGGATTATCGGCGAGGTCCTTGCCCGTGACCGTTACCGTGCGTGCGGTTTTTAGCGCGCGGTCTATGCCGGGCAGAACACTCGCTACGATGTCATCAACGACAGCCGTGCCGTGAGTGTGCGGAGGAGACTCGGTCAGAAAATCAACCGGGACGGAGTAATCGCCAATTCTTTTCTCATACCTGATCAGGCCCTCCGGACTGGTGGTTTTGTGAAAGCCTTTCTCAAGCAGAGCGAATTGCAGGCTGGACATTCCGCCCGCCGACGCGCCGAGCGCGATGCCCATGTCGGCGTCGAGCGTCACTGGCCTGGGAAGCAAGCGCGCGGAAGAAACGTCCCCGCAGATATAGCGCGGAACCAAGCCGCCAACCAGCACGAGATCGTCATGCCACGCTTCAAGGTTGGGCCAAATGGTGAACAGGGCGCATTCGGCAAGGCCGACCTTCTGGGAATCATACTCAGTGTAAGCCCCGAGTTTCATTTGCGGCAGAAGCCTTCCCAATTGCGCAACGCGGCGGCCTGCTCAGGCCCGCGCAGTCCGGTGTTTTGCAGGTCTATATAAATCTGGGCGTCGCTGACGAGCGGCAGGTCCCGAACCGACTGGGTCTCCAGGAAAACCCCTTCATCGTCTGGCACATGCAGCCAGACTTTGCCCGCTTCGTTGACGGGTCGAAGACCGAGTCGTTCCAGGGTAGCGGCTTCGGGCAGTCGGGCGACGTAGGCACTGCTCACCACGGGTTCCGTGTAGGGGTGGCGCAACCAGCCGGCGATCCAGTGGGTGAACGCCAGGGATACGGATTGCTCGCCGGCCCAGGCCTGGAGTTGATGCGCGATCTCGATGGGACTGCCACCGAAGGCTGTGTAGCGAGTGGTGGTTGCGCGACGATTGAAGTCATCGGCTTTTACCCAGGCGTCAATGAGGCCCAGTGGGTCTCCAACGCGGAACTCACGTGGGCTCTTCTTCTCAATGAAGCCCTGACTGATGAGGTGTTGGACGATGCGCGACACGAGACCCGAGCTGGCCTTGGTACGAGCAAGCAAATCCTTTTGGGTCCAGATACGGTCCCGATTAGTGAGCAAACTCCGGATGATTCGGGCGCTTACCCCGACGAAGATGTTTCGAGGCTCCAACTCGAACCGGAAGTCGCGGCCTGGCAGGGGGCGACGGTCCACAAGCACGCCCGCGGCCCGGATGTAGGCCCGGCCATTGAGGTCGACTGCTGCCAGTCGTTTCTGCCGACAGAAGTCGAGAACGCGAGACGAAAGCTCAGGCACGACGAGCAGGGGTGGATCCGGGTTCTTCCAGTCGGCAACCAGTGATTCCAGTGCCGGTATGCTGGGTTTCAAGGAATAGACAGGTTGAAAGCGGTGAGAACGATCGTCGAGCTTCAACTCCGTCCAAGGCAGGCGATCCTGAGCAGAAGTTTCCTGCGGAACCTGCCAGCGGAGGTCAGGCTCATCGGCAATGAGCTGCCTGAACTGGTGGACCAGCTCGCTTTCGTAGCGGATATCCGCTTGTTTACTGGAATCATTTGTGTTCACTCGTCAGTAAGAAACGCCATTTTGAGTAATCAATCAACTATAATTACTGAAAATCGGAATTCTTACTGAGCAGTAATAATGCCACTTTTAGTAAATATTCACAATCTGGTCTTGGCAATGAGCTTCGCCAACGATTGGCGGACAAGAAAGCAAGATCATCCACAGGAGTCGTCAGCGAACACAACCTCAACCACTGGAATTTCCCATTCCTGAACCAGGTATCGTTCACGGCGGGTTTCTTGGGTGTCCTGTTCGGCGTTCCGGCGAACGATGGCGAGAACTCGAACCTCGCGGACAGAGCCTATTCTGCCGGCCCAATTCGCCTGCGCCGTCCGCGAGAAGCGGGCGACACATTCGTCCGACCTGTCAAAAAGCCCAATACCATTCCCCTCCAGGGAGCGCATAATGAGTTTATCCCCAGGACTCAGCGCCGCCAGAGCTTTGTGAATCCGGTGCTTCGGCCCGAACTGCCCAGGATAGCCCAGGTGAATGTCTTCGAGGGAAATTACTTTGTAATCCAGCCAGATCGACTCGGGACCGCCCGGTTCGGTAGTGAATTGATACTGGATGCTTCCCGGGGCGACCAGTTCTTCCGGGAGAGAAGGGTGAATATCCTTGCGGTCGAACACGGCCAGCGTCTTGCGGGCGCGCGTGAGGCCGACATAGAATGTTCGCCTCTCTTCCTCTTGAGCTTTCCGGCTGCCTGGCAACCGCCAGGGCCCGATAAGCAGGCCGTGGTCAAATTCCGTCCCTTTCGCCGAATGTACAGTGCTTAGCGTCACACCATCGCCATAGGTGAACTCACGTCGGCTCTCGGCGCAGGCTTCATAAAAGAATTCGAGCGCGTCCTGGACCGGCAATTCGGCGTTTCCAGACTCCTTTTTCCACGCTTCCAACAGGCGGTTCAGAAATTGAGTCCAGACATTGTTGTCCTTCGTCTCAAACATCTTCGCGGCCATATCGCAGAGTTCACTGGCCGGCTTGAACGAATTGCGCTCGCTGCTCAACTGCGCGAGGAACTGGTTTACCTCGCGGACCTGGTGGAGCGGCGGCATGGCGTTCCGCCCGGCGACCCACCTGATCGGAATCGACTCGCGTTCGGCAAGGGTCCGGACCCGGGCCAAATCGCCGTGCTCGCGTGACAGGACTGCAATGCTGGACCAATCCGTGACACCGAGTTGGCGGAGACGACGGAGCTCAGCCACGACAGCTTGTGCCTGGCATGTGCCATCGGCAACCTGGACAAGCTGGATCTTGCCATGGCAC
>JBEKJO010000110.1:0-21095 GCA_050011195.1 Verrucomicrobiota bacterium | reverse complement strand
CCGAATCCATCATAAGGATTCAAGTTCTACCAGGGCGGCGAATTCATTCAGCACATCGGCATACTGAGCGTTCAAGAATTGCTTGACCTCGGGATTCTCCAGCAGTTTGCGAATGTAGCTGCTCCCTGTTCCGCTGCCAAATCCCCAATAGAACAGCTCCACCAGACAAATACCCTGTGTAGGCCGTGACGTCCACAAATCCCCGCAAAAAAAGCTTGCCAAAACCCGGAATTTGCCCAAAATCACTGACAAATCATGGTACAGGCCCTGAAATATGTGCTCGTCTGCGTGACGATTTGGGCCACGCTCTTAACCACCAGAGCTGAGGATATTGCGTCCAGCACAAATTCGTCTCCGCTGATTGATAATCTGGCGGCCGAACTGGCTCCCCGGCTGGCACAGGCGCGTTACATGGAAGTGAATCCAAAGCCCGTGGTGGTATCTGGATGGGAAGGCTTTCCGACGGTGCAGTGTACTTACTCCGTGCAGGATAAAGCGCTCAACACCAATAAAACAGCCGTGGTCATTTTGCTCGATCCGGATGCGCGTCGTTTGGCGCGTTGGATGGTCAATGCCTGTATCTCTGCGAAAGGCCTCGCCACCACCAATGATCTTAAAAAGCTGGCGGATTTCATCATTTGGCAATCAGGTGGACAATTTCCAGTGCGGGGGATTGTTTATGAGGATATTCTGCCGGCGAACGGCATCAACGAGATTTATTGTTTCAGGGACGGTGTCACGGTCAAAATTAATGGCGTAGATCATCGCAGCGAGAAGCAACCCACCGCGGCGCAAATTGAGAAGTCGTTAACCGCAACGCTCAAGGATGTGACCTGGGTTGGCCAATATGCGCGGATTCAAAGCACGACGCGGGAGCAATATAAAGCGGCCGGCGGCCGGGACAACGTGGAAGGAACAAACTGGCTGGAGGTCAGCCGCAAGTTGTATCAAAAAGCGTGGAACTCCGAAACCAATGAATTGATGACGGCCTGGGTGAAGGCCAATTTGTAGCCGCGACGCCATTCTTGATTTCCCTTGCAGGCAGGTGAGTCGTTCAACATACGGACGGGCCGTTAATGCCTTTTATCCGCCGGTCGGAAGCTATACCAATTGGCTCAGCGTGACGGCCTGCCCGACGGTGCCCACCGCGTTCTTCGGCTGGAAGTCCTGCCTGCCCGCGTGTCCGGATGCCGTAGCACCGACTGAGGTTTGGTTTGTGACATTCGAAGCCCCTCTGCCGACCAAACGGTGATCGTGTGGGCCTTGATAGGAGAACCAGCAGTTTGGGGCCTGGCCTGCTTTGCTGAGCCTGGCCCAAGACCCATTCGAGCCTGCGCCGCAGAAGGCTTTTGCTGGTCATCTGTATCCGCCTGAGCGGCCACGCCTACCCCCAATGATCCAAAATTGAACCCAAGACGCCCGCCGCACGTTTGCTGTGGAGGGTCAGACGGTTTGGCTTCTGGACACAGCCGGTGAAACGGGCCCAACGTTCCCGGTTTGCGAAGAACCGAGGGCGGTCTGGAAAAAGGACTTGCAAACCTGTGGCGAGGGAAGAGAATCGCGAAAAAAGCCCACCCTGGTCGCGGGCAAGAAACCCAATGGGAAATCCTAGTTAGAGTGCTTGAACGATTAACCCAAAGTTAAATCCAGTGAGAAATGCAGATCGATTGCAAATGAAAAAACCGCGTCCAAACCAACATCCCCAACACCCCACCCCATGAAAAATCTATCCGTTCTAATTCTCCGGCTCGTGCTTCTGGCCGGCCTTTTGGCTGTCCCAAGTCCCGCAACCGCCCAATCCTATTGGGACCCCAACGGCACGGATGCCAGTCCCGGAAGCGGCGGCTCCGGCAACTGGGACAATACCACCGCCGACTGGTGGGTCAGCGGGAGTTCGGATGTTGCGTGGACCACGGGCAATACCGCGAACTTTGCCGGAACGGCTGGAACCGTGACGATGGCAGCCGGTGTGACCGCCGACGGACTCACGTTCACTACGGCTGGTTATACTCTCAGCGGAAGCTCCACCCTGACTTTGGGCGGCACGACGCCGACGATCACTGTTCCCGCCGGCAACACCACCATTGGCTGCCCCCTGGCCGGCACGAGCCCGGTGACCGTAAGCGGTCCCGGGACGCTCATTTTAAGCGGGGCCAATACCTATAGCGGCCCGACCACGATCAGCGCAGGCACGCTCACCATAGCCGGCTCGGGTTGTTTGGGCGTTACCGCCACTACTACCAATTATGCGGCGAACATTACCAACAATGGAACATTCATCTACAACAGCTCGGCCCCACAGGCCTTGTCGGGAACCATTTCCGGGTCAGGCACGTTGACCGTAAACGGCAACGGCGTAACCGGTCAGGGCAAGCTTAACTTGAACGCCGCGAACACCTACACCGGCCAAACTACCGTTAACAACGACCTGCTGTTAATCGGCCCGACCTACGGTGACAGCAATCTGGGCGCCCCTCCGGCTACCCTGGTCGCCAATCAGTTGGTTCTCAACAACAACATGAACGACGGTGCCAATAATTTCGGTCTGGTTGACAATGGCGGCAACCCCAGCACCCTCACCCTTAACACCAATCGCGGCATTTTTCTGGGCGCTAATGGCGGAAGTATCTCATGCTATCCCGGCGCAACCATGTACGTCATGGGCGGCATTAGCGGAACTGGCCCCTTGTATGTCGGCAACACTCTCGTCAGCTACGACGGATACGTCTACGTGAGCGGCCAGTGCACCTACACTGGTCCGACCATTATTAGCGGCGGCTGGTTGTTCCTGAACGCCAACAATTGTCTGCCGGCGGGAACGCCCCTGACTATCGGTTCATCCAAGCAAGCCGTCGGCTACGGCTCATTTTTTAACATGAACGGCTATAGCCAGACCATCGGTCCGCTGTCCAGCAGTACGGGTATTGGCGGCGGCGGCCCCAACGTCGGCACCCCCGCCGTCGAGTTCAACGCCGCCGGAGTCACGCTGACTATCTTCCAGACCAACAACACTACTTTTGGCGGCGTTATCGGATATCACGTCTCAAACGAAGGCGGCAACCTCGTCGTCACGGTCCCCAGCGGTGGCACGGGGGGCACCTTGACCTTGAACAACACCAATACTTATACCGGCACTACGACCATCACTATGGCTCCGGGGGCCATCAGTGGTCCCACGCTGGCCTTGGCCAACGATCCGGCGCCCCCAAGCTGGTCTGCCGGCTACGGTGCCATCAGCAACACTTCGAGTATTTTCATTGGGGCCGGCGGGACCTTCGATGTGTCGGGGCTTGCCTCTCCTTTCAATTTGAGCGGCAGCACCACCTTGAGCGCCAGCGGTGCCGGCACCGCTCTGGGCATCACCGCAGCCGCGATCAATGGCGCGTCCGGCGGCACCGTCAACCTGGGGTCGCAGGCGATTTCATTAACTTTCACGCCCACTACAATTACCGGCGATACCACCCATCCGGCCCTTTACATCTCGCAAGGCGCCTTGTCGCTGAATGGCAACACTTTCATGGTGAACAACGCCGGCGCCTGGGCGTTAGGCGCAGGGACCTATCTGCTGATCGAGCAAGCCACCGGAAACATTACCAGTTCCGGGTCTTATTTCGTTAGCGTCTCCGGCAAGGGCTTGGCGAGTGGCTGCGCCGCTTCCATTCAGGTCAGCGGCGGGAATGTGAACCTGGTAGTCGTCGTCGCGTCGTCGCAAACGGATGTGTGGAATGGCGCGGCCTACGGCGCCACCCCCGACTGGAGCGAAGGCGGAAGCGACGGGAACTGGAGCGGGGGCGCTGCGCCGACCCCGACTGGCTGGGACAATGTGTATTTTGCCGGCACGGTCGGCTTGGTGCCGGTGATGGATAACCCCTACGCTGTGAACTCGCTGACGTTCAACAGCGGGGCCGGCTCGTTCACCCTGACCAATTCCGGCGGCAGCTACCTGACGGTGGGCAGCGGGGTGACCAACAACTCGACCAGCGCGCAAACTTTGGCTATGCCCGTGAACCTTTTTCCGGACGGCAGCCCAATAGCATCGCAATGGAACCTGGCCTACGCCGGCGGCTCCATCACAGTCGTCAGCAATATTGTCGACGCGGGCTACGGGTTGGCCGTGTCCGGCCCCGGCCCGCTGATCTTAATGGGCACCAACAGCAGCTATACCGGCCCGACCACGATCGGCGCCGGCGGCACGCTCGCCATCGCTGGCGCAGGTTCATTGAAAGGCGGCTCTTATGCGGCCGCCATCACCAACAACGGAACGATCAACTACAACAGCACGGCCGCGCAGACCTTGTCGGGAACCATTTCCGGGTCGGGCGCGTTGACCGAAGCCGGCACCGGCACTCTCACCTTGAGCGGCGCGAACACCTACACCGGCATAACCACCATTAGCAATGGCTCGCTGGTAATCACCAAGGACAGCAACCTGGGCGCCGCTCCGGCCACTGCGGTCGCCAACCAGTTGTCCATGAACTGCAACATTCACCCCAGTGGGAACACTTATAACGATTACGGCCTCCGTGTCCAATCCGCTTCCTTCAGCCTGAGCGCCACTCGCGGCATTACTCTGGGCGCCAATGGTGGAAGCATCAATGTCCAAAACACCTTTACGCTGACCGTGCCGGGCGTCATCAGCGGAACCGGCCCCTTCTACGCCAGCCCCAATGACTCCGCCGGTTATGGAACCATCATCTTGAGCGGCGCCAACACCTACTCTGGCGCGACCTTTATCGGCGCCGGCACCTTGGAACTGGGCGCCAACAATGCTCTCCCGGCGGGAACGCCCCTGACCATCGGTGCATCAGCCCAGGGCGCCGCCGACGGCTCATTCTTTAACATGAACGGCAAGAGCCAGACCATCGGCCCGCTGGCCAGCAGCACGGGTCTGGGCGGCACCGGCACGGGCACTCCCACCGTCGAACTCACCGGCGCGTTGACGGTCTTCCAGACCAACGCCAACACTACTTTCGCCGGGATCATCAATGGTTCTGGCGGCAGCCTTACGGTCACTGTCCCCAGCGCCGGCACACCCGGCACCTTGACCTTGAGTGGCACCAATACTTATACCGGCCCCACGACCATCAGCGCAGGCACCCTGGCCTTGAGCAGCACAGGCTCCATCAGCAATTCGCCGACGATTTCCATCGGGGCCGGCGGGACCTTCGATGTGTCGGCCATCAGTTCCTATGCTTTCAGCAGCGGCACATCGCTCAATGCCAGCGGCGCCGGCACCGAGATTGGGTCCACGGCAGCTACCATAAAAGGCGCCGCCTCCAGCGGAGCAACCGTTACCGTGGCGGGGCCGCTGGCCTTGACCTTCACGCCCCAAACCTTCAGCGGCGATCTCGCCCATCCAGCCCTTTACAGCTGGCAAACCTCCCAAGGCGACTTGGTTCTTAGTGGAAACGCGATTACCGTCAACAACGCGGGCGCGTCGCCGTTGGGGGCGGGCACCTACAGCTTGATCCAAATAATGGGCGGACTCATCAGCCTCGGCACCCCCACTCTCACCGTCACAGGGAAAGGTCTGGCGGCGAACACCGCGGCTTCACTGTCCGTCAGCAGCGTGAGTTTGAATCTGGTCGTGGCTTCCACGGCCGTGCCCGTGCCGGCCATCAACAGTGTCACGCTCTCGGGCGCCAACCTGATCTTCAGCGGTACCAACGGTTCGGATAGCGGTACCTACCATGTCCTCACCTCGACCAATGTGGCGCTGCCCCTGTCCAATTGGACCAGCATTGCCACCGGAGCCTTCAGCCTTACGGGCGCTTTCAGCGTGACCAATGCCGTCGGCGTCAATCCGAGCCGATTCTTCATCATTCAAATCCCCCAGCCCTGACGCCAAGTAAAAAGGAGGGCGCTTCTTTTGCCTCTTGATCGAGTGTTGCCGAAGGACGCAACGTTCTCATGCAGTTTCCGCCGCATCAATCGCCACCGTACGTCGTGCGTTGACCACCATTAACACAGAAGAACCTGACTCGCGCCCCACGGGTTGCTTCCCGATTCCCCTGGGCAAGGCGAACGTGGTGCTCGTGCTTGTCGCAGTAACCGGATCGCCCGCAGCCGGCCACGGTTCAGCCGCGGCCGGGCCGGGGTTAAATGGATTCGTGATGATCTGGTGACCTGAGTGAGGCGCACGAGGCGCCGGATTCCGAACTCAAGCATGAGTCACCAGGCCCAACGATGTTTGATAATGAGAAGATCGGGCGTGTGGCGCGTTATCTCGCGCCAGGCTTCGTCACCGGTGGTGCATTCGATCAGGAGGTTACGCCCAAATTGGACATCGGACCGGTCTGGGTCGACAAAATCACGTAGGCGCTTCTTTACCGCGCCTCGACGCAGCGACCGGATTCCACCTTGTTTGTCAGGATTCTGACTTGGCACCGGGTTTGGGCACCGGCCTATGGATGTCGCGCTCCATCGGCGGGGCCGGAGTCCACCTTTCCCGCTGGCTCGCGGACGGGGGGGTGCGCCATGTCACCCTGGATGGTCGGGTCTTCGGCGGTGTAGGCGCTGCGAATCTCCGCCCCCTGGCGTCGGGATGTTCGGGGCAATCAAGCAACGCAGCAGATTTCCTCTGCGTTTGCATTGATCACCATCCGCGAAATGGCGAGCACAATGGTTAACGAAATGGCTAACGAAATAGGGTGGAACGAAAGTGAGAAATAGTGGAACAAAAGTGTGGAATTCCCAACGCAAACAGGCTATTCTCACCCTTGAAATCGGCCTTTCTCGGTTCGATTCTGACCCTCGCCTCCAGTCTTAACTGTTTTTGCTCGTCGAAGTGTCCGGCGATTTCCCTTTCACGACCCCTTTCACGACCTCAGAAAGAATTGGGGGCCTTTTGAGTCCAAGTGAGTCCACCTCGAAATCCCTAAAAACCGTTTAGATTCAGGCTGTTGTCCACGTGAGTCCAGATGGAGGCCAAATGAGCCCAGGACGATGAATATCTTTGCGAACGAGACGCTCTGCCAACTGAGCTACGACCCCAAACTTTTTATTTCCAAGCGCTTACGACGATTATAAATAAGTCATGAAATCCTTGACCCCCTCATTTGTCACCCCCCTGAGCTTTTCACATGTCGCAAAACCGGAAAAGCGCTCGGCAACTGCTGGCCAAGATCCCAAACGTTCCATGTTTCTACCGTCATAAACTTAACGGCACATACTATGGAGTAAAAAAGACAGGACGCAAGCGCAAAGAGCACAGCCTTGCGTTCAGCCACCCAGGCGACCGATTCGACGTGCAGCAGATGAACTGCGAACAATGCTGCCACCAACAGACTCCGCAACCGCCCGCCGGTCAGGGTCTGGCGAGGCTTTGGAGACTGAACCGACGCGGAATTTTCTCGCGAACGCTTGCCGGGCAAGTATAGCTTCCGCCCGATGCTGAATTACATCTGGCTCGGGCTGATCCTGCTGGCCGTCATTATCGGCGGCTGCACCGACCACCTCAAGGCGGTGGCCGACAAGAGCTTCGAGATGGCTGAGCTGGCCGTGATGAAGACCGCGCTGCCGCTGGTCGGGATCATGGCGTTATGGCTCGGCGTGATGCGGCTGGCCGAACGGGCCGGCCTTGTGGCGCTGCTGGCCCGTGCCCTGCGACCGGTCATGTGCCGGCTTTTTCCCGATGTGCCCCCCGAGCATCCGGCAATGGGCTCGATCCTCATGAACATGGCCGCCAACATCCTCGGCCTGGGCAACGCCTCCACCCCCCTGGGTTTGCGCGCGATGAAAGACCTGGAAACGCTCAATCCCCGCCCCGGCACCGCGACGAATGCCATGTGTATGTTACTGGCAATCAATACCAGTTCGGTGCAACTCATCCCGGTCACCGCCATCGCCATTCTGGCCGCCAATAGGTCCACCAACCCGACCGCTATCGTTGGCACCGCCCTGATGGCAACCATCTGCGCTGCCACCTCAGCCGTCGTGGCGGCAAAGCTCCTCTCTCGCCTGCCGATTTACCGCCTGCCGCCGGCCACTGCCCCCTCGCCGAGCGCCGGACCAAAGGCGGCGGAAGCCGCGACAGCGAATTCTACCGGCGACAAATCTCCCGTGAAGGAAGCCGCTTCCCTCGCACCCTTGCAATGGTGGGGTGTGCTCATCATGTCGGCCTTTGGGCTGTTCTTCCTCTATGTGTTCCTGCGGCTGGCCTTTCCCACACTGCTGGGCCTTCCGCTCTCCCCGGAAGCGGCCAAACAAACTACCTTCGTGCATGTCGTGGACGCGATCTCGAAGCTCTCGATTCCGCTCATGCTCTCAATCTTCCCGCTCTATGCGATCCTGCGGGGCGTGAAGGTCTATGAGGAGTTCGTGGACGGCGCGAAAGAGGGCTTCGATGTGGCCCTCCGCATCATCCCCTACCTCGTCGCGATCCTGGTGGCCATCGGCATGTTTCGCGCGGCGGGCGGCATTGACCTGTTGAGCAAGGCGCTGTCGCCAGCCATGCGCGCGATCGGCTTTCCGCCCGACCTCCTGCCGCTGGTGTTGATGCGCCCCCTCAGCGGCAGCGGCACTCTGGGCATCTTTACCGAGCTGGTCAACCAACTCGGTCCTGACAGCTTGACCGTGCGGATGGCCGGCACCATCTTCGGCAGCACCGAGACCACCTTCTATGTCCTCGCCGTGTATTTCGGCTCGGTCGCCATCAAGAGAACCCGCTACGCGCTGCCCGCGGGGTTGATTGCCGACACCGTCGGCGTCATCGCCTCCGTGATTGTCTGCCGGTTGGTGTTTGGGTGAGCCGGGGCGTCGAAGTGTGCCCGCCAGAGGCATTCCCAGCCGAGGCCGGCAGCCCCCGCCACTGCGCCGGTTATATTTTTTCACTTTGGGTGTTGACAAGCATTGCGGCGCTATGTATAGTGCCGCCATGCTTTCGAAAGAATTGGTTGCGGCCTCGACGGTGCCGCTGGTCCTCTCCATCCTCGGCGAGGGTGAGAGCTACGGCTACGCCCTCATCCAGCGTGTGCGGGAGTTGTCCGGCGGCGGCATCGAGTGGACCGAGGGCATGCTGTATCCCGTGCTGCACTGGATGGAGAAAGAAGCCCTCATCGAATCGGAATGGCGCGAGGCCGGCACCGGTCGGAAGCGGAAATACTATCGTCTGCGCAAGGAGGGCCGCAAGGCGCTCCAGGCCGAACGGCAACAATGGCTCACCGTTCACCAAACACTCACTCGTTTATGGAAACTAAAACCGCATTTGACCTGAACACCGCAATTCAACGCTGGCGCGACCACCTCAGCCAGTCACCTTGCTTTCGCCGGGAGAACCTCGACGAACTGGAAACGCATCTGCGCGACTCGGTCGCCGCGTTGCGGGGCACCACTTTGTCGGAGGAAGAGGCCTTCCTTGTGGCGGCACGAAGGCTCGGCGGCGCGCCCGCCTTGGAGCCGGAATTCGCCAAGGTAAACGGCCAAGAGGTTTGGCTGAACCGGCTGCTGTGGATGCTGCTGGGCGCCCAGTTATGGCCGCTGATTTGTTGCTGCGCCAACATCCTCGCGGATGCCACCGTAATGGGCGGTCTGGTTGGGTTTGGTCATCCGCTCAAATCCCCAACTGGCCAATTCGTCCTGCTTCCGACAGTTCTGGTCGCCGCGACTGCGGCCCACCTTCTGGCCCTGGGAAGCTGCGTCGCGGCGGGTTGGTGGGTCTTCCGTAGAAAGGGCAGAACGGTTGCAAACACCGCGGCGTCCGTTCTGCGGCGTCCGCTGTTCGTTCAGATCCTTATCTGTGCGATTATCCCGTGCGTCCTGATGGGCATTAACGTCGGGAGATCGGCGTTTATCATGAGGTGGCTGCCTGCGGCAAGGCACGGCGGGGTTTATATGTCCGTGTCCTACGGAATGTGGTTGTCCTCTGCCGTCGTGGGGCCTGCGCTCGCAGTGGTCACCATCCTGCTGGCCCGCCGCCAGTTGCGCTTACGCGCTAATTCCTGATCCCGACAGCCAACCCGCTCGCTCGGGCAGCCGGACTTCCTACGGCGCGACTTCCTGCGGCCCCTTCCCGCCATTGACGAGGAACAACACGGCCATGCGCACGGCCAGGCCGTTGGTCACCTGCTCCAGGATCACTGACCGGCCACAGTCGGCTATTTCGCTGTCGATTTCCACACCGCGGTTAATCGGGCCGGGGTGCATGATCAGGGCATCCGGCTTCGTACGGGCCAGTCGGTCTTTGTTCAGGCCGAACAGGCTGGAGTACTCGCCGAGGCTGGGAAACATCGACTTGCGCTGGCGCTCGTGCTGGATGCGCAACAGGTTGATGATGTCGGCCTCGCGGATGGCCTCCTCCACGTCGTGCGTCACCCGGCAGCCCATCTGCTCGAATACGCGCGGCACCAGGGTGGACGGGCCGCAGAGGGTCACCTTCGCGCCCAGCTTCGTCAGCGCCCAGATGTCCGACCGCGCCACGCGGCTGTAAAGAATGTCGCCGAGAATGGTCACGTTCAGGCCCGCGATGCGTCCTTTCTTCTCCCGGATGGTGAACGCGTCCAGCAATGCCTGGGTCGGATGCTCGTGCGCGCCGTCGCCGGCGTTGATAACGCTGGCGTGGAGGACCCGGGCCAGGAAATGGGGCGCGCCGGACGCGCTGTGGCGCATGACGATGAAGTCAATGTTCAGCGCCTCGAGGTTGCGCGCGGTGTCTTTGAGGGTCTCGCCCTTCTTGAGCGAGGAGGCCTCGGCCGTGAAATTGATGATGTCAGCCGAGAGGCGTTGCTCGGAAAGCTCAAAACTGGTGCGCGTGCGGGTGGAAGGCTCGACGAACAGGTTGACCACCGTCTTGCCGCGCAGGGCGGGGACCTTTTTGATGGCGCGTTCGCCGACGGCTTTGAAAGCGCGGGCCGTGTCGAGCACGGTCATGATTTCATCAACCGTGAGTGATTCGATGTCGAGCAGATGTTTGCGATGCCAGCTCATCGGGGGAGTGGAGTGATGGAGTGATGGAGTATTGGAGTAATGGAGTGGTAGAGTGATGGAAGAGGGAAACCGCAGCCAGAGGCCTTCCCAACATTCCAATACTCCATCACTCCATTACTCCAACGCTTCGCCACTCCATCACTCCGGTTGGTGTTCATTTTTCGACGACGACTTCATCCGCGCCGCCCATTTCCGCCAACCGCACGCGGACGCTTTCGGTTGGAGCCGTGGGAACATTTTTGCCGACGAAGTCCGCTTTAATGGGCAACTCGCGGTGCCCGCGGTCGATGAGCACCGCGAGTTGAATGCGCCGGGGCCGCCCGAAATCATTCAGCGCGTCCAGCGCGGCCCGGATGGTCCGTCCGCTGAACAGCACGTCATCCACCAGCACCACCGTTTTCCCGGTCACGTCGAACGGGATGACCGTGGGCTGGACATTGGGCGCGACGCGTCGGTCCAGGTCGTCCCGGTGCATGCTGACATCCAGGCTGCCGGTCGGGACCGCGTGCCCCCAAATCCCTGCCAACAGCGTGCCCATCCGCTGTCCCAGCGGCACCCCGCCGCGCTGGATGCCGACCAGCACCATCTCGCTCCCGGCTTCATTCCGTTCTGCAATCTCATGCGCGATGCGGGTGAGGACGCGCTGAATCGCCGCCGCATTCAGGATCAGGGTGGATTCAGGCATACGAGGGGGAGTTGGAAAACAGCATCCTGAACTTGGGGAAAAGGAGATGCGGCCCGACGTTTCCGCTTCGGACTTGGGGCTTCGGACTTCGGACTTTGGGCTTGGTCATGGTTCCTTGGCCGCCTCACCGGGCTGCCTTAAAGGAAAGCGGTGGCTCGTTTAGTGGCCAACCGCCTGCCGGCTCTTGCGCCATTTCGAGCGGTGCTTGATGATCCAGTCTGTCAGCGCTCGCTCAAATCCAATGTCGCGACCGGCCTTCTCGGATTCAATCCACTTGTGCTTCAGAATCTCCTCGCGTTCCGCCTGAAACTCCCTGTAAAGCGAAGAGTTCTTCAGCAAATCGTTCCCCGAGAGCGGCTCTTTCGTTTCGTCGGACATAATCACGAATACAAATTGCTTCGAGCGCAGGAATTTAACAGAGCTTCAGCCGATGACAACACTAATCTGCAACTTCATCCAGTGGGCCTCGAATCCTTTGCTTTTGCCGCTGGCGACTTCATAAGCGGGTCTTTCTTTCTGGAGCAATATAGCACACAAAGCCCTTCCTGCCACCACCGTCATGCAAGCTGCCGACGCAGGGTTTCGGCTATCTTGATGAATGCCTGCCCCGCCGGTTGGTCGGGGGCGGATACTACCACCGGCACTCCCCGGTCGCCCCCTTCCCGAATCTCCGTGAACAAGGGCACTTCCCCGAGAAAGGTGATCTTCTGCCGCGCCGCCTCCGCCTGCCCGCCGCCGTGGCCAAAGATTTCGACCCGCTCGCCGGCTGGAGTGGTGAAATAACTCATGTTCTCCACGATGCCGAGGATCGGCACGTTGACCTTCTGGAACATCGCGATGCCTTTGCGGACCACGCCCAGCGACGCTTCCTGCGGGGTGGTCACGATCACGCCGCCGTCCAGCGGCACGGTCTGGCAGAGCGAAAGCTGCGCGTCGCCCGTGCCCGGCGGCAAATCCACCAGCAGAATATCCAGCTCGCCCCACTCCACCGCGCTGAAGAACTGCTGAATGGTCTTCATGATCATCGGGCCGCGCCAGATCACCGGTTGATCGCCCTCAATCAGGAACCCCATGCTCATCAGCTTCACCCCGTAGTTCGAGGGCGGCACCATCTTTTCCTCCGCGCTGATGGTTGGCCGCTCGTGTACGCCCATCATCAGCGGGATGGTGGGGCCGTAAATGTCGCAATCCAGCAAGCCCACCTTCGCCCCGAGATGCTGCAGGCCGCACGCGAGGTTCGCCGACACGGTGGACTTGCCGACCCCCCCTTTGCCGCTGGCGACCGCGACGATCCGGCGGATACCGGGAACTTTCTGCTGCTGCGCCCACGGACTTTGCGGAGCCGACGCCGGCGCCCCTTGGTGGTTCACTTCCACATGCACCCGGGTCGCCCCCGGCAAGGCCTTCAACACCCGTTCGCTTTCCGACTTAATCTGCTTCGCAACCTCCGCGTGGCTCGTCGTCAACTGCATCGCGACGCTGACCGCCCCGTCTTTGGCGGCAATCTGCTTCACCAAGCCAAAAGAAACAATGTCCCGGCTGTAGCCCGGATACTTGACCGCCTTCAAGGCATTCTTGATGTCGTCTTCCGTCAGCATGTTCAGGTCGTTTGCGCGAACGACGCAATGTAGGGCGCGCGGAAACGAAGTCAAAAGCATTTCCTTCTTTGCCTTCTGGCGGCGCTCACAACAGGCTTTGACCCTTCCGACGGGCCATGTTAATCTCGCTTCAAGGCAAATGAAAACCTCACCTTCCATTGGCGAATACCTCATCCAGCGGCTCTACGCCCACGGCGTGCGCCACGTGTTCGGCATCCCGGGCGATTATGTGCTTGGGTTTTACGACCAGCTCTCCCGCAGCAAGCTGCGCCTCATCAACACCTGCGACGAGCAGGGCGCCGGCTTCGCCGCCGATGCCTATGCCCGCGTGCGCGGCCTCGGCGCGGTCTGCGTCACCTACTGCGTGGGCGGATTGAAACTCACCAACACCACCGCCGAGGCCTTTGCCGAAAAGTCCCCCGTGGTCGTCATCAGCGGCGCGCCGGGGATGAAAGAGCGCGAGAAGAACCCTTTGCTGCATCACAAGGTCCGCGAGTTTGACACCCAGAAGAAGGTGTTCGAGCAGCTTACCATCGCCTCGACGGTCTTGAGCGACCCGCAAACTGCCTTCCAGGAAATAGATCGCGTGCTCCATGCCGCGCTCCGGTTTAAGCGGCCCGTCTATATCGAGCTGCCCCGTGACCTCGTCTCCGTGCCCGGCATTCCCCACCACAAGACGGCTGAGATTCACGAGCGGAGCGACCTCCAAAGCCTGCGCGAGGCCCTGGCCGAAGCCGGGCAGATGATCAACGCCGCGCGCCAGCCGGTCATCCTCGCGGACGTGGAAGTGCACCGGTTCGGTTTGCAGGACCAGCTCCTCAAGCTCGCGCGCAACACCAATATCCCCGTGGCCGCGACTGTGCTCGGGAAGTCCGTCATTGGCGAGCACCATCCGTTCTATCTCGGCATCTACGAAGGCGTGATGGGCCGCGACGACGTCCGGCAGTACGTCGAGAGCAGTGATTGTGTCATCCTGCTCGGCGCGTTCATGACCGACATCAACCTCGGCATCTACACCGCCCGCCTCGATCCGGCGCGCTCGATCTATGCCACCAGCGAGAAGCTCTCCATCCGCTACCACACCTACGAAGAGGTCCGCTTCAAGGACTTTATTCGCGGGTTGCTCCGCCTGGGTCTCCGCCGGCGCAAACTCGGCAAAATCCCCCGTCCGGTCCAACTCACTCCGCCCTCCGCCCTCCACACTCCGCACTCCCCCAAGGCACTCACCGTCCGACGCCTCTTCGAGCGGCTCAACGCGTTCCTCTCGGACCGCACGGTCGTCGTGGCCGACGTGGGCGACGCGCTGTTTGGCGCAGCCGATCTGTTCATTCGCGAGAGCACTGAATTCATCAGCCCGGCCTACTACACTTCGATGGGTTTCGCCGTGCCCGCGAGCATTGGCGCCCAACTGGCCAACCCGAAACTGCGTCCACTGGTGCTGGTCGGCGACGGCGCCTTTCAGATGACGGGCATGGAACTGGCCACGGTCGCCAGGTACAAACTCAACCCGGTGGTGGTGCTGCTCAACAATCGCGGCTATGGCACCGAGCGGCACATGCAGGATGGCCCCTACAACGATGTCTGGCCGTGGCAGTATCACCGCCTGCCCGACATCCTGGGCGCGGGCTGCGGGTTCGTCGTCGAAACCGAGGAAGAGCTGGACCGTGCGCTGGGTGAAGCGGAGCGGTGGACCGAGAGCTTTTGCCTGTTGGAGGTGCGCCTGGCGCCGTTGGACCGCTCGCTGGCGCTGGACCGTCTGGCGGCCCGTCTGGCCCGGCGGCTGTAACTGCCGGCTGGCGGCGTTTCTCCCTTAATTCTGGACGCCCGTCACCCGCAGGCCGCTCAAAGCTGGTTCGAGGTGGCAGATGAGCTTGCGCCAGGCATGGGGCCGGCCAGGATCGCTGCCAGCTTCTCCACCACGCTATTCACAGAAGCCGGCTTGGCAATCACGGGCACTGTGACGCCTTTCAGGAATGTCTCGTAAAGCGGATTGTCGGCATTGGCCGTAAGGAAAATGAAACGCTTTAGCAGCCGCGGGCGAGCACGCCCGACTTCTCGATAGAACAGGTCACCCGCCAGCTCCGGCATGCTCAAGTCGCAGAGAATCGCGTCCACGCGGCTGTTCATGACCAGTTCCAGGGCTTCGCGCCCGTTCGCAGCCGTGCTGGCCTCGTAGCCGTGTGCCTGCAACAACTCCTGGTAGGTGAGCGCCAACTCGAGGTCGTCATCCACAATTAGGACATGCCTGTTTCTTTGTTCTATTGCCATGTTCCGGAAGGGCAAAAACAGCAGGTTGCATTCCAGGTTCTGAGGATTCACCGATATCTCCTTCCGTTGTCCGCGGCTCTGGGTATTTGACCATTTCGGCGTTGGCGGTTTAGCCGACACTGCCTTACAATGAGCCTATAGAAGATAGAGCATGAATGCGATTTCGGTCATTTTCCCCTACATGCTTAATGGCCAATGGGTGTTTGACGATGAAGCCGCGGGCTTGCGTCAAGAGCCGCTCCTGCTGGGTATCGATCTCATGATTGAGAAGGCGACGGCAGCAATCCCCAACGCAAGGCAGGGCTTCAAGCTCTTCTTCTCACCGAATCCTTTCCCGGGCTTCATCGTGAAGCTGGAATGGCGGCGCACAGAATTCGGCGGCAACTGGTATTGGTGTGAGCAATTCGGACTCGAAGGCTGGCTCTGCCCGGCGCTGTTCAGGTACTTCGACCGGGCGCCCAAGGAGATCTACGCGAAGCCGGAGCCGAAGTGAGCAGGGGAATTGTCGCCAGCCTGTCGCCAGCCTGTCGCCAGCCTTTACATTTGCGCCGGAATCGCCGAGTCTGGGCGCCGAACTAGCGATGCCGACTGCAACCGACAGAACCTCAGCCCAAAGGGATTGGGCGCCGACCTCGTGGCAGACGAGGGCCGCCGCCCAGCAACCGCTGTATGCCGACCCCGCCGCGCTGCAGCGGGCGCTGGGCCAGTTGGCGCGGCTGCCGCCCCTGGTCACCAGTTGGGAAATCGAGAACCTCAAGCATCAGTTGGCGGAAGCGACGCGCGGCCAACGTTTCCTGCTGCAAGGCGGTGACTGTTCCGAGAGCTTCGACGACTGCGAATCCTCCGCCATCGCCAGCAAGCTCAAGATCCTGCTGCAGATGAGCCTGGTCCTGGTGCAGGGCGGCAAGAAACGCGTGACCCGCATCGGCCGCTTCGCCGGCCAGTACGCCAAACCCCGCTCCGCCGACACCGAGACGCAAAAAGGCGTCACGCTGCCCAGCTACCGCGGGGACATGATCAACCGCGCCGGGTTCACCCGGGAGGATCGGACGCCGAACCCCGAGCTGCTGCTCCGGGCTTACGAGCGCTCCGGCCTCACGATTAACTTCATTCGCTCCCTGATCGAGGGCGGCTTCGCCGACCTGCACCACCCGGAATACTGGGAGTTGGGCTTCGTGGCCAATTCCCCGCACGCGGCCGAATACACGCGCATGGTGGAAACCATCGGCGATTCGCTGCGGTTCATGGAGACGTTGACCGGCAGCGTGCTGGCGGACATCAATCGGGTGGACTTCTTCACCAGCCACGAGGGGCTGCTTCTGTATTACGAGCAGGCCCAGACCCGGCAGGTGCCGCGTCACACGGGCTGGTATAACCTCTCCACGCACTTCCCGTGGATCGGCAACCGCACCCGCGCGCTCGACGGGGCGCACGTCGAATACTTTCGCGGCATCGCCAACCCGATTGGGGTCAAGATCGGCCCCGCCGTCACCCCCGACGAGGTGCTGGCGCTGGCCCGGGTGCTCAACCCGCAAAACGAGCCGGGCCGCTTGACGTTCATCCACCGGTTCGGGGCGGACCGCGTGGAGAAGTGTCTGCCGTCACTGGCTGAAGCGATCCGCCGCGCCGGCCAACAGGCGCTTTGGTGTTGCGACCCCATGCACGGCAATACCGAAACGACGAAAGGCGGCATCAAGACCCGCCGCTTTGACAATATCCTCGGCGAGCTGGAGCTGTCCTGTCGCATCCTCAAAGACTGCGGCACACACCTCGGCGGCGTGCATTTCGAGCTGACCGGGGACAACGTGACGGAGTGCATTGGCGGCGCCAGCGGGGTGACGGAGGCTGACTTGACCCGCGACTACCGGACGACTCTGGACCCGCGGCTTAACTACGAGCAGGCGATGGAAATGGCGCTGCTGTTGGCGCGGCTCCTGCAAAGCAGCAAATGATGCCTTTGATGAACTCGTCTGCCGACACGCCGGAGCGCCGGCATGTTGCCGGCTTAGACCATTCGAACCGCGTAAGCCGGGAACATGCCCGCGTTCCGGCCCTGTGGGAATGAAACATCCAGCCTAGACCTTCAACCCTCACCCTTAACTGTATCCCCAACTAAAACATGAACACCCTGAATACCTTGAATCGCCGCCAATGGCTCAAGCTCACCAGCGCCGCCGCCGTCGGCTTTCCCTTGATCAGCCACGCCGCTCCCGACCTGCGCGCCCGAGCCAAAAAGAACCTCAAGCTCGGCATCTTTACCGGTGTCTATGCCGGCCTGCCGCTCGAGGAAGCCGCCCGCCGCATGGCCGCCGACGGCTTCCACGGCGTGATTCTCGAATACGGCTTCGCCGACATCGGCTTCGACCCCTGGGCGCCGGACTGGGACAAGGCCCGCCGGATCACCAGCACGCTGGCGAAGCATAATCTCAAGGTTGCCGGGCTTTTCGGCTACTTCAACGTCGTTGACCCCGACCCCGCCAGGCGGAAGCGAGGCGAACAGCGGATGCAGGTGCTCATCGAGAACTGGAAGCAGTTCGGCTGTCCGGTGATCTCCACGGAAACCGGCACGCTGAATGCGAAATCCGAGTGGGAGGAATCACCGGAGAATGCGACCGAGAAAGGCTATCATGCCTGCCGCGCCGCGATCGAGAAGCTGAACCGGGCGGCCAAGCAGCACGGCGCCGTTCTCTCCATCGAGGCCTACTGGCGGAATGTGATTGGTTCCATTGACCGGGCGGACCGGCTGTTGCGCGACGTGCCGGGGCTGAAACTGGTGATGGACCCCTGCAATTACTACCGCAAGGAGGACCTGTCGCGCATGGACCCGATGCTCGAGGAGATGTTCCGCCGCCTGGGCAAGCGGATCGTGCTCGCCCACGCCAAAGATGTCAAAGCCGCGGCGGACGGCGGCACCGACCTGCCCGCCGCGGGCTACGGGGTGCTTGATTACCCGCTCTTCCTGCGGCTGCTGGCCGGCCTGAATCGCGAGCTTTACGTCATCATCGAACACCTCACCCTCGACGACGTGCCCCGCGCCCGGGATTACGTCCTCAGCCAGTTCGACAAGATTTAACCGGCCCGGGAGGGCGAGCGTCCTCGCGAGCCTTGGCATCCGGCTCGGTAGGGCGAGCGTCCTCGCAAGCCCTGGCATCCGGCTCGGTAGGGCGAGCGTCCTCGCAAGCCCTGGCATCCGGCTCGGTAGGGCGAGCGTCCTCGTGAGCCCTGGCATCCGGCTCGGTAGGGCGAGCGTCCTCGCAAGCCGTCGAATCTGCGGAAGTGGCGTAAGCGTCCCGCTTGCGGGTTCCCCGGGCGTCCCCGCCCGGTGCTCCCAAAACAAAGACACCATTTCGTCAACGGCCCTGCCGGGAGAACCACACCCACCCCTTTTCACTTGTCTTTGCCACCATTTGAAATACCCTCGCGCGCAAGGTTACGAGGCTGGAAAACGATTGAATCTCATGCACTGGATCGCGCCACCGGAGAAGGACACCGCCGCTGACACGCTGGAAAAGCGCCTTTGGGCTGCCGCCGACCAGTTCCCCGCCAACTCCGGCCTCAAGCCGCAGGAATGCTCCGGCCCGATTCTCGGCCTCGACTTCCTGCACTTCGCCGAAGTCATCACCCTCGCCAAGCAAGTCCAAAACCTCTGCCGAACGCGCGGCCTGCTGCTACCGCGTCTGCTGCCGGGGCTGGTCAACCTCACAACGAACTGAGCTATGCGCCTTCACAAGATTGAAATCCAGAACTTCCGATTACTGACAAAGGTGGAGCTCTTGCTGGAGGAGCAGGCAACTGTGATCGTCGGACGAAACAATAGCGGCAAAACATCTTTGACCGAGTTATTTCGCCGGCTGCTTGCTGACACAAATCCGAGTTTTCGTCTGGAGGATTTCTCCCTGTCAGCGCATGAGGATTTTTGGAAGGCTTTTCGCGCACAGCAGGACGCAAAGCCCGAAGATGAAATCCGAAAGCAGCTCCCGGCAATTGAGGTAAAGCTCACTGTCGCCTACGACAAGGGAGCAGCAAAACTAGGCGTTCTTGGAGAGTGCATCATCGACCTCGATCCCAACTGCGAAAAAGCCATCATCCAGATTCGTTACCAAGTCAAGGAGGGCGACATTTCCTCCTTCTTTGTGGACTTGCCAAAGTTCGAGGCGGACAAGCCCGAGCCTGCACAAAAAGCAGTTTTCTGCCGGGCCATTCGAGAGCGCGTTCCCAAGCATTACGCCTGGTCGGTGCAAGCGGTCGACCCAGGCGACCCGACAAACACCAAATCATTGGATTGGGCAACTCTTCGCGGAGTGCTCGGAAGCGGTTTCATCAATGCGCAACGCGGGCTGGACGATGTGACGAGCAAAGACAGGGATGTTCTCGGCAAAGTTCTGGAGGGGTTGCTGAAAAGCGCGCAGTCAGAATCAGCGGACGAGAAGGATCGAGCAGTTGCAAAAGAGCTGGAGAACGCTGTTCAGGGCATGCAAACGAGCCTTGATGGCAGCTTTAATCAGCAACTCCAGTCGCTCCTGCCCGCGTTCTCACTCTTTGGATAGCGGATGCGGACATATCCAGGGCGGGGCATGCACTGGAGCGCGCGGCGGTACGGGCGCGACAACTGGCGGAGCAAACCGGCACGCCGCTCTACATCTTCAAGGAGGGCCGGGGTGCCTCCGTTTCAGGAATAGTGCCTTTTCAATCAAGGACTGCTATTATTCACTGAGTCCTGCTGGCGGCTTCGCCCTCCGCCGAGGAAGCCAAGGGGTCTAACTTCCTGCTTGACAGCAACGGCCTTTTTTGCTACCACCCCCCCAGCCTTGTGGTCCGTCCAGGCCACGGCTCCAGCGAGCCTCACTCAGAAGCGCTTCTGGTAGCGTCGAACCCGACACGGCTATAGGCGCAAGGGCAGTTTTCACCCTTGCGCCCCATCGTGCGGGCGGCAAAACGGACAGGTTTTGCTCTACGGACTCGGGGGACGGCATGATGTCCCTCCGAGGATGTTCTGAATACCTTCCACAGTGCCGCCCAGCGTAGTCTTCGTGCCTGCGGTAGCCCCCAAGGTCTGTACAAATATGGCGCAAACTACTGTGCCTGTTTACCTTACAGGAAATAGTGCATCGTCGAGCTGGAAGTGGTATAAACTACGCCTTGCCGGCGGGCGGTTGTCAATGGGGCGCCGCCAACTTCTGACACACCTGTGAAAATCCGCCCCTTCTTTAGGGCAGCAGCGTTGCCCGGTAGAAGCGAGCAGCCGCGGTCATGGGTTGGCTGATCGTGGCCGTGCCGCCGACAAGCGTCACATTCGTGACCTCGAACCAATTCACCAGATCGGAGGAGGCTTCAATGAGGCAGGCGCTTTCGCTTGCGCCGACCAGGGTAAGGGAGAGGTTGCCGTTCTGCCCGAAGGGCGTGAGGAAATGGGGGGCCTGGCTGATCACCAGCGGCGCCACCGTGTTGGTGTAAGTCAGCGTGAACACGCAATCCGCCGGCACCACCACGGAGAAGGCCCCGTTGTTGACTGCCACGCTGCCTCCGTAACAGAGATTCGTGGTGCTCGAGGTGTAATAGAGGGCCAAACTGGGAATGGCCGGCAGCGACTCCAGCGCGCACGATAAGCTCGACGCGCTGCT